>JAEYTJ010000207.1 GCA_023434095.1 Pseudomonadota bacterium | reverse complement strand
GCTCCAGCGCGACCGGGCCGAGGCCCGGCGTCTTGCGGGAACCGCGTGATGGAGCGCCATGTCCTCGTCACCGGCGGCGCCGGGCTGATCGGCAATGCGGTGCGCTGCGCGCTGGAGGCGCGGGGCCGCAAAGTGGTCGCCATCGACCTCGTGCAACGTACCCGCGAGGGACTGCCGCTGATCGCCTGCGACCTCACCGACATTCACCGCCTGCACGCCATCGCGGCGGAATGTCCGCTCGACGCCATTGTCCATTGCGGTGCCCATTCCGGGCCCATGGTGGCGCGCGACAACCCTTATTCCATGGTGCAGGTCAATGTGGTGTGCACCGCCAACATGCTGGAGCTGGCGCGCATTCACCAATTGCGCCGGCTGGTCTTCTGCTCCTCCACCAGCGCCTATGGCGACACGCCGGAGGGGCCGGTGCCGGAAGACGTGGTGCTGCGGCCGACCTCGGTCTATGGCGGCAGCAAGGCGGCGAGCGAGGCGCTGCTGTGGACCTATTGGCGCCAGTTCGGCGTCGATGCGCTCGCCATTCGCCTGTCCTGGGTCTACGGGCCGGGACGCACCACCGATTGCGTGATCCGCACCATGATCGAGGATGCGCTGGCTGGCCGGCCGACGCGCCTGCCCTTCGGCCAGGATTTCCACCGCCAGTTCATCCATGTCGAGGACGCGGTCGCCGCCCTGTTGCTGGCGCTCGACACGCCCGCGCCGGCGCGGCGCGTCTACACCGCCACCGGCGGCACCTATGTGACGCTGGGCGAGGTCGGGGAGACGGTGAGGCGGGTGCTGCCTCAGGCCGATATCGCCCTCGCGCCGGGTCCCGACCCGGTGGACGAGGTGCACCGGCGCTTCGACATCTCCGCCATAACCCGCGATCTCGGCTACGCCCCGCAGTTCGACCTCGAAACCGGCATCCGGTCCTATGCGGACTGGATCGCCGCCCGCAGGTCTTGAGGACTTTGACCCATGCAGGAATTCTCGCTTCACGGCCGCAAGGCCCTCGTCACCGGCGGTAGCCGCGGCATTGGCGGCGAAGTGGTGGAACTGTTCGCCCGCTACGGCGCCGAAATCGCCTTCTGCCATGCCGGCGACGGCGCCAATGCCGACGCGCTGCAAACCCGGCTGAACGAGGCGGGCCATCGCGTCTTCGGCACCGAGTGCGACGTCGCCGACGCGGCAGCGGTGGAGGCCATGGCCGGCTGGGCGAAGGAGAGGCTCGGGCAGGTCGACATTCTCGTCAACATGGCCGGCATCGGCGGCGACAAGGCCTTCGTCGACCTCTCCATCGAGGAGTGGGACCGGATGATCGGCGTGCATCTGCGCGGGCATTTCCTCGTCACGCGGCAATTCTTTCCCGCCATGCTGGCGCGCGGCTATGGGCGGGTGATCAATTGCGCCTCGCAACTCGCCTATCGCGGCGCCCCGGCGCTCGCCCATTACTGCGCCGCCAAGGCCGGCATCGTCGGCTTCACCCGCGCGCTTGCCTATGAGGGCGCGCCGCATGGGGTGACGGTCAACGCCATCGCCCCCGGCGCCACCGAGACCGTACTGCTGGGCGGGCTGACCGATGAATGGCGCGCCCGCAAGCTCACCGAAATTCCGCTCGGCCGCTTCGGCCAGGTGTCGGAAATCGCCCCCACCATCCTGATGCTCGCCTCCGCGGCCGGCGCCTTCTATGTCGGCCAGACACTGTCGCCCAATGGCGGCGACATCATGCTTTGATCCCGCTTCTATCCCCGACGCATCCAGCGAGGCGCCCATGAGCGAATTCGATACGGTCATCCGCGGCGGCACCGTCGTCACCGCCTCGGACACGGTGCGCGCCGATGTCGGCATCCGCGACGGGCGCATCGTGGCGGTAGCGGAAAGACTGACGGACGGGGCGAAGGTGATCGACGCCTCGGGCCTGCTGGTCATGCCCGGCGGCATCGACAGCCATGTGCACCTCGCCCAGCCGGCCTTCGGCGGCCCGGCCATGGCGGACGATTTCGAGAGCGGCACCCGCTCGGCTATCGCCGGCGGCAACACCACGGTGCTGCCCTTCGCGCTGCAGCCGCGCGGGGCGAGCCTGCGCCAGAGCGTGATGGACTATCACCAGGAGGCCGAGGGCAAATGCTATTGCGACTACGGCTTCCACCTCATCATTTCCGATCCGTCGCCCAGCGTGCTGGGGCAGGAACTGCCGGCGCTGGTGGGCGATGGCTACACCTCGTTCAAGGTGTTCATGACCTATGACGACCTGGTGCTGAACGACCGCCAGCTCTTGGAAGTGTTCGACTGCGCGCGCGGCTGCGGCGCGCTGGTCATGGTCCATTGCGAGGGCTATGACGCCATCCGCTTCATGACCCAGAAGCTGGAGGCGGCTGGCAAGACGGCGCCCTATTATCACGGCACCTCCCGCCCTCAATCGGTGGAGCGCGAGGCGACGCACCGCGCCATCAGCCATGCCGAGCTGACCGACGTGCCGATCATAGTGGTGCACGTTTCCGGGCGCGAGCCGATGGAGCAGATCCGCTGGGCGCAGCAGAAGGGGCTCAAGGTCTATGGCGAGACCTGCCCGCAATACATCGCGCTGACCGCCGAAGACATGAAGGGCCTCAACATGGATGAGAGCGGCGGCAAATATGTCTGCTCGCCGCCGCCGCGCGACCATGCCAGCTGGGACGCCATCTGGGAGGGCATCCGCACCGGCGTGTTCCAGACCTTCTCCTCTGACCACTGCGCCTTCTTCTACGAGGGCGAGATGGGCAAGCTGAACCCGAAGGCGCGCACCTCGTTCCGCTGGGTGCCGAACGGCATTCCCGGTGTCGAGACCCGCCTGCAGATCCTGTTCTCCAAGGGCGTGGTGGAAGGGCGCATCACGCTCAACGAGTTCGTGGCGCTCACCTCCACCAACCACGCCAAGATGTACGGCCTCTATCCAAGGAAGGGCTCCATCGCGCCCGGCTTCGACGCCGACATCGTGCTGTGGGACCCCAACCGCAAGGAGACCATCCGGCAGGAGCTGATGCATCACGGAGCCGACTACACGCCCTTCGAGGGCATGGCGGTCACCGGCTGGCCGGTCATGACGCTGCTGCGCGGCAAGGTGATGGCGGAAGACGGGCGCATCGTCGGCGCGCCCGGCGATGGCGGCTTCCTCAAGCGCGAGCTCTCCCCCTATGCCGTGCCGACCGGGGGCACGTCATGAGCGGCTCGCCGGTCGTCATCGTCACCGGGGCGGGCATCGGCATCGGCCGGGCGACCTCGCTGGCTTTCGCCCGCGCCGGCTATCACGTCGTCGTCACCGATGTGCTGGAGGCCGAGGGGCGTGACGTCGCCCGCGCCATTCTCGAGACCGGCGGCCGGGCGGAGTTCGCGCCGCTCGACGTCACGTCCACATCGGCGACCGACGTGCTGGTCGCGGATGTGGAGGCGCGCCACGGGCGCATCGACGCGCTCGTCGCCAATGCCGGCATCGCCAAAAAGGTGCCGCTCGACGCGATGAGCGACGAGGCGTGGGACCGCACCTTCGACGTCGACCTGAAGGGCATCATGCGGCTCGTGCGCGCCGCTGCTCCCGGCATGCGGGCGCGCAAGGCCGGCACGGTGGTGGCGCTCTCCTCCATCATGGGCGTCGCCTATGGCTGGGACGAGCATGTGCACTACTCCGCCGCCAAGGCCGGCGTCGTCGGGCTGGTGCGCGGGCTGGCGGTGGAACTGGCGGGCGACGGTATCACCGTCAACGGCGTCGCGCCGGGCTATATCCGGACCGCGCAGGCGCTCTCGCGGGAGCATTCGCTTGGCCCCGAGGGGCTGGAGCAGGCGGCTTCCTTCATTCCGCTCGGACGGGTCGGCGAGCCCGAGGACATCGCCGACGTCATCCTGTTCCTCGCCTCGCCGGCGGCGCGCTACATGACCGGGCAGGTGATCGCGGTGGATGGCGGGCTGCTGGTCGGGCGCTACTGAGCCAATCCGGCGCCGGTGAAGGCGTCGAAGGAGCGCTGCACCAGCGCCGGATCTAGGCCGCGCGCGATCATCACGATCTGCGTGCCGGAGACGCCGTCGGGCCACGCCTTCAGATGCTCGGGGGCATGGACGAGGTGCTGCACGCCCTGAATGACCACGGGCTCGGCGACGTTCTCGATCGACAGCAGGCCCTTGAGTCGCAGGATCTCGCCGCCATGGCGGTTCAGCAGCATGGAGAGCCAGAGCGCGAAGCGCGGCCAGGCCAGCGGTGCCTCGGCGCGGATGACGAAGGTCCGGATATCGCCGTGCCGGCCGGCCTCGTGCGCCGCATGGCCGTGAAAGCGCCACCCGCTTTGCCGTTCGCGCGCCGACGCGATCCAGCGCCGGACCTCGGCGGCCCGGTGCGCGTCATCGGCCGGATCGCCCAGCAGCAGCGCGCTGTCGGGCTCCTCGTCCGGCCGCAGCGCGATCCGGGCCGCGCTGGGATTGAGGGCTTCGAGGTGCGCTTCGAGAGCGGCCGTCTCGGCGGCGGTGGCGAGGTCGCCCTTGCTGATCGCCAGCCGGTCTGCCGCCGCGACCTGCCGCAGCGATTCCGGGAAGGCGGCAAGATTGGACGCGCCGTTCGGCACGTCGACGACGGTGACGATGCCGCCGAGGCGGAACTGATGGCGCAGCATCGGGTCGGCGGTCAGCGTGGCGACGATGGGGCCGGGATCGGCGATGCCCGTGGTTTCCAGCACCACCCGCCCGAAGGCGGGCAGCGAACCGTTCCGGCGGCGCTCCATCAGCTGGACGAGACCATCCTTGAGGTCGGTGCGCACCGTGCAGCAGACGCAGCCGCTCTTCAGCAGCACGACGTCCTCGTCCACCGTCTCGACCAGCAGATGGTCGAGCCCCACCTCGCCGAACTCGTTGATCAGCACGGCGGTATCGGCGAGGGCCGGCGAGGCGAGCAGCCGGCGCAGCAGCGAGGTCTTGCCCGCGCCGAGAAAGCCGGTGAGCACATGCACCGGCAGCTTCCCGGCGGGGGCGGGCGGCGTGCTCATCCGCCTCGCTCGATGCGCGCGATCACCGCCGGGTCGAGCGGGTCGCACGGCCGGCCGGCGAGCTTCTCGGCCGCCGGCCACAGGGTGCCGAAATGCTCGACCACGGCCATGCTGCCGGTGCGCGAGCGCAGGGTGAAGCGCCCCGCCCACTCGTCGAGCCGCAGCCCGTAGAGCTGCAGCACCTCGTTGGCCGCCGCTGCCCGTGCGCGGCGCTCCGCCGTCGGCGTACCGCCGGCGCTTCCTGTGCCGGCGGTCCAGTGGTCGCTGCCGGCGAAGGCGCCGCAAAGCCCGCACATGGCCGCGCCTCAGGGCTTCGGGCGGGCGGTGCCGCTGCGCGGAAAGCGCCGGGCGAAATCGTCGGCGATCTCCTCCATGGTGACGAACTTCACGCCCTCATGGCCCTTGATGTAGTCGAACAGCCGCTCGTGCATCTTCAGCACGTGCGGGCGGCCCGACACGTCGGGGTGGATGGTGATCGGGAAGACGGCGTAGTCGTAATTCTCGTAGACCCAGTCGAACTGGTCGCGCCACGTGTCCTCGATGTCGCGCGGCGAGACGAAGCCGTGGCTGTTCGGCGCCGCCTTGATGAACATCATCGGCGGCAGATCGTCGAGATGCCAGGAGGCCGGGATTTCGATGAGGTCGGTTTCCTCGCCCTGCGCATAGGGCTTCATCCAGGCGGAGGGGTGCTGCGAATAGTCGATCTTGGTCCAGCTGTCGCCGACCGTCACATAATAGGGGTGATGGTCGTTGTGCATCAGCGAGTGGTCGTACTTGATGCCCTTCTGCTTCAGCAGTTCGTTGGTCTTGGAGCCGAACTCCCACCACGGCGCCACATAGCCGCGCGGCGGCTTGCCGGCGAGCTGGGTGATGAGCTCGACGCATTTGTCGAAGATCGCCTCCTCCTGCTCCGGAGTCATGGCGATGGGGTTCTCGTGGCTGTAGCCGTGCATGCCGATCTCATGCCCGGCATCGGCCACCGCCTGCATCTCCGCCCTGAAGCTCTCGATGGAATGGCCCGGGATGAACCAGGTGGTCTTGATGCCCCATTTCTCGAACAGCCGCAGCAGGCGCGGGCTGCCGACCCTGCCGGCGAAGGCGCCGCGGGAAATGTCGCAGGGGCTGTCCTCGCCGCCATAGGAGCCGAGCCAGCCCGCTACCGCGTCGACGTCGATGCCGTAGGAGACGAAGATTTCCTTGGCCATGCGCGTTCCTTTCGCTGTTCGTGCCGCGGTGGGGGCCGCGGCGCCCAAAGCTCAGACGAATTCGGTCAGGGTGATGCCCGCGCGGTCCGCCGTGCGGCTGAGATGGCGGCGCATATAGTAGCCGGCGCCCTCCGGGTCGCCCATGGTCAACGCCTCGACGACGCGTTCATGCTCCATCACCGGCTCCCACAGCTTGTCGCGCCGCACCGGCAGCCGCGAACTCTCCAAGAGCACGCGGCCGAAATTGTCGTGCATGTCGGCGAGCAGGCGGTTGCGCGAGAAGCGCATGACCAGCTTGTGAAACTCGAAATCGATCTGCGCGAAGGCGGCGAAGTCCTGCGCCTGGGCGGCGGCGCGGAAGGCCTGAAGGTTCTCCTTCAGCTCCTCGATCTCCGCCTCGGTGCGGGTCATCGCCGCCAGCTTGGCGGCATGGCTCTCGGCGATGTAGCGGAACTGGTAGACCTCGGCCGGAGAATAGCGGGCGGCAAAGCGCCAGGAAGGGGCGGGCGCGGTTTCCCCGCCCTCGGCGGTGGCCCGCACGAAGGTGCCGCGTCCCGGCTCGATGGAGATGAGCCCGATCGTCGCGAGGATCGACAGCGCCTCGCGCAGCGTGGCGCGGCTGATGTTGAAGTCCCGCGCCAGATCGCGCTGCGGGGGCAGCGGCGCGCCCGGCTCCAGTTGCCGTTCCTTGATCAGCTTCTGCAGCGCGCTGACGGCGAACTGGGCTGCCGTCGGGGCGGGCGTCCGGCGCCTCTTGCCCGATGAATCGGTCTGACCAATATGCTCGTCGCTACCTTGCACCATTTTACGCATCTGGCTAAATTCCGACACTCGCTGCGAGGATGGCATCGTTGGAGCCGGTCTGACCAGTTTAAATTTTGGTCACTTCGCTGCCCCCGAGAAGGTTCGATTGACGCACTTGCCGGGCGAGCGCAAGTGTCCACGGTACGAGGCGTGCTTGAGCGAGAACACCGATATTGAAGGGCGGCTGGAACTGCGGCTCCAGGCGGTCACCCCGGTCCTTTTCCGTCCTTACGGCCATCTCGTCAGCGCAGGTGCCGCCGATCCGGTTCATGTCAATGCCGGCACCGCCCTGCGCTATGACATTGCGCGCATCGATGCCGACACCCGGCCGGCAAGCCGGCTCATCGCTTCGGTGTTCGAGACGGCACCGCAGGCGCTGCCGCTGGTGGTTCGGATGATGGAGCGTCATGTCTTCTCGCAGCAGGCCATCGTGGCGATGCATGCGGAAGAGTTCGTCCTCGCCGTCGCGCTCGATGACGGGAAGGGCCGCCCCGACCCCGCCTCGCTGCGGGCGTTTCATTTTCGCGGTGGCGGCGTGGTCTACCGGCGCGGAATCTGGCACACGCCGATCATCGGCCTAGGCGCAGCGGGCCGGTTCTTCGTGCAGTCCTGGCAGGCCGGCACCACGGAGGATTGCGAGGAGCAGATCATCGCGCCTTTCGTCGTTCGCGGGGGGTGAGGTCGACGGGAACGCTCGTCGGCGGCAGGCGTTGTTCCGGCAGTTCATGTGAGCAGGAGCATTCCCATGGCCGACGCCAACAAAATCAACGAGACTCTTCCTTCCAGCGCGGACGCGCTGCTGCGCGAGACCGGCCGCAACGTGTCTGCCGCCGGAGAGGCCCTTCGGGAAGGCGTCCACGACGCCGCCGATCGGGCATCGGGGCTCTATGCCGCCGGGAATGCGGCGGTCGCCAACCGCATCGACGTGCTGCCCGGCATGGTTACGGCCGCGCTGGCGGGCGTCGTCGTCGGCTATCTGATCGGGCGCGATCGCCATCAAAGCCGCTGGTGATCGGCCGGCGTCAGCCGGTCTCGCAACTGAGCGAACGGAAGGGCAGGGGGATTTCCCTGCCCTTTTTGCTGCGGCGGTGCCTCGGCCCGCAACAATGTCGCCAAGAATGTTGCTTGTCAGACATTTTGGTGTGTGTCGCGCGGTCGGCGTACCAGCGCGCTGATTTCGGGCAGCTTCCGCCGCGCTGCGTATGAACGTGCGCCGGGTTCCATTGCTGCGGCGTGAGGTCTCTCTGACGTAGCGTCATTGTCCATGGAATTGTCGCTCTTCACGTAAAAATACTAACTTAAATCAATAATATGGGACCGAACGGAAGGGGCTTGCCTGAGAGGTTCCAGCCTGCGGCGTCGGCTACGAGCCTTGCAGGATGCGCCGCATCGACGATCCCTCAAAACCCTCCGTTTTGCCGAGACGCCCGATGGCGCGACGTCTCTGGCGCTGCGTCGCCGCAGTCCGAAATGTTATCTAAGTGACATAGTGATCTGCCAAAGCAACAGTCCTCAATCAACGCCGACCCCAGCATCCGGGAGCCATCGTCGCTTTCCGGGCGGGTGCGGCACTTCCGGGCGCATGGGGACTGCACGATGACACTCAGGAAAACCCGCCATCGACGTGACTTCAGCCTCGCCACCCTGACCTCGCGGCTCCTGTGCGGCGCCGCGATGACGGTTGTGGCCACCACCGCCGGACAGGCGGAGGACGGGACGCTCCGCATTCTCACGCTGAACATCTGGAACCAGTTCAAGCAGACTCCGGCCGTCACCTCCGACTTCATGATCAACGGCAATTTCGACGTGCTGGCCTTCCAGGAGGTCAATGGCAGCCGCTACGTCACCGACATTCCGGGCATTCTCCAGAGTGCCGGACTGGGAAGCTATGGCAGCAACCAGATCGGCGATGTGGGCGTCATCTCCCGCCTGCCCGGCACCTTCGGCAGCTACACCACCCCCGGCGTGACCAGCCAGGGACGGTATGTGAGCTACACCGTCGCCGACGAGGCGAATGGACGGCCGAAGACGGTGATCGGCAGCGTGCATCTCGACTACAGCGACACCGTCACCAAGCGCATCGCCGAAGCAAAGGGCCTCAATGCATGGGCGGCGAGTTCCGCCGCGCCGGTCATTCTGGTCGGCGACTTCAACGCGGGCGACGTGTCCGAGCGCGGGCTGCACTCGGTCGAGCAGCAGGAGTTCTTCCTGCGCCTCTACACGAAGAACCCGAACAACAGCTTCTACTACGACCTGCTGAAGCAGTATGCGACGGACGATGCCGCGCTGGACAAGATCATCGCGGACTGGCGCGGCAAGGGTTCGTCGGCCATCGACAGCGCGCCGATCCCGACCGGGCTGTTCGCCGACGAGACTTACCCCGTCGAGGGCAACCTCGCGCAGACCATGAACGTGCTGAAGAAGCAGTACATGCTGCTCCAGACCGAGCGCGAGCGTGAAGCCTTCGCCCCGCACGAACTCAACGACGGCAGCGGCACTTGGCCTTCCGCCGGCGAGGACGACACCAACACCTGGGGAAGCTGGCATCGCGTCAAGATCGACCATTTCCTCGCTTCGCGGCCCTTCGGCAAGTGGTACGCCATCGTCGACGATCCCGAAGATCCGTATTCCGGCGTCATTAAGGACGTCTATGTGACCAAGCCCGACGGCACCAAGGCGCCGCTTTCCGACCATGAGCCGGTGGCCCATACGCTCAAATGGATCGGTCCGGCGCTGGAGACCTATACCGAGACGGTGGACGACAAGGATGTCGAGAAGACCCGCCTGGTATGGGGCGCCGATGCCGCCGTGTTCGAGGAGAAGGGCAAGGAATTCTACCTCACGCGCAACAACATGCGCACCGACGTCTATCTCGGGCAGATCGCCGACGAGAACGGCAAGCCGATCCTCACCGGGCTGACGCTCGAGGAAAAGAAGACGCTGCTCGACTGCACCAGCACCGACCCGCGCTTCCAGCAGGCGATCCGCGACTATTGCATCGACGACCACAGCTTCATCGGCGCGACGCTGGTGACCGACGGCGGCACGCTGATCGTCGACGAGGATGCCGCGCTTGGCACCTCGGCGGCCGGCCTGCATCTCGACAACGGCACGCTGCGCATCGCCGGCACCGATATGGCGGTGCTCGACCGTGCCGTCGTGCTGGAAGCGGGCGGGGGCGGCATCGAGGTCGCCGAGGCGGACAACGCAGTGGCGATCGGCCGCGTGGTCTCCGGCGCCGGTTCCCTGACGAAGCTGGGCGAAGGCGCGCTGGGCCTGTTCGGCCAGAACACCTATACCGGCGAGACGAAGGTCGAGGAGGGGGTTCTGGTGGTCAACGGTTCGATCGCCGCTTCCGCGCTCACCACCGTCTTCGACGGTGCGGCGCTGGCCGGCACCGGCACGGTGGGCCATCTGCGGATCGCGTCGGGCGGAATCCTGGCGCCTGGCCAGTCCATCGGCACGCTCAACGTCGCGGGCGACCTCAACTTCGCCGCGGGCTCCATCTATCAGGTCGAACTGAACGCCGAGGGCGAGAGCGACCGCGTCGTCGTCACCGGCGCCACCACCATCGAGGGCGGCAGCGTGATCGGCATCGCGGCCGGCGGGGACTACCTTCCCGAGACCGCCTACACCATCCTCACCTCCGCTGGCGGCATCGAGGGCGCGTTCGACGACGTCTCCTCCAGCCTTGCCTTCCTCGACCCCACGCTGAGCTATGGCGCCAACGAGATCCAGCTCACGCTGGCCCGCAACGACACCGCCTTCGACAAGGTCGGTTACACGAGCAACCAGCAGGCGGCGGCGCGCGGCGCCGAGAGCCTGGGCTACGGCAATGCCCTGTACAATGCCATTGTCATGCAGGACGCGGTGACGGCGCGCGCCATCTTCACCCAGATCGGCGGCGAGGTGCATGCCTCCACCGCCGGCGTGCTGGTCGGCAGCAGCCGCTTCGTCCGCGACGCCATGGATGACCGCCTGCGCGCCTCGGGCGGCGAGGCGCTGCTCGCCGACATGGCGGTGGTCGGCCTCGACACCAAGGCGCCGCGCCCGGTGGCGGCGGACACCGAAGAGGCCGCCATGTGGATGCGCGGCTTCGGCAGCTGGAACGAAGTCGACGGGGACGGCAACGCTTCGGGCCTCTCCAGCAATACGGGCGGCGTGCTCGGCGGCCTCGATGCCGGCCTTCCCGGCAACTGGCGCGTCGGCATGCTGGCGGGCTACAGCCAGACCTCGGTCAGCCTCGACGACCTCGCCGCCAGCGCCGGCAGCGACAACGTCCATCTCGGCCTCTATGCCGGGACGCGGTCCGGCCCGCTCGCCGTGCGCCTCGGAGCCGCCCACACCTGGCACAACATCGACAGCACGCGCCAGGTCAATATTCCGACCATCAGCGAACGCCTGACCGCCGATTACGATGCCGCGACCTCGCAGGTCTTCGGTGAACTCGGCTACCGCCTTGAGAACGGCAAGGCGGTGTTCGAGCCCTTCGCCAACCTCGCCTATGTCCACTTCAGCAGCGACGCCTTTGCCGAGCAGGGCGGCGTGGCTGCGCTGGACGGCGGCGGCAACAACCTCGACACCTTCTTCACCACGCTGGGCTTGCGCGCGTCCATGTCCTTCGCGGTCGGCGAGACGCAGGCCACGCTGCACGGCACCGTCGGCTGGCAACACGCCGCGGGAGACGTCACGCCCGACGCCTCGCTGGCCTTCGTCGGAGGCGACGTGTTCTCGGTCGCGGGCGCGCCGATCGCTGAAAATGTCGCGGTGTTCGGTGCTCGCATCGAGTTTGCAGCCACGGAACATGCTACCGTCAGCCTTGGCTATGACGGGCAGTTCGGTTCCGGCCAGAGCGACAACGGCTTGACGGGAACGCTGAGCGTCAAATTCTGACGCGCAGTCGCCCTTCCTCCGCCGGCCGGACCAAGTTTCCGGCCGGCGCCGGGCTGTCATGACCCATGCGGCGCCTGATGGACGCCACATGGGTCGCTGACTATTCTGACGCTGTGCTTTCGAGAACCGACATGCTGATGCGCGACGACGAGCGGGACGACGAGGGCAAGAAGGCGCGTCGCCGCGCGTTCCTGGTGAAGTATCTCGAACAGAACCGCTACATCGCGATTGAGGAGATCGCGAGCCGCTTTTCGGTAACGACCCAGACCGCGCGCCGGGACATCGTCGCGCTGGAACTGGAAGGCAAGGTGCGCCGGCTGCACGGCGGCGCGGTGGCCTCGACGCCGATCGACCCGACGGTGTATCGCCAGCGTCGTGTCGCCAATGCGCAAGCCAAGGAGGCCATTGGCGCCGCCGTCGCCCGCCTCGTGCCGGACAACGCCTCGGTCTTTCTCGACACCGGCACGACCTGCGAGGCGGTTGCCCGCGCGCTGGTCGATCACCGAGCGCTGCGCATCGTCACCTACAGCCTGCGCGTCGCCTCGACCCTGAGCGACTGCACCGATTTTACCATCGCCGTGCCCGGCGGCTTCGTCCGGCAAGTGGATGGCGGTGTCTTCAGCCAGACTTCGGCCGAGTTCATCCAGGCGTTCAAGTTCGACTTCGTCGTCATCTCCGTGAGCGGCATCGACGAGGATGGCGACATCGGTGACGACGACTATGCCGAAGTCGCCGCCGTGCGGGCCGCCATGATGCAGGCGGGGCGGGTCATCCTCGCCATAGACAGCAGCAAGTTCGGCCGCCGCGGGCTGGTGCGGCTGGGGTCGCTGCGCGATATCGACCTCCTCGTTACCGACGCTGCCCCGCTCGGCGATCTCGCCGACGTGGCCGAAGCGAGCGGGGTGAAGCTCCACCTCGCGCGTCTGGAACCGGCCTGAGCTCGGCGCCACCTCGACCAACGGCACCGCCGCACGCACGACAAAACGAGAGCGCCGGGCGGAGCGGCACGGTGCGGCCGGAACCCGCGCGCCGCGCGCCACGTTGAGCGTGGATCCTGCGGGAGGCGCGTTTCATCCATCATGGCCGAGAAAACCACTATCCGGCGCCTGGCGCGCCGCTTCGACCTCAAGATCGTCTCGCCCGCGACGCTGACGATCCGCCGCAAGCGTCACGGGCGCGGATTCAGCTATGAGACGGCAGATGGCAGCCCGCTGAAGGATCCGCAAGTGCTTTCCAGGCTGCGGCGGCTCGCGGTGCCTCCCGCCTACCGGGACGTACGCTTTGCCTCGGATCCGAGGGCGCATCTGCAGGCTGTCGGGGAGGATGCGGCGGGGCGGCTGCAGTATCGCTATCATCCCGACTGGACGCTTGTGCGTGAAACGCTGAAGGCGGATCGGCTTTCGGGACTTACGGACGCGCTGCCGCGCATTCTGCGCTGCGTCCGTCGCGAATTGCGCCAGCCCACGTCGCCCCGGCGTTTCGCTCTCGCGGCGGTGGTGCAACTGGTGGCGCTCACCGCGATCCGCGCGGGGAGTGAGGAATATGCCCAGGAGCATGGGACCCGCGGCGCGACCACGCTGCTGAAATCGCATGTGCGCCTTGGCGAAGACGAGGTGGCGCTGGCCTTCACCGGCAAGGGCGGAAAGAAGGTGCACAAGCATTGCCGCGACGCCGACCTCGCCGCAGCGCTGGTGCAGCTGAAGGCGCTACCGGGCCCGCGCCTGTTCAAATATCGCGGCGAGGATGGCGCGTTTCACGCGGTACGCGGCAATGACGTGAATGCGTTCCTCAAGGCGATCAGCGGTCAGGCCATTTCGCTGAAGGATTTCCGTACCCTCACCGCCTCCCTCGGCGTGCTCGACCGCCTCGGGAGGCTGGAGCCGGCCGGCAGCGAGCGTGGGCGGCGCCGGCAGATCCGCGAGGCCATCGCGCCTTTGGCCGATGAACTCGCCAACACGCTGACGGTCTGCCGCACCAGCTATGTCCATGACAGCGTGATCACGGCCTTCGAGGCCGGGAGGCTCGCCAAGGCCGGCGCGGAGGCCCGCACGCCTCTCGCCCGGATGAAACTCCTCTCGGATCTCCTGCGCAGCAATGGCTGCCGTCCGGCAGCGCGACGGGTGGCGCCGGCGCAGGCGCATCCCGTCGAGAAGGCGGCGTAGACGCTGCCGGCGCCAAAGGCCTGGCAGCCATCTGGCCGGCAGGTCCCATACTGCCGCGATGTCGCCGGTCCTCAGGCAAGGCCGCGCCTGAGGACCGCCAACCAGTCCGCCTCCGTCACGACACCCAGCGGGCGACCTTCCGTATCGACGATGAACACGGCGTGGACACGGCCCTGCGCGAAGCGGTCGAGCAGGTCTATGGCGGGCGTTTCCGGGGAGGCGGTGCTGGCCGGCGTCATCGCCTGCGCCAGCGAGGCGGCTGGGGAGGCGAGTTCGCGAAGACCGATCGCGCCGACGATCCGGCCGTCCTCGTCGAGGATGGGGAGGCGGCGCACATCGTGCTCGACCAGAAGGGCGCGCACCTCCTCGATCGCCATGGAATGGCGCGCCGCGATAACCCCGGCGTGCATGACGTCGGCGCAGGAGAGATCGCGATAGGAACGGGCCAGCGCGCCCTGTTCGATCTCGCGCAGCAGACGCTCAAGGTCGTTCACGTCGATGTCGAAGACCTCCCCCGTGCGCTCGAGGGCCGCGGCGAGGTCATCCTTGCTGAATGTCCACGGCAGCTCTTTCGTCGGCTTGGCGGGCGGCGCCGGGACATGGGGATAGGCGTGCCCGGAAAAGCGGTGATAGGCCCAGGCGGAGGCGACGAGAACGGCGGCGTTGGCCCCTACCGGAAGCAGCGGAAAGGCGTAGCTCGAGGACGCGCCCGCGAACAGGCCTACGAGGGCGGCGGCGCCGCCCGGCGGATGCAGGCAGCGCAGCAGCGACATGACGGCGATCGCACCGCCGACGGCAATGCCGGCGGAGAGCGGCGACAGCGGCATGCTGTGGGCGACCAGCACCCCGACCAGCGCGGAGAGCGTATTGCCGCCGATCGCCGGCCAGGGCTGCGCCATCGGGCTCGCCGGCACGGCGAAGAGCAGCACGGCCGAGGCGCCCATCGGCGGCACGAGCCAGAGCATATGCTGCGGCTCCGTCGCGACGAACGCACAGATCAGACCGGTGAGCGCGATGCCGACCATGGCACCGGCGCAGGCGAGCATACGGTCCCGCAGGTTTGCGCCCGCAAGGATAGGCCGGAAGAGTTGCAGGCGGGAACTGACAGACACGGAGACCTCCAGAAGGGGTAAGGCGATAGGCTCGCGCCGGCGCGGCGCGGTTGGGAGCGGGGGCATCCCGCCTTCGGCGAGACGACGAAAGAGGTTCAGGTTTCGCCCACCCTCAAGCCGCTCCGGTTCTCGGCGGGTTGGCACCAAGCGAGAAAATGAGATGCTGAAATCCCGACCTGCGTTCCACAAGATCGGCAACGCTATATCGGTCGAGAACGGCGAAGAAGGCGGCCATCGCCTCGGCCAGCACGGGAGAGGCGCCGCAGCCGCCGGAGAGCGCGCAGCCGGCGCAATCGACGAGTGCAAGATCGTCCTCGGTATGACGCAGCAATTCGCCGATTCGAATCTCACCGGCCGGACGGGCCAGCCGGTAGCCTCCGGCCCGGCCGCGCGTGCTCGCCACATAGCCCGCCCTGCCGAGATCGTGCAGCACCTTCATCAGGTGGTTGTGCGAGATGGAATAGGCCGCAGCGATCTCCGAAATGGCGCAGGGCCGGTCGCCCCGGGCAGCCAGGTACAGCATGACGCGCAGGGCGTAATCGGAATACCGCGAGAGTTGCATGGTTGTCTGGAGGCTTTCCAGCGAGGAAATACATGTATAGCGTATACATGATTTCAGTGGAGGCAAGGCATGACCAAAAACGGCGCGCAAATGGGCAGTGCCCGCCAGGCCAGCAGCGAAGCGGTGAGGAGCTTCGCCGTCGAGAGCCGCTACAGGGAGAGCGACGTCATCACCTCCTTCGAGCTGCGGCCACTGGACGGGCATCCGCCCGCGCCGCATCTCGCCGGCCAGCATCTGACGCTGTTCGCCGAAATCCCCGGTGCCGGACGGCAGAAGCGCAACTACACCATCTCGTCGGCGCCGAACGGCAACACCTACCGCATCTCGGTGAAACGCGAATCGGAGGGGACGGTTTCGAGATGGCTGCATGACGCGGCCGGCGCAGGCACGCGGCTGGATATCGCGCCGCCGGCGGGCGAGTTCGTGCTTCCTTCCACGGATGAGCGTCCGCTCGTCATGGTGAGCGCCGGCGTCGGGCTGACGCCGATGGTCGCGATGCTGGAAGTCCTGGCGGCCGAGCGCCGGAAGCCCGCGCTGCAGTTTATCCACTGCACGCAAAGCAGCGCGACCTACGCCTTCCAGGCGCATGTGCGCGCGCTTGCCGCCACCCTCGGCGCCGAGACGACCTTTTTTCACACCAAGGCGGGCGCCGACGAGGTCGCCGGGCGCGACTATGACGTTGCCGGACGTCTCACGCCCGACTGGCTGATCGCGCATTCCCCGATCGCCGAGGCCGCGTATTTCGTCTGCGGGCCGGTCGGCTTCCTTCGCGCCTTCGTGCCCGCCCTCGCCAAGGCCGGTGTTCCCCCGGTGCGGCTTCACTATGAGTTCTTCGGAGCGGTGGAGGACCTCTTCGACGACACGCACTCGGTCGCGCCTGCCGCACCTTTTCAGCCTTCCGCCGTGGAGACCCGCCGCTCGCGCACGGGCTCCGGCTTCACGCGAGAAGCGATTGGCGACGTGCTGCTCGACACCGCGGCCGATGCCGTCGTGGTCAGCGACGCCGCAGGGGACATCGTATTGTGGAACCCCGGCGCCGAGCGGATCTTCGGCTTCACCGAGCAGGAAGCGCTGGGGAGTTCGCTCGACATCATCATTCCCGAGCCTTTCCGCGCGCGCCACTGGGACGGGTATCGCGAGACGGTGGCCTCAGGGGTGAGCCGCTATGGCGCCGGCGACATGCTCGCCGTGCCCGGCCTGACCCGTGATGGGCGGCGCATCTCGCTGGAATTCACTATCGCCCTCATCAAGGACGAGGCCGGGAAGGTCACCGGCATGGCGGCGGTGCTCCGGGACATCACGCCGCGCTTCGAGGAAATGAAGGCGCTGAAGAAGAAGGTCGCCGAGCTTCAAGCGCCGCATTGACCGCATGCCGCGACGGCGAAGCCGCCGTCTGGCGGCGAGAGGACATTCATGGAGCGCTTTGTCGTCATTTCCGGCTGTTCGGGCGGAGGCAAGTCGACGCTGCTGCGGGAGCTTGCGCGCCGTGGGCATGCCGTTGTTGAGGAGCCCGGGCGCCGCATCGTCAGCGACCAGTTGCGCCACGGCGGGTCGGAGCTGCCCTGGGTCGATCTTGCCGCCTTTGCGCGGCGCGCGGTGGGCCTGTCGCTGGAGGACAGGGCCGCCGCAGCGCAGAAGCGGGCCGGATGGGTTTTCTTCGATCGCGGGCTGATCGACGCCGCCGCCGCTTTGGCGTTTGCGACCGGGGAGCCGCTCGAAAGGGGGCTCTGCAATGCGCATCGCTACAACCGGCGCGTCTTCCTGACGCCGCCCTGGCCGGAGATTTTTGCCGGCGATCAGGAGCGTCGGCACGATTTTCCTGCGGCGATCGCCGAGTTTGAGCGCCTGCTCGCCGTCTATCCCGATCTCGGCTACGAGGTCACGATCCTGCCCAGGGTTTCGGTTGCAGCGCGGGCCGACGTCGTCATGCGCGCGTTGGAAGCGGGAGCGGGACATTCCACGCTCGGTCGTTGATTGAAGGGGATCCATCCGCCCAGGTCGCATCATCGCATTCGCTGATGCGGGCTCGGGAGGGACACTTTTCGGGCGATCCCGCCGAAGAGAGGGCGTCGTCAAACGCTGATGCGTCCCGTCGCCAGGCCGAATAGGGCAAGCAGCGCGCCGCCGACCGCCGCGGCGAACAGCAGCCATTCCATTGGCGCGAAGACGCGCTGGCCGCGTTCGCGCTGCGCGAGGACGAACAGAGCCGTGCCCGGCGCATAAATCACCAGCGACAAAAGCAGGAACTTAAGTCCTCCTGCATAGATGAGCCCGATGGCATAGAGCGTGGCGAGACCGGCGCGCACCAGATCGCCCGTGCGCCCCTCGGGTTTCTCGGCGTAGGTGTCGCCCCGCCACGCCAGCTTCAGCGCATAGGCCGCGACCAGCAGATAGGGCAGCAGGATCATCGAGGAGGTGAGCTTCAGCGCCAGCAGGAAGGCTTGCTCGGCGAAGAGCGTCATGATGAGAAAGAGCTGCACCAGGAGATTTGTCAGCCACAGCGCGGCGAGGGGCACCTTGTTGCGGTTCTCCGCCGCAAGGAAGGCCGGCATGGTCTTCATGCGCGCCGCCGAGAACAGGACTTCCGCCGCCAGCAGAGACCATGAGAGATAGGCGCCGAGCACCGAGACGATCAGCCCGACGGAGACGAACGCCGCTCCCCATGGCCCGACGACCGCCTGCAGCACGCCGGCCATGGAGGGGTTGCGCAGGCTGGCGAGATCGGGGCGCAGCAGCACCCCGTAGGAGAGCATCGTCACCAGGACGAGAAGGCAGAGAACGCCGAGAAATCCCAGAAGCGTCGCAAGGCCGACATCCGAGCGCCGGCGGGCATAGCGGGAATAGACGCTGGCCCCCTCTATGCCGACGAACACGAACACGGTGACCAGCATGGTGCCGCGCACCTGGGCGAACAGGCTGTCGGAGTCGACGCCCGGCCCGCCCCAGAAGTTCGCGGCGAAGATGTCCGTCTTGAAGCCGATGCCGACAAAGACGAGGAAGATCAGGATCGGGATGATCTTGGCCACCGTGACGACGGTGTTGACGGCAGCCGCTCCGCGCACGCCGCGCAGGATGAGAAAGTGCACCGTCCACACGCCGACCGAGGACACCGCCACCGCGATGACGGTGTTGCCGTCGCCGAAGATCGGGAACAGCGCGCCGAGCGTCGACTTGATGAGCACCCAATAGGAGACGTTGCCGAGGCAGCACACGGTCCAGTAGCCGAGCGCCGAGGCGAAGCCGAGATAATTGCCGAAGCCTTCCTTGGCATAGGCGAAGACGCCGGCGTCGAGATCCGGCCTGCGCCGCGACAGCGTCTGGAACACGAAGGCGAGCATCAGCATGCCGCCACCGGCGATGCCCCAGGCGATGAGCGCGCCGAGGCCCCCGGTGGCGCGCCCGAAGGTCTGCGGCAGCGAGAAGATGCCGGCGCCGACCATGGAGCCTACGACCATGGCGGTCAGCGTCGGCAGGGCGAATGTCTGTCGGGCGGGCGAGGTCATGGGATGCCTGGCGGAGGAGAGTTTGCTCGGGCGTCAGCGCGCCCTCGTCCCGGCCCTTTCACCGCCGGGCGAGGCGCGGCGATCAGAACTCCACCGCGTCGCGGATGATCGGGCACGTCATGCAATGCCCGCCCCCGCGCCCGCGGCCGAGCTCGGAGCCGTCGATGGTGATGACCTCGATTCCGGCCTTGCGCAGAAGCGTGTTGGCGTAGGTGTTTCGGTCATAGGCGAACACGACGCCCGGCGAAGCGCAGACGAGATTGGCGCCGGAATCCCACTGGGTGCGCTCGCGCATATAGTCGTTGCCGCCGGTATGGACGACGCGGATCTCCTTGAGACCGAGTGCCCCGCGCACCGTCTCGACAAGCCCGCCCTCATCCTTGCGCAGCTCGACGCCCCCCTTGCCGTCGGGGCGATAGGAGAAGCACTCGATCTTGTCGACGATGTCGGGGTAGAGCAGCACGCAATCGCGGTCGGCGAAGGTGAACACCGTGTCGAGATGCATCGCCGCGCGCAGCTTCGGCATCGCGGCGATGATCACGCGCTCGGCAGCGCCCTGCTCGAACAGCGCGGCGGCCGCCTGGCTGATGGCCTGGCGCGAGGTGCGCTCGCTCATGCCGATCAGCACGTTGCCCTTGCCGATCGGCATCACGTCGCCGCCTTCCAGCGTGGCGAGGCCCCAGTCCTTCGTCGGGTCGCCCCACCACACCTTCACCTTGCCGGCGAAATCCGGGTGGAACTTGTAGATCGACGTTGTGAGGATCGTTTCCTCGTGCCGCGCCGGCCAGTAGAGCGGGTTCAGCGTGACTCCGCCATAGATCCAGCAGGTGGTGTCGCGGGTGTAGAGCGTGTTCGGCAGCGGCGGCAGCAGGTACTCGTTGACGCCGGCTGCGTCGCGGATCAGCGCCAGCGTCTCCCCGCCGATGGTCTCGGGGAATTCATAGGTCGAAAGCCCGCCGATCAGCGTCTCCGCCAGCTGGCGGTTCGGCAGACCGTCGAGATAGGACCGCACCTCGTCCACGAAGCCCACGCCGATATTGTTCGGCACGACCTGATGATCGAGAATCCAGGCCTTGGCCTCGGGGATGGCGACCGTCTCGGTCAGCAGATTGTGCATTTCCACCACGTCGATGCCGCGGTCGCGCATCTTGGTGATGAAGTCGAAATGGTCGCGCTTGGCGACATCGACCCACAGCACGTCGTCGAACAGCAGCTGGTCGCAATTGCTCGGGGTGAGGCGCTGATGCGCGCGGCCCGGCGCGCACACCATGACCTTGCGCAGCTGGCCGACCTCGGAGTGAACACCGAAGGGGGTTTCCATCTTGGTCTCCTATGCTGGTCGATCAGGGGGTGATGGTGCCGGT
Organism: Pseudomonadota bacterium; assembly: GCA_023434095.1. Lineage (GTDB taxonomy): Bacteria > Pseudomonadota > Alphaproteobacteria > Rhizobiales > Xanthobacteraceae > Ancylobacter. The sequence continues at coordinate 13,887 of JAEYTJ010000207.1, read as the reverse complement.
GAGCAGGCCGTAGACGCCGATGGCGGCGGCCACCACCGTGATGCCGAAGATGATCAGTTCGGCCTGTGTGAACACGAGCGCCTTCAGTTCGCGCCGGGCCCAGAAATAGAGAAGGATCGTGCCCGGCACGAACAGCACGGCTACCAGCAGCACGTATTTCAGGCCGGCGGCGACGAACATGAACAGCGTGTAGACCACCGCGATCCAGGCGAAGACCTGATCGCGCCCGCGCTCATGCGGCGTCGTCTCGTACCCGACCCCGCTGCGCGCCAGCAGAACCCCATAGCCGGCAACCAGAAGATAGGGCAGCAGCGAGGTCACGCTGGTCATGTCGAGCATGAAGTTGAAGGCATCGCGCGACCAGTAGGTCGAGACGACGAACAGCGAGACGACGCTGTTGGTCAGCCATAGGGCGTTGGCCGGCACGCGGTTGCGGTTCTGCGCCGCGAACAGCTTCGGCATGTCCTGCGACTTGGCGGCGGCGAACATCACCTCCGCGCAGATCAGCGACCAGGCGAGATAGGCGCCGAGCACCGAGACCAGCACGCCGATGGAGATGAACACCGCTCCCCAGTGGCCGACCACCAGTTCCAGCGCGCCGGCCAGCGACGGGTTGGCCACGCCCGCAATCGCGGCGCGCGGCGCCGTGGCGTAGGGCAGCAGGGTGACGGCCACCATCAGGCCGGTGACGGCGACAAAGCCGAGAATGGTGGCGGTGCCGACATCCGCGCGCTTCTTGGCGTAGCGGGAATAGACGCTGGCGCCTTCGATGCCGAGGAACACGAAGACGGTGATCAGCATGGTGTCGCGCACCTGCGCCAGCAGCGTCTTTTCCGGCATGTCCACGCCGCCGAAGAAGTTCTCCGAGAACTGGGCGTAGTTGAAGAAGAACACGAAGGCGAGGATCGCCACGATCAGCGGGACGATCTTGGCGATGGTGACGATGGTGTTGATCACCGTCGCCTGCTCGATGCCGCGCAGGATCATGAAATGGAAGGCCCAGATGCCGACCAGAGAGACGATGATCGCGGTGGCCGTGCTGCCGTCGCCGAAGATTTCGGGGAAGAACCGCCCGAGCGTCGAGCCGATCAACACCCAGTAGAACACGTTGCCGAGGCAGCTCCCGAGCCAGTAACCGAACGCCGACAGGAAGCCCATATAATCGCCGAAACCCGCCTTGGCGTAGGCGAAGACGCCCGCGTCGATGTCCGGTCGCTTTTCTGCCAGCGACTGGAACACACGCGCCAGCATGTACATGCCGGTGCCGGCAATGGCCCAGGCGATGATGGCGCCGAACGGGCCGGTGGCGGTCGCGAAACGTCCCGGCAGGTTGAAGATGCCGGCGCCGACCATGGAGCCGACCACTACCGCGGTCAGGGCGGGAAGCGAGAGCTTGCCAGCGGAGGTGTCGGCCATTGTGCCCCTCATGGAAGAGGTTGAAGCGTGATGCTTCAACCCTATAGACCAGCAGGCATTTCAAGAGATGGGCGGGGCGTCCCAAAAGTTGACGCTCGATCCCAATTTTACCTCTTCTTCAGCAAACCGCCACTTCTAATATTGCTGCAACTGCGAAGATGAGAGGCGCTTGTGTCGGGAAGAAATCCTGACGTTATTTTCCCGATCGGTAGAAGAGGCGGTCTCCTGCGGATCAATAGCCTGCCTGCCGGCGCTCGAACTAGCCGGCCAGCCGGTGGAGCAGTTCGGCAAGGTTCGGGGTGCTCCCGGCGGCCGTGGCGGCGCTCCCGATGCCGGCAGCGCCCCTCGAGCCGGTCCGGCCGGTCTCCCGCGCCTCCTTGGGCGAAAGGCCGAACTCCTGCCGAAACGCACGGCTGAAGACGGACGCGTCCGTGAAGGCCCAATGCTCGGCGATCCGCGTGATGGGGCGCGTGTCGAACGGGTCGATCAGTGCGTGGCGAGCCGCCAGCAACCGCTGGCGACGGATGTAGGCGGAGATGCCCCCGAGCGGCTCGAAGGGCCGGTAGAGGCGCGAGCGCGATACGCCGAGATCCCTGCAGATCGTGTCTGGCGACAGTCCCGGCTCGGTGAGGCGAAACCGGATTTGTCGCCGCGCACGTTCGAGGAGGGCGAGATCGATCGGCGCTCGTGCCTCGGCCAGTCTGCCGCGGGAGGGGATGGCGCAGGCGTCGAGAAAGCTGCGGGCCGCCTCGGTGATGCAGTCGAGTTCATGAGGTTCGACCAGGGGGAGGCGGCGGTCGAGCACCAGCATAAGATCGCCCAGCAATGCCCCGAGGCCGTTGTCGAGCGGCACGTCCAGCAGGGTGTCGAGGCAGGAGCCCGCGAGAAAGTCGCGCGGGACGAACAGCGTGAGAGCCGCGTCGTCCGCGATCTGCGTGTCGAGCGGCCGTGCCAGGGAATGGATGAGCGGCGGCGCCTTGGACCGCAGAGTCGCCGGCGGGCCGCCGTCGGTGCCGCATGGAAGCACCACGTACCAATGATCCAGCACGCCCTTCCGCAAGTGCCTCCAGCGCACGGGATGCCCCTTGCGCGGCAGGTGGGTCGTGGTGAGGACAAGCCGGCCGAGCGGCCAGGTCCGCTGCGTTACGGCGAAGGAGGTTTGCGCGTCCGCGATAGGGCCGATGTCGACGATCGGCTCATGAGCGGCGCGGAATGCTTCGAACTGCCGATGCGGCGGCAGATCGGCGTTGGTGAACAGGATCGGATGCACGCGCGTCGCTTGTCGGGGAGCCACTCCGGAAGCCATTTCGCTCGCATGTTTCGGCCACGGCTCACAGGGGGGTGTGACGACTCGACATAACCCGTGAAAGGACGCGATAGTCGTCGCGGCCGGCGGCGGGGCCACGATCCGTCCCCGGTCGCGCGCCGTCGTCCGATCCCTCGGAAAATCAGGCCCGAACGGGAGCTCATGGGCGAGCGATACGATCTGGAGCTGGATTTTCGCGCGGTACATGCCGGGCTCGGCGCCGGCGAGTTCGTTCGCTCCGCCAAAGTGCTGGGAAACGTCGACGACGTGTTCCGGGCAAAGGAGCACGGCTATCGCCGCATCGACGATTTCACGCTGCTGCATGTGATGAATTTCGAGGTCGGGGAGCCCTACAGCCTGACGATGAAGCGGGCCGATCTCGTGTGCATTCAGGCCACCATCGCCGGCGGCTACAACCGCTGGATCGGCCAGCGGATGGACCTCGTCGGTCCGCACATGCTTCAGGTGAGCAACGTGCCCGCGTCGGTTTCCGGCGCCACCGCCGGGGCGCGGCTGCGCGGCATTCTCATTGTCTGCCAGAGGCAGCACTTCATCGACCGTTACCGGTTCAACATCGAGCGGGTGCCGCCGGTCTACCGGCCCATCTTCCTGTCGCGGGAGGGGACCCCCGACGTGCTGTCGCTGCCGCTCTCGCCGGCCGGCATGGGCCTGGTGGATCAGATCGTCTCCTGCCGCTACCCCGAGCCCCTGCGGGGGATTTTCGTCGGCGCGAAGACCGTCGAAATCATCTGCGATGTCGTCTCGCAATTGCAGAGCCTTCGCCTGCTCCCCCCGCCGCGGCTTCTCGGCGAGAAGGCGAAGCTGAAGGCGATCGAGACGGCGGCGGACATCTACCGACGCGAGATCGGCGATCCTCCGTCTCTCGAGCAACTCGTGCGACGCGTCGGGATGAACCGCAACGAGCTGACGAAAGGCTTCCGCGACATCTTCGGCGTCACGCCCCGCGCCTATGCGCAGATGCACCGGATGGAGCGGGCGCAGCAATTGCTTCGCGACGGCGAACTCTCCATCAGCGAGGTCGCGCGGCGGGTCGGGTATGAGGGCTATTCGAGTTTCGCGCGCGCCTACCGCCTGCATTACGGCCGCGCGCCCGCGAGCCGGAGCGACCGATAGGCCTACGGGATCGGCCGGTGCGCCGTTTCGGGCATGCGAGAGACGACCAGCAGGCTGGTAGCCGCAGCGGCGATGACATAGCCCGCGGGGGCGAGCGGGTTGTCCAGCGTCACGGTCAGCCAGACGGCGATAAAGGGGGCGAAGCCGCCGAAGACGGCAACCGCCATCGCATAGGACATGGACGACCAGCGGGACCGGTCGGACGTGAGGAACAGCTCGGCAACAGCCGCCGGGCCGGGCCCAGAATAGAGTGCGATGGCGAGCGCGAACAGCAATTGCATGCCGAGCACGACGGCAAAGCTGGGAAACGCGACCATGATCCACATGGCCGGCACGACCAGCGCGAGCACGAGCAGGCACGAGCACATCAGGAACGGCCGGCGGCCATACCGGTCCGACCACCTCCCGATCAAGGGGACGAAGAGGACGATGGCGGCGAGACTTGCCGTGTTCGACCACGTTGCCTGCGCCGCGCTCAGCCCCGCATGCTTCTGCGTGAAAAGCGGCATGTAGATGAGGAAGATATAGTAGCAAACCGTCCAGTGCAGGGTGATCCCGACCACGGTGAGGCTTGGCCGGCGTATGCGCGCCAGCACCGGCCCGGCGACGGCGTCGGCCGCGTGGAGCCGGCGATAGACCGGTGTCTCGTCGAGGCCGTGCCGCAGCCACAGCGCGACCATTCCGAGAGAGCCGCCGAGCAGAAAGGGCAGGCGCCATCCCCAGTCATGCATGTTCTCGGACGAGAGCACGGTGACGAGCAGCGCGGTGACGCCACTGGCGAGGCCGCTGCCCATAGAAACCGTGACAGAGAGGAAGCTGGTGGAAAAGCCGCGCCGCCCCTCGGGCGACATTTCAAGCAGGAAGGCGTTGGCAAGGCCCCATTCCCCGCCCGCCGACAGGCCCTGCGCAAGCCGGGCGACGAGCAGAAGTCCCGGAGCAAGGAGACCGATCCCCGCATAGGTCGGCAGGACGCCGATCGCCAAGGTGCTTGCCGCCATGAGCGTTGCCGTGATCAGGAGCGCGGGCTTGCGTCCCCTCCGGTCACCGAGGCCGCCAAGCAGCAGGCCCCCCAGGGGGCGCATCACGAAGCTCACGCCGAAGACCGCCAGCGTCGCCAGCAGCGCCGTGCTTTCGTCATCCTGCGGGAAGAAGACGTGAGAAAGGTAGACGGCAAGCAGCCCGTATATGACGAAGTCGTACCATTCGAGCACGTTGCACAGAAGGATTCCGATGAAAGCGCGGCGTCGCCGGCGTGCTGTCGGCTCGCTGTCGGCCGGCCTCACTTTGAGCAGGCCCCTGGCGGAACTGGCGGGTGCGGCGGTGCGTCCATGCCACCTCGAACGAGATTCGGTATCTTTCTACGGTACAGAAGCACGTGCTTTGATCCCGGAGAAGAGCCGAGAATGCGTGGCCTTGACCCAAGGCGCCCGGCAGCCGGCCGCCCCCCGGCCCGACCAGTGCAGACGCTGGCAAGTTCGGGGCTCACCATGCGCGGCGTTTTCGTTTAGGAAAGATGGCCGCTCCGTGTGCACTCGCGCGGCGAAAAACGGAAAACGGGGCGTATCGTGGCGAAAAATCCGTGCTCACGATGCGGCTCCTCTCGTCGAAGTTCCAAGAATAATGTCGGCAATGCAATCGCTTAGATTTTCCGTCGCTCCGATGATGGACTGGACCGACCGGCACTGCCGGGCGTTCCACCGGGTGCTGTCGGCGCGCGCGCGACTCTATACGGAGATGGTGACGGCGAATGCGGTGATCTTTGGCGATCGCGAGCGGCTGCTCGGCTATTCGCCTCAGGAGCACCCCATTGCGGTGCAACTCGGCGGGTCGGATCCGGAGGCGCTGGCGAAGGCGGCGGCGATCTGCGCCGAGTGGGGCTATGACGAGATCAACCTCAATGTCGGCTGTCCGTCCGACCGGGTGCAGGGCGGTAATTTCGGCGCCTGCCTGATGCGCGATCCCGCGCTGGTGGCCGCCTGCGTCGCGGCGATGAAGGCCGCGGTGGCGACCCCCGTCACGGTGAAATGCCGCCTCGGCGTCGACGAGCAGGACCCGGAGGTGGCGCTCGATGCGCTTGCGGACGCCGTGCTGACCGCGGGGGCGGATGCGCTCATTGTCCATGCCCGGAAGGCCTGGCTGCAGGGGCTTTCCCCCAAGGAGAACCGAGACATTCCCCCGCTCGACTATGACCGGGTGCATCGGCTCAAGGCGCGCCTGCCCGGCGTGCCTGTAAGCGTCAATGGCGGGATCGCGACGCTGGAGGCGGCGCAGGCGCAGCTCGCCCATGTTGACGGGGTGATGCTGGGGCGCGCGGCCTATCAGCTGCCGGAACTGCTGCTGCGGGTCGACAGCCTGTTCTTCGGCGAGGCCGATCCGCACGCGGATGCCTTTTCCGCCATCGCCGCCTTCGAGCCCTATATCGCCGCTCATCTCGAATCGGGCGGGCGATTGCACGACATCACCCGGCACATGCTGGGCCTTTTCCCGGGCCGGCCCGGCGCGCGCGCCTATCGCCGCCACCTCGCCATCGAGGGTGTCAAGGCCCGGGCGGGGCTCGATGTGCTGCGAACTGCCGTCAATGAGGTCCGCAAGGCCGAAGAACGCCGGTCGCTTGTCGCGTGAATCCGTGCCATCACGGCAGGCCAATGGGACGGCGTGACGTGGTGGCGTGATGGTGCAGGCGATTCCTCTCGAGCATCTGCTGTGGTTGTCCGGGGTGCTGCTGGTGGCGGGACTGGCCACCGGAATTCTGGCCGGACTGTTTGGTATTGGCGGCGGCGCCATCGTCGTGCCGGTGCTGTACGAGGTGTTCGGGGCGATCGGGGTCGACGATTCCGAGCGCATGCACCTTTCCGTGGGTACCGCGCTGGCCATCATCGTGCCGACCGCGCTGCGTTCCTATTTCGCTCACCGACGCCGCACCAAGATCGACAACACCATCATGCGGCAATGGGCGGTGCCGCTGGTTGCCGGGGTCATCGCGGGAACGGCGCTGGCGGCGGTGTCGCCGGACGTGGTGCTGAAGATCGCCTTCGTGCTGTTCGCCGCGCTGATGTCGTCGAAGCTGCTGTTCGGCCGGGACCACTGGGTGCTGGCGGACACGCTGCCGGGCCGCCTGCCGATGACGCTCTACGGCTTCGGCATCGGCGTCTCGGCCCCGCTGATCGGCATTTCCGGCGGCGGCATCGCCACCGTAGTGCTTACCCTCTACCGGGTGCCGATCCACACCGCCATCGCCACCTCGGCCGGTCTCGGGGCGCTGATCGCCGTGCCGGGCACGCTCGGCTACATCATCAGCGGCATTCCGCATCTCGACGAACTGCCGCCGTTCTCGCTCGGCTATGTCTCGCTGCCCGGGCTGGTTCTGGTCGGCGGCATCGCCACATTGGCGGCGCCGCTTGGGGCGCGGCTGGCGCACGGCTTCACCAAGCGCCAGCTGGAGGTCGGGTTCGGCCTCTACCTGCTGATCGTCGGCCTGCGCTTTGTGGTGGCGCTGGTCGCGCGGTGAGGGCGGGCCTCAGTCGACCATCTTTGCCCGCATCACCAGTTTTTCCCCGCGAATCTCGAAGCTGCCGAGGCGGGAGAGGAAGGTCATGCCGAGCAGGCTGTGCTTGAGCGTACCGGGGCTGGCGACAAGGGCCGGGACGTCGCGCTCGTCGATCGAGCCGGCAATGCCGATGCGCTCCAGCACCACCGCCGCCGCGCGGCCGCGGCCATTGGCGGTGTCGATGGGAATGTCGTAGCGCAGGAATTCGAGCGGCAGGCCCACCGCCACCGCGTCCTCGGGCGTCAGCACGACGCTGGAAGCGCCGGTGTCGACCAGCATGGGAATGCGGTTGCCGTTCACTTCCACGCGAACGTTGAAATCGCCGTCGCGGGCGCGGGCGACCTCTACCGCGGGGCCGTCGCTGGCCAGTGGGACCGCGTAGCCCGGCGCCAGTTCCGCCAGCACGCGGTAGGCGACGGCGTGGAGTTCGATGCGGTAGGTGTAACCCACGGCGAGAACGGCGAAAATCACCAGCCACAGCGCGGCGGCGCGCAGTGCTTCGCCTAGTCTTCCGGTGAAGGTGGCGAACACGCTGGCGCCGACGACGAGCAGCAGCGAGCCGTAAAACACAAGCTGCGCCAAGTCGTTGGCGCCGAGGCCGCCGACATCGCCATAGCGCGAGGCGAAGAACACCAGCCCTATGCCGGCGGCGAGGCCGATGACCACGATCCACATCAGGCGATCGGCATTCATCGAGCGGCCCCCTCGGGACGGAGGGACAGGCGGGCCATGATGGCGCGCCGCTCGTTTTCGCTGAGCGCCGGCCACGCGCCGATCTCCTCCAAGGTGCGGCCGCAGCCGAGGCAGATGTGCCCGGCGGCATCCAGCGTGCAGATGGAAACGCAAGGTGTGGAAAGGGTTTGCGGCATGATTCGGTACGCTAAGGGACGGCCCATCCTGGCGCATCTTCCTGTCGATCCGGTTAAGCGACGGACATGGACAGGGCCTCAGCGCGCGAAGATGAGCAGCCCGATCAGGAAGGCGATTTCGACCAGAAGCGTGGCGGCGCCCGCCACATCGCCGGTCTGTCCGCCGAATTGGGCGCGCGCAAGGCGTACCACGAGGGCGAAGGTCACGATCGCGAAACTGGCCGCGGCAACAAGGCCGATGAGGCCGATGGGGTGGACGATGAGAACGATGGCGACGAGGAGGCCGACAACGAGCGCGCGCCATCGGCTGCCCGCGCCGGGCACCCCGGCGCTGCGGGCGAGGCCGTCCGCCCGGGCGAAGGGGAGGGCGGCCAGCATCCACAGCCCGGCGAGGCGCGACACCGCCACCGCCGCGACGAGCCCGGCCACCGCCACCGCCGGCCCGGCTGCGAGCAGCCCGGCCAGCGCGCCGATGCGCAGCGCGAAGGCGAGGATGAGGGCGCAGACCCCGAAGGCGCCGACGCGGCTGTCCTTCATGATCGCTAACCGCCGCTCGACGGTCCAGCCGCCGAGCGCGTCGGCGACGTCCGACAGCCCGTCCTCATGCAGCGCGCCGGTGATGGCCACCAGCACGGTGACCGCCAGCGTCGCGGCGAGAAAATCGCCCAGCCCGATTCCATGGGCGACGACCAGCACCGAAGCGGCGATCACCCCCAGCACCGCGCCCGCGAGCGGCAAAGCGGGGCCGCGCCGGTCGAGGTCGGGCGGGCCGTCCTCCGCCGGCTCGGCGGGCAGGCGCACCGGCAGCCGCGAGAGGAAGCGCAGCGCGGCCGGCACATCGGAGAGAATGGGGAGAGGCATCGGCCGGCCGCCTCAGCGCTCGACCAGCAGGTCGGACAGCGGCAGCCGGCGCTCCCAGCCGGCGCGTTCCAGCTCCGGCACGGGCGAGGCCTCGGCGGGGTAGCCGATGCAGAGATAGCCGACCAGCTGCCAGCGCGCGGGCACGTCCAGCGCGGCGCTCACCGCCTGAGGGTCGAGGATCGACACCCAGCCCACCCCGATGCCGCGCGCCGCCGCCGCCAGCCACAGCGTGTGGATGGCCAGCACGGCGGAATAGGCGACGGTTTCCGGCATGGTGGCGCGGCCGAGGCCGTGGCCGGTGGCGGGATCGGGTTCGACGAAGACGGCCAGATGCTCGGGCGCGTCGTCCAGTCCGGCGAGCTTCAGCCGTGCGTAAAGCCCGGCGCGCTCCCCCGGCTGCTGCGCCAGGGCCTCGGCGTTCGCGGTCTCGAACAGCGCGCGGAGGGCGGCGCGGCGGCCGGCCTCGCGCACCCGCACCAGCCGCCAGGGCTGGCTGAGGCCGACGCTCGGGGCGCGGCACGCGGTGGCGAGCAGCGCCTGCACCGTTTCCTCTTCCAGCGGCGTCGTGCGGAAACAGCGTACATCGCGGCGCCAGGCGAACAGCATGTCCAGCCGGTCGCGGAAGGCGTCGTCGAAGGCCGGCGGAGCGGCCGCTGCGGCAGCGAGAGAAACGGCCATGCGGGCTCCCATCCGTGATCCCGCCGCGCTGTCCGGCAGGGCCATGCATCCGGCGGAGGGCGCGGCCGCTTGCGCAAGGGTTGCGCGTCCCTCGGTGAGGGTCTACCCCGCCTTCGCGCCCGAGGCGACACTTCTTCGTCGTGCGTCTTGCGTTTTGGCGTTGTCCGCTCTGCTGCTGAGGCTCCCATGCTGCGCTCCGCCACCGGCCTGCCCTTCGACGACATCCGCAACCTCATCGCCCAGATGCCGGGGCCGGACCTTGCCGCCCGCGCCGCCGCGAGCGCCCGGCAGGGGCAATTGGTGAAGCCGCCCGGCGCGCTGGGGCGGCTGGAAGAGATCGCGCTGTTCATCGCCGGCTGGCAGGGGCGGGAGATTCCGCAGGTGAACCGGCCGACCGTCGCCGTCTTCGCCGCCACCCATGGCGTGGCGGGCAGGGGCGTCTCGCCTTACCCCCAAGAGGTCACCAAGCAGATGGTCGCCACCTTCACCGCCGGCAAGGCGGCGGTGAACCAGATTTGCGGCGTGTTCGGCGCCGGGCTGCGGGTGTTCGACCTCGCGCTCGATCTGCCGACGCCGGATATCGTCGAGCAGGACGCGCTGCCGGAGGCCGAATGCGCCGCCACCATGGCCTTCGGCATGGAGGCGCTGGCGGGCGAGCCGGACCTGCTGTGCCTCGGCGAGATGGGCATCGGCAACACCACGGTGGCGGCGGCGATCTTCCACGGGCTCTATGGCGGGGACGCCGCCGACTGGGTCGGCCCCGGCACCGGCGCCACCGGCGAGGTGCTGGAACGCAAGATCGAGGCGGTGCGGGCGGCGGTGGCGCGGGCGAAGGGGCACCTCGACGACCCGCTGGAAGTGCTGCGCAAGCTCGGCGGGCGCGAAGTGGCGGCAATGGCCGGCGCGATTCTTGCCGCGCGGCTGCAGCGCGTGCCCGTTGTGCTCGACGGTTATGTGGTGACGGCCGCCGCCGCCGTGCTGAAGGCGCTGGACCCGCGCGCGCTCGACCATTGCCTTGCCGGCCATGTCTCGGCCGAGCCGGCGCATCGAAAGGTGCTGGAACGGCTGGGCCTGAGGGCGCTGCTCGATCTCGACATGCGCCTCGGCGAGGGCTCCGGCGCGGCGCTCTCCATCGGCGTCATCAAGTCGGCGCTCGCCTGCCATGGCGGCATGGCGACTTTCGCGGAAGCGGGCGTGGCGGGAGCGTGAGGGGACGCCTTGGGGCGGAATGTGGGGCGGGTGATCCATCGTCCCTGATCCCCGGGCTTGACCCGGGGATCCAGCTTTGCCGGGTGGGGTGCGCAGCTGAGCTGGGTGGCCGGGTCAAGCCCGGCCATGAGGGTTGGTAATGAGGTTCCCCCTTTCACGCGCGCGACGACAGCGCCCCCCGCGCGGCTGGAGGCTACAAACCTGGCGCGGCATCCTTGTCGCCGCGGGGCTCATTGGGGTGGCGCTGGTGGTTGAGCGGCTCGTGCCTCCACTCACCGGTGCGGTGCGGGTGGCCGACGGCGACAGTCTGGTCGTGGCGGGCGAGCGGGTGCGGCTCGACGGGCTCGACGCGCCGGAACTGCACCAGAGCTGCGGCGAGGGCGCGCAAAGTTGGCCCTGCGGGCTGAAGGCGCGGGCGGGGCTGGAGGCGCTGGTCACGCAGGGCGCGGTGACCTGCCGCCCAGTGGACGAGGACCGCTATGGCCGCGCGGTGGCGCGCTGCGCGGTTGACGGCGCCGATATCGGCGCGCAGCTGGTGCGCAAGGGCTGGGCGGTGGCGACGAGCCTCGCCTATCGCGGCGAGGAGAGGTCGGCGCGGGCGGCAGGGGCCGGAATCTGGTCCGGCCCGTTCGAGATGCCGGCCGACTGGCGGGCGCGCCATCCACGACCGGCGCAGTGAGCCCCCTGCACGAGACAGCCTTCGAGGCTGGCCTGCGCACAGTACCTCGGGATGACGGTGGTCGGGGCGGGATGACGGATGATGCTGTCGCGCCTATCTAACCGCCATGCCCGCCGACGATCTCGACGCTCTTCTCGCCGACATCCGCGCCTGCCGCTTCTGCGTGGAGACGCCGCGCGGCAGGCCGCTGCCGCACGCGCCGCGCCCGGTGCTGCAGGTGGGGCCGCGCGCCCGGATTCTCATCGCCGGGCAGGCGCCGGGCACGAAGGTGCACGCCTCCGGCCGCTCCTTCACCGATGCCTCCGGCGACCGGCTGCGCGACTGGCTGGGGGTGACGCCGGAGACCTTCTACGACACCGACCGCTTCGCCGTGGCGGCGATGGGCTTCTGCTTTCCCGGGCAGGACGCCAAGGGCGGCGACCTGCCGCCGCGCCGGGAATGCGCGAGCCTCTGGCACGACCGGCTGTTCGCGGCGCGGGCGCCGTTCGAACTGGTCGTGGCGGTGGGCGCGGCGGCGCAGGACTATCACCTGCGCCGACTGGGGCTGGTGCGCTTCGCCGGGGGCGGCCTCACCGGCCGTGTGGAGCGCTGGCGGGAAATCTGGGAGGCGCGGGAGACGCCGCGCCTGCTGCCCCTGCCGCACCCTTCGTGGCGCAACACGGGCTGGCTGAGGCGCCACCCCTGGTTCGAGGCGGAACTGGTGCCGGTGCTGCGGGAAGAGGTGGCGCGGCTGGCGGGCTAGTCCGGGACGACCTGCTCGGCCTGCAGGTTCTTCCGCGCAATGATGTCCTTTTCGATCCTGTCGGACGACACGACGAGATAGGCGGGATCGTCCAGCGCCTTGAGCACGGCTTCCTCGGCCTGGAACTTGACGCCGAAGCCCGCGAGATAGCCGATCACGGGGTGGATCGGGTTCTCGTCCTCGTCGAGCCCGTCCTTCCGCACGAAGACGCGCCAGGCTTCCTCAGCAAGCGGCATGGTTCCCTCCCGGATCAGCGCGACACCGCCAGGTGCCGGTTCAGCCGGCGCTCCAGCACGTTCCACACCCGGCGGATGATCTCTACCATGAGCAGATACAGCACCGCTGCCCAGAGATAGACCTCCATGTCGTAGGAGCGGGAGAAGGCGAGGCGGGTGACGCCCATCAGATCGTAGACGGTGATGACCGAGGCGATGGCGCTGGCCTTGATCATCAGCACCAGCTCATTGCCGAGCGGGCGCAGGCCGATGGCGAGCGCCTGCGGCAGGATGATCTTGCGATAGGCCAGCACGCGCGAGAGGCCCAGCGCCTGCGCCGCCTCCATCTGCCCGGCCGGCAGGCTCTGTATGCCGCCGCGCAGGATCTCCGACTGGTAGGCGGCGGTGTTCAGCGTGAAGGTGAACACGGCGCAGTTGAAGGCGTCGCGGAAGAACCACCACAGGCCGATATCGGTGAGCTGCTCGCGGAACTGGCCGGCGCCGTAATAGACGAGGAAGGTCTGCGCCAGCAGCGGCGTACCGCGGAAGAAATAGGAATACGTCCAGGCGGCGCGCGACAGCGCCTTGCCGCCTTCCACCCGCGCCAGCGCGAGCGGGATGGCGAGCAGCACGCCGAGGAAGACCGACAGCCCGACCAACTGCAGCGTCACCCACACGCCGTCGAGAAAGCGCAGCCCGTAGCGGGCCATGAGGTCGGTGTTGAGACCGATCAGGCCCATCAGCCACAGGAAGCCGTCGGCGAGGGCGGCGAGGATCGTTTCCATCAATGGCCTCCCACCCGCTTGAAACCGCGCGAGGCCCGGTTTTCCAGCGCCGCGAAGACGAGGCTGGAGAGGCCGGAGAACACCAGATAGATCAGGCAGGCGACGAGGTAGAAGAAGAAGGGCTGCTTGGTGACGCCGACCGCGATCGAGGTCTGGCGCATCAGGTCGCTGATGGCGATGACCGAGACCAGCGAGGTGTCCTTCAAGAGCACCATCCAGTTGTTGGACAGGCCGGGCAGGGCGACCCGCCAGAGCTGCGGGAAGGTGACCAGCCGGAAGGTGCGCCAGCCCGACAGGCCGAGCGCGGCGGCGGCTTCCTTCTGGCCCTTCGGCACGGCGCGGATGGCGGCGAGCAGCACCTCGCTGGAGAAGGCGCCGAGCACCAGCCCCAGCGCCACCACGCCGGCGACGAACTGGTTCACCTCGACATGCGCGCCCTCCACGAG
>JAEYTJ010000166.1 GCA_023434095.1 Pseudomonadota bacterium | reverse complement strand
GCCATGGCGCGAGACGATCTCGTTCAGCTCGGCCAGCGCCTTGATCTGCTCGGCGACGGTGCGGCGCATGGCCGAGGCGTTGGCCTCGGTCTCCTCCGGCAGTTCCAGTATGCCGCGCTTCAGCTCCTCGCGGGTCGTCTCCAGCAGGCGCTGGATGTCGAGCACGGAAGCGCGCAGCGCCTGGGCCGTGCCGGCAAAGCCCTGATTGGCCTGCCGCATCAGCGTGTCGACCTCGCGCACGGCCTGCTCATAGGTCTCGTGGAGCGAGGCGACGGTGCGCTCGCGCTCGGCTTCGGTCGACTCGCGCACTTCCGTCTGCTGACGGACGATGGCCTCGGTCGAACTTGTGGCTGCCGCCAGGATCGACTTGGAGATGGCCCCCACGCGCTCCTCGGCGCGGCCGAAGGTGCTCTCCAGCGTGCTGGTGTAGTGCGACAGCCGCTCGTCGAGTTCCGCCGTCCGGCCGGTGACCTGTTCGGCAAGCGCAAGCAGCGCCTCGTGACGACCGCCGAGCGTGTCGTCGAGGTTCTCATGCGCGTTGCCGAGGGCGTTGGCGACATTGGTGATGAGGCCCGCCTGCTCGCTGAAGGAGTGGCTGAGGCGGGCGACATCCTTGAGCACGTCGGTCGAGACGGAGCGCAGCGCCCGGATCTGCTCGTCCATGCGCGAGGAGGCGACGGCGCTGGCTTCCTCGACATTGGCGACGGTGCTGCGGAAGGCCTCCAGCCGCTCGCTGATCGTCTTCTCGGTGTCGGCGAGATTGGTAGCCGAGCTGGCGAGCACGTCCTGCAGCTGGACGTTCACATCGCCCAGGCGTTCCAGCAGGCTGGTGACGTCGCCCTGGAGCGCTTCGTTGGTGGCGGAAATCTCCGCCACCGCCGAGCGGCCGCTGGCGGCGATGGCCTCGATCAGGCCGCTGCCGCGGCCTTCCAGCGACGCGGTGAACTCTTCCGCCAACCGGGCGAACGCCTCGGACGCCACGGCGGTGGCCCGGCGCGCGCTGTCCGTGAGCTGGGCGCCCTGGCCGCCGAATTCGTCGACGAGACGGGCGAACTCCTCGGAGGCGCCGCCGGTTGCCTGGCGCACGCTTTCGACAAGCTGCGTGCCGCGCCCGTCGAACTCGTCGACGAGGCGGGAGAACTCGCCGCTGGCGAGGGCGGTCGCCTGGCGGGCGCTTTCCACCAGCTGGGCGCCGCGTCCGTCGAACTCGCTGAGCAGCGCGTCGCCGGCCGTTGCAATCTCCTGCGTGACCTGGCCGCCGATCTGCTGCAGCGAGGTCGACACCTCGCCGGTGATCAGCTTGAGTTGGCTGTTGACATCGCTGCCGACCGACTGCAGCGAGGCGGTGACCTCGCCACCCGCCGCCTGCAGCGAGGCGGCGACATCGCCGGTGATCTGCTGCAGCGACGAGACGACATCGCCGCTGATCTGCATGAGCTGGTCGGCCCGGCCCGTCGTCGCCGTGTCGAAGGCCGAGATGATGGCGTCCGAACGGGCCTCAAGCGTGTTCAGCAATTCGTCGCTGGCGCGCATGATGTCGGAGACCGCACCGTTGCGGGTCGTGTCGAGCGCCGTCACAAGGTTCTGGCGGTGATCGTCGATCGCCGACAGCAGCTCGGTGCTTGCCCGGGCGATCTCGCCGGTGATGGAGATGCTGCGGTCTTCCAGCGCCGTGAGCAGGCCGTTGCCGCGCTCCTCGACGATGCGGGCGATCTCGTCGGTCCGCGTGTCAAACAGCGTCGTCACTTCGCCGGCGCGGTCGGACAGGGTGCGGCTGACATTGTCGACAAGCGAGGTGAGGCTCGTCTCGATCTCGGAGGCCTCGCTGCGCAGCTGGCCGGCCACGGCACCGATGCGCTGGCCGAGCAGGTCGGCCATTGCCGCGCCGCGCACCTCGACGGAGGTGGCGACGTTGTCGAGGCGGCTGACGACGGTGGCCTCGAAGCGGCCGACGCGCTCGTCAAGCGAGGTCGCGATGTCCTGGGCGCGGGCCGCGAGGGTGCGGTCGGCCTGGTCGATATGCTGCGAGAGCTGGTCGGTAATGGTGCTGGCGCGTTCGTCGAAGAAGCCGCTCAGCATGCCGAGCGACTGGCTCATCGCGTCGTTGGCCTGGCGGGCACCTTCCGACAGCGTCTGGGCGAATTCGACGGTGCGGCTGCCGAGCGTCTCGTTGAGGCCTTCCACGCCCCGGTCGAGCACGCTTTCGATGTTGGCGATGCGCTGGTCGAGCGCCGCCGCCACCTGCTCGGCCTTGTGGGAGACCTGGTCGTCGAAGCCCGAGAGGTTGGTGTCGATGGCGCGGGTGACGGCGTCGACCC
This sequence comes from Pseudomonadota bacterium, assembly GCA_023434095.1. Classification (GTDB taxonomy): domain Bacteria; phylum Pseudomonadota; class Alphaproteobacteria; order Rhizobiales; family Xanthobacteraceae; genus Ancylobacter. The sequence goes on along the minus strand of JAEYTJ010000166.1, from coordinate 9,016 downwards.
GGTCCGAAATCCGCTGGACCAGCTGCCCGCCATTGGTGTTGAGCACCGTGTCGAAGTCGCGCAGGCCGTCGACGATCTGGCGACCCAGCGTCGTGGTGTCGCTTGAGATGCGGTCGGCGATCTCGCCGCCACGGACGCTGACCAGGTCCTCGATGTTGCGGAACTGCTGCTCGAGGTGGTCGCGCATGTTCTCGCTGCGCGTGGTGAGGTCGGCGGCGAGATAGTCGGCCGCCTCGCGGAACTGGTCGGTGACCCGGGCGCCGTTGTCGGCGAGGGTCTGCGCCGCCTCGGCGCCGACATGGGCGAGCTGCTGGGTCAGGGCCTGGCCGCGATAGTCGATATCCTGCGAGACGCGGCCCGCCGCTTCGGCGAGCGCGTCGTGGATGCCGGTGCCGGCCTGCGACAGCTGGTGGACGACGCGCTGGCCGGTCTCGCCGAGGAGGCGCTCCAGCTCGGCGCCGCGCACGGCGACGGCGTCATAGATGCGGTTGCCGGTATCGGCGATGCGGTCGGCAAGGTCATCGCCGCGCACGGTGATGGTGTCGGCGACCCGGTTGCCGGTCTCTTCCAGCTTGCGCACGACTTCGCCGCCGCGCACCGAGAGGTCGAGCACCAGCGCGTCGCCGGTGGTCTTGAGCGTCTGGTTCACCTGGCTGGCGCGGATGGCGATCTCGTCGGCGAGGCGCGTGCCGGTGCTCACCAGCGCGTCGGTGATCTCGTCGGAGCGGGCGGTAAGCGTGCTGGTGAGGTTGATGGTGGTGGCGGACAGCTTGTCGCCCAGCTGCTCGGTCCGCAGATTGACCACGTGCGAGAGCTCGGAGGCGGTGCGCAGCAGGCGGTCGCCGATCTCGTCGGTCCGTGCGGCCAGCGTGTCGGAGAGGTTCTCGGTGACGCCGGTCAGCTGGCGGCTGATCTCGTCGGTGCGGGTGGCGAGCGTGTCGGAGAGGTTCTCGGTGACGCCGGCCAGCTGGCGGCTGATCGCGTCGGTGCGCGTCGCCAGCGTATCGGTGAGATTCTCGGCAATGCCGGCCAGACGCAGCCCGATCTCGTCGGAACGCGCGGTGAGGGTCTTGGAGAGGTTGTCGGTGGCACCCGACAGCTGGCGGCTGATGTCGTCGGTGCGCGTGCTGAGCGTCTCGGTCAGCTGGGTGGTGACGCCGGAGAGGCGGTTGCCGATCTCGTCGCTCTTGGCGGACAGGGACGAGAGCAGGTGCTCGCTGGAGTCGGAGAGGTTGGTGTTGACCTCCGAGCCGGTCGCCTGGAGCCGGTCGATCAGGTCGCCGCCCTTGTCGGACAGGGCCTCGATGATGGTGTCGCCGACGCGGCCGAGGGCGAGGGTGATGTGTTCGCCACGGTCGGAAAGCGTGTGGGCCACCCGGTCGGCGGCCAGCATGACGGTCTCGGTAATGCGGTCGCTGACGGTGCCGACTTCCTCGGCGAAGGTGAACTGCGAGGCGGCGAGAGTCTCGCGCACATGCTCGGTCTGGGTCAGGATGGCATCGCGTTCGAGCTGAAGGCGCTCGATCAGCTGGTGCATCTTGCGGTTGTTGTCGTCATAGGCCTGCGAGAGCGCCGCCACTTCGCCGCGCACGAAGGCTTCAGCCTCGCTGGCACGGGTGACCGCCTGCTCGAGGCCGGCATACTGGGCGAGGGTGTCCGGCGAGACGCCTTCCGGCATCTGGATCGCGGGAAGGGCTGCGGCAGTCGCGGGCGCGATCGCGGCGGGGGCCTTGGCCGGCTCGGCGAGGCGGATGGCGACCTGCGCCATCGAATAGGCGACGATCCGCATCTCCTGCATCCGCCGCACCATCGCGGCGAGCACGACGAAGAAAATCGGCGGGACGAGGGTTGCCGCCACGCCGGCGAGGAAGCCCGGCGCGTTCACCATGGCGGTGAAATCGCCGCCGAGATTGCCGAACTGCGCCTGCAGCAGCACGCCGCCCGCGACCAGCCAGGCCAGCGAGGCGATGGTGGCCACGATGTAGGGTGTGGAGGACGGCCGACGCTGCAGCGAGGCCAGCAAGTGGCCGATGCTCTCGCGGTCGTCATTGGCGGCGCGGCGCCCCTTCGGGGTCGCGGCCGGGGTCTCCGTCGCCTCGGTCTCTGTCCGAGCCTCGCCGCGGGGCAGGGCGCCTGCGGCCGCGGCACCGACCGCCGCCGCGCCTGCCGCGATTGCGGGCGCGGCCGAACTCGGCGCGGCCTCGCCATCGGCGGCGGTGAAGTCGAAATTCGGCTCGCCGGCACGATCGAGGTCGGAGCTGTCGGCGAGATCGTCCTCCGACAGCGCGAAGGTGTCGTCACCCAGCGAGGCAGCGTCGAATTCGGGCGGCTCGGCGGTGTCGCCGAACAGGTCGATCTCGTCGAGGAAGCGCGGGGACCCGCTTTCGCCGGGCGTGCCGGTGCGGGCCTCGATGCGCGGCCCCTCCGGTTCGCGGGCGGGCGGCAGCTCGAAGTCGTCCCGCGCCGATGCAGCGAAGCCGTCATCGGGCGTGTGGTCGAGACTGAGCGCCTCCTCGATGGCCGACAGCGCGGCCTCGGCGGGATCCTGCTCAATCTTCTTCGTGTTCGTCGACATCGGCGCCTGCCTCCGGTCCGTACTCTACTCCGACCGGCTTGCGCCGTCGGCCCGGGGTTTCGTGGAGTTCTGGCGTACTCGCCGGTGGGAGAGACCCCGCACTTGACGAGAGGAACGCCAGTTCCCCGCAGCTTTATCCTACGCTCTTGACCATCGGAAATGGAACGGGGGTTAACGAGGCGATTTCAGTTATCGTTAACGCCCTGTTTACCACGTCCCGAAACCTCTGATTAACGCTCTTCCAAAAATCGTCCCGACGCCGGTTGCCGCCACGAATCGGCCCGCAGCCGAACCGGGGCCGCGATGCGCGAGCCGGCTGGCGTTCGGCGCGTCTGGCAGCTATCTAGGGCGGACATTCCTGAAGTCATTCCAAATCGCTGAAGCCCCGCCCCATGCCCAAGATCACCTTCATCGACGCCACCGACACCGAGCGCACCGTGGAGGCCGCTATCGGCGCCACGGTGATGGAAGCGGCGATCCGCAACGGCGTCCCGGGAATCGACGCCGAATGCGGCGGCGCCTGCGCCTGTGCGACTTGTCACGTCTATGTGGACGAAGCATGGCAGGCCGCGGTCGGCGAGCCGGGCCCGATGGAAGAGGACATGCTCGACTTTGCCTCGGACGTGCGTCCCACGTCGCGGCTGTCCTGCCAGATCAAGATCACCGAGGCCCTGGACGGCCTCGTCGTGCGCACCCCCGAACATCAGGGGTGAACAGGCCCTAAGGGCGGCTTCACCGCCTCGCTTGCCGGGTCCTTGGGCTCGCCGCGGCTGACGAGGCCGGAGGCGACGTCGCCGAGCGCCGGGGCTGGCAGCGCGACGAAGGGCAGAGGTCGCGTCACCTCGATGGCGGCGATGCCGAGCCGGGCGGTGAGCAGGCCGTTGACCACGCCCTCGCCGAGCCGCGCCGAGAGCTTGGCCGCTATGCCATGGCCCACCACCTGCTGGATCAGCGAATCTCCGGCCGCCATGCCGCCGGTCACGGCGAGGTGGGTCACCACCTGCCGGAACAGACGCACCATGCCGAGAGCGCCCGGCCGCCCGCCATAGAGCAGCGCCAGCCGCCGCACCAGACCGATGGCGGTGACAAGCACGAAGATCAGGTCCACCGCGGCGCGCGGCGAGACGGCGGTGACGACCGAGACCCGCTTGGCGGCGTTCGACACCAGCTGCGTCGCCTCGGCGTCGAGCGGCGCCATCAGTTGGCGTTCGGTGAGCCGGATCAGGTCGGCGCCGTCGATGATCGCGTCGAGATGACCGGCGAGCTCTGTGCGGGCGCGGAACAGGCGCGGCGAGGTGGCGGCGATGGCCATGAGCTCGCCCGTCACCGATTCGGCCAGTCGCCGGTCGTCCTTCGCCAGCGCCTCCGCCGCCTGTTCGCGCAGATGGTTGAGCGTGCGCAGGCGGACGAGCCCGAACGCCTCGCGCGTCAGGATGGCGAGGGTGGCCAGCGCCAGCGCCAGCGCGAAGGCGAGGCCGACATAGCCGAGCCAGTCGGCGCGGGCGAAGAGATCCTCCACCAGCTTCGTCACCGCCAGCCCGACGCCGAGGCTGACCAGCCCGCCGAGGCCGGTCCAGAAAAGCTGGCCCCAGCGGGAGGTCTTCGGCGGGGCGGGCGGAAGCGGGGCGATCTCCTCCGCAGCTTCGGTCGGCGTGGGGGTGACCACCACGGCCCCGCGCGGCGCGGCGCGGCCCTCTTCGGCCAGAACGACGCCGGGATCGTCGAGACGGAAGGCTTGCGGGCGGCGAGGGGTGCGGTCGCTCATGAGGGTCCGTTTCCAACCGGGCTCTATTTCAGCCGGTCGCCGAGGAGGAATTCCAACGCGCGGTCGAGACGAATATGGGGAAGCGGCAGCGCGAGGTTCTCAGCGTTGCGCTCCACCTGCGGGGGGCGGAAGCGCAGGAAGCGGAAATCGCCGCCGGCCGCGTCGGACAGGCCGTTGAAACCGTGCGCGGGATCGAACAGCGCGGAGGGATTTTCCGGCAGGTCGCCGGGGAAGACGGCGGCTTCCGCCAGCCCGTCGAACGCGTCCGCCCCGTGCTGGCCGGCCTCGGGCACGCCGACGATGGCGGGCAGATGCGCCCGCCCGCGCTTCACCATGGCTTCGCGCGTCGCCCGCACGGCGGCGAGCGCCACCACGTCGATGTCGGCACCCGCGCCTTCCGCCCGCGCCAACGCCCGCTCGACCAGCCGCCTCAGGATCGCTTCCAGCGGGTCGTGGCTGGTGTGGTGCAGATGGTCGGCCTTGGTGGCCGCGAAAAGCACCTTGCCGATGCGGTGGCGGAAGAGCGCGGAGAGCCAGGAGTTTCGGCCGATGCGGAAGGCGGTGAGAATGCCGTCCAGCGCCGATTCGAGGTCGGCCAGCGCCGCCGGCCCGGCATTGAGGGCGGAGAGCACGTCGATGAGCACGATCTGCCGGTCGAGCCGGGCGAAATGGTCGCGGAAGAACGGCCGGACGATGCGTTCCTTATAAGCCTCGAAGCGCCGCTCCATCATCGCGTGCAGCGAGCCGGCGGGCGCCTCCGCTCCGTCGGGGAGGTCGAGCGGCGCGAAGGTGAGGGCGGGCGAACCTTCGAGGTCACCCGGCATCAGGAAGCGCCCCGGCGGCAGCAGGCTCATCGATACGGTCTCGGCGCGGCAGGCGGCGAGATAGTCGGTGAACAGGGCCGCCAGCCGGCGGGCGTCTGCCTCGTCGGCGGCAGCGGTCGGGTCGGCTGCCTCAAGCGCCGCCAGGAACGGGCCGGCGAGAGGGCGGCGGGCCGGCGCTCGGGCAAGCGAGAGGCTGTGGCGGCAGAAATCGGCGAAGGACTGGTCCAGCAGCGGAAGGTCGAGCAGCCATTCGCCGGGATAGTCGACGATGTCGAGGGTAAGGGTGCGCCGTCCGCCGCGCGCCGGGGCGTAATCGATGGCGAGGCGCAATTCGCTGATGCGCCGGGTCGATTCCGGCCAGCGGCGGTCGTCCACCAGCGTGGCGAGGTGCCCCTCATAGTCGAAGCGCGGCACGCCGTCGTCGGGCTGCGGCTCCAGCCGCGCGGCGGCGATGCGCCCTTCATGCATGGCCCGGAAGACCGGCAGCCGCCCTCCGCGCATCAGCGCATGGATCAGCGCGGTGGTGAACACGGTCTTCCCCGCCCGCGACAGGCCGGTGATGCCGAGCCGCAGTGTCGGGCTGGTGAGATCCTCGGCGCGGTCGATAAGCGTCTGCGCGGTCAGGCGCGCCTCGTCCAGCAGCCATTCCAAGCGGGAGGGCACGGCTAGTCCTTCTCCTTCGTGACCCCGAGTGCGCGCGGCGTGACGAACCGCTCCAGCGTGCCGATGCCCGGCTCAATATCCGCCCAGCTCGCCGCCGGCACGTCGATGACGGCAAAGGCGCCGGTGGGGAATTTCGGCAGCACCTTGGCACGCTGCTCGCGGCGCAGGAGCAGGGCGGTGAAGTCCTCCATGCCGGGATTGTGCCCCACCAGCATCAGCGGCGAGGCGTCGTCCTGGGCCTTGACCAGGCGCATGAGGCTGGCGGCCGGGGCCTCGTAGATGCTGCGCTCATAGGCCGGCGGAGCGTGCACGGGCCAGTCGCGGGTGGCGATTTCCCAGGTCTCGATGGTCCGGCGAGCCGGCGAGACGAAGACGCGGGCGGGAAGCAAACCCTCCTGCGCCATATAGGCGCCGATGGCGGCGGCGGCGCGGACGCCCCGCGGGGCCAGCGGCCGGTCGATGTCGGCGACCCCGTCCGGCCAGGCGGACTTGGCGTGACGGAGCAGGATGAGGCGGAGCATCGGGATCCAGGGCCAGAGCGAACGAAAGCAGAGGGCGTAGGCAACATATAGGCACGAGATCGCGCGGTGCGAGCATCCGCGACCATCGGCGCCTTATTGATTGACGGCCATTAAGTGACTTTTCGGCAACCACTTGCGTGCTAGGCTGATGTAAGGAAGAGGCTGTCGGTTTCACAGGATGGTTGCAATGCGGTCAGTCGGCTTCGCGAGTGTCGTGGTTGTTGCGGGGACGCTCGGCCTTTCGGCGTCGGTCACCCAGGCCGCCGACATGGCCTACAAGGGCGACCCGGCCTACGCTCCGGCCGAATCGCGCGACCGCCAGTGGACGCTGACGCTCGGCGGCTACCTCATGGGTTCGCCCGAGTGGATGGGCTCCGACGATTACGAGTTCGGCTTCAAGCCGATCATCAGCATCACTCGCGCCGACCGGCTGAGCGAGTTCAAGAGCTTCAACGACAATCCCAGCATCGCGCTGTTCGACACCGGCGTGTTCGAAGCCGGCATCACCGGCACGATGAACTGGAAACGTGATTCCTCCAGCTCCAACGCCCTGCGCGGCATGGCCGATATCGACTATGCCTTCCAGATCGGCGGCTACGCGCAGTGGTTCCCGATAGACTGGCTGCGCCTGCGCGGCGACGTCCGCTACGGCTTCGGCGGCTTCGAGGGCGTGGTTGCGGACTTCGCGATCGATGCCATCCACTTCAGCCCCGAACTCTGGGGCGTGACGCTGTCGGCCGGTCCGCGGATGACGCTGGCCAGTTCCGGCTATGTCGACACCTATTACGGAATCACCGCGGCCGAAGCTGCGTTTGCACAGGCGCTTGGCAACCCGCTGACGCCGTATCAGGCGGGCGGCGGCATCTACTCCGTGGGCTTCGGCGGCCAGGTGGTGAAGCGCTTCACCGAGAACATCACCGGTTCGGTGTTCGCCGAGTACAAATATCTGATGGACGACGCCGCAGACAGCCCGCTCGTTGTGCAGCACGGCGACCGCAACCAGTTCCAGGCCGGCGTGTCGCTCGCCTACACCTTCTTCCTCGGTTTCGAGTAGTTTCGCGGGTCGGGATACCGGTCCACTTCCTTTTGCGGCGCGGACACGTTCCGCGTCCGGGAGCCGTAATGGCTCCCTGCCTCGTTTGGGCGCTCAAGCTGCTGAAAAATCCGGCATTTCGTGTCGAGCGCATGACGCTGTGAGGTGTTGTGCGGGGCGGAGCGTGGCGATATAAGCTGCCCCCGACAGGGGTGCCCCCGGAAAACGAGGACCAAGGCCGATGTCGGTTGAGATCGACCAAGAGTATCGCCCCCGCGAGGACGAGCCTTTCATGAACGAGCGGCAGCGGGAATATTTCCGCCACAAGCTGCTGCAGTGGAAGGAAGACATCCTGCGCGAGGCGAAAGAGACGCTTCAGCACCTTCAGGACGAGAATCAGAACCACCCGGACATTGCCGACCGCGCCTCGTCGGAGACCGACCGCGCCATCGAGCTCCGGGCACGCGACCGCCAGCGCAAGCTCATCGCCAAGATCGAATCGGCGCTGGAGCGGATCGACGACGGGTCCTACGGCTATTGCGAGGAGACCGGCGAGCCGATCTCGCTCAAGCGGCTCGAGGCGCGCCCGATCGCGACGCTGTCGATCGAGGCGCAGGAGCGGCATGAGCGTCGCGAGCGCGTGTATCGCGACGACTAGAACGCTCGCGCCGTCACGGGCCGGCGTTCGTGCAGGTGGCGAGGGGATATGAAAAAGGGCGGCCCGGACAACGGGTCGCCCTTTTCGTTTTTGGCGTCCTCGAGGCGGGCGGACCACCCGCCTCAGGGCCTGCGGTTGCGACCGAGAAGGCTGGCCATCTCTTCCTCGAACAGGTCTTCGTCCTCGCTCCGAGGTGGCTTGCCGGCGTCGTCGGGAAGGCGAATTTCCGGGGCGAACATGTCGATGGCCCTGACCGGCGGTGCCGCCGGGATCGGGGTGGGCGCCGGCTCCACGCCAGCGTCGAGGCGAATGTCGGGAGCGGACTCATCAGGGGCGCCGGAAGGAGGATTCACGGCTGGCGCCCCGGCATGGGGGCCCCGCACGATCGGCACCGGCACCGGCTCGATCACCGAGGCCGCCACCGCCGCGACGGGAGCTGGCGCGGCGACGGGGACCGGAATCGGTACATGGGCCGGCGTCATCGCGGCGGCGGCGGGCGGAGCGGGGCGGGCCGTTCTATCCAGCGCCCTTTCCAGCGCCGGCTCGAAGGCCGGCGAGTCGACGGCCGAGGCTGAGGCCGGGCCCGGCGGCCGGACAGGCTCGGCTTCGGGTGCGGGCGGGCGGCGCAGCGCCTCTTCGAGGTGTTCCGCCATGTCGGCAAAGAGCGGATCGACCTTCACGGTGACCCGGGCGCCCACCTCCGGCTCCGAGGGCGCCGTGACGATCGGCTCCGCGCGGTGACCCATGGTAGCGGCGGCGGGCGTGTTCGGCGAGGGGGCGGCCGGCGGCGGCATGCGGACCGGCTCCACGACCTCGGGGACGCGCGGTTCGAGCGGACGGCGGCCGACGGGTACCGCAGCCGCCGCCGCGGCGGAGGGCGCCAGAGCCGGCTCGATGCCGATATCGCGGGCGGGACCCCGTGAGATCATCGGCGGGCGCGGCTCCACCGGCGCGCGCGCTTCCGGCGGCAGCTGAAC
>JAEYTJ010000048.1 GCA_023434095.1 Pseudomonadota bacterium | reverse complement strand
ATGCGGTGGTCATCGCTCTTCGTCGATGAATATTCGCGAAGGATTTTCCGTAGCCCTTCCGCCTGTCCCCTCTCGCATCCCGCCCAGACAAATCGGCCCCCTCGTCCTTCGGCGGCGATCTTTTCCCGAAGGGCGCGCCCCAGGAGGTCCGACCGGCCCGCTTCGACGCCATGACGATGCAGCCACCGGATTCGGACACTGGCATTCGAGGCGAGCTTCTGTTCGTCGCTTTCATCCTGCACTTCGACGAACACGTCAGCGGACGATGTTGAAGGAAGGTTCTCCAGCATGCGTGCGATTGTCGGAAGCGCGGTCTCGTCACCCAGAAGCAACAGCTTCCCGGCTTCGGGGCGACCGTCCCCTCCAGGCCCCATAACACCGACGACATCCCCCGCCCGGGCTTCCCGGGCAAAGCATGCGCCGGGGGAATTGCCCTGGCCGTGCACGACGATATCCATCGTCAGGATATTACGAGCGGGCTCGACGGAACGGATGCTGTAGACGCGGCTGGTCAGCGCGTCGCCGCCGCTCGGCCACAGGATTCGGCCGCTGGCGGCAAGGGACGGCCAGACGGGCGCTCGCCCCGGAGGAGGGATCAGCAGACGTGCATGATAGTGACCTTCTCCGACAAAGCACGCGGCGTCCTCGCATCGGAATGTGATCCTGCGCATGCGCGGGGTGACATTCGAGGCCGCGAGCACGCGCAGCTTCTGGAAATGCGGCAGGCGCCGATCGTCGGCTCCGTCGCCGGACCAGACCATTGCCACAGGCTCGTACGCAAAATCGAAAACGTGCTCGGCGATGAAGACCTTGATCATCGCCAGCCCCCCGGCGGAACCGCTCGACACACCGACCGACAGGCCTTCCTCCTGCCGCGCAATAGCGACGGTCCCGTAGGAGGTAAGCAGGCGCGCGCCATCGTCGGTGCGAATGACGGTGGCATGCTCCTCGAAATGCGCCAGCAACGCGGCGAGCAACCGGTCTGCGTTCTCCAGCCGTAGGAAGGTCGTCGTCGTGAACGCGGTCACGCCAGCGCTTCCCCATCCTCGCTGCGGGTGAAGGCCGCCGAGCGTGCCTTCAATATTTTCAGCAGGAAGACAGCCAAGCCGACCCCCGCAAGGGAGATGACCGTGGCGCTGGAGAAAAGCACGGAATAGCCGAACCTGTCGGCGAGGACGCCGGCCATGGCGGAACCAAGCAGATAGACGATCAGTTCGGCGCAGGAGAGGATGGTGAAGTCCGTGCCCGGCTGCTCCCTCGATGAGGTCTGCATGAAGAACGAATAGAGCGCCACCAGTTCCATGTAGCGGATGAAGGTCTGGAGTGCCGATGCCGACATGGCGACGACGAAGCCCGGCCACAGCCCCGCCGCGCTGAGCGCGAAGGCGAGGAAGCACAGGCTGCGCAGCAGGCCGAGCAAGATCAGCGTCGCGGAGAGCCCGGCCCGGCGGATCAGCACAGCGGCGATCGCAGCCCCGACCAGACCGGCGGTGGCGGCGCCGCCGCCGGACAAATAGCCGATCCATGAGACAGGCAGCCCGAGATCGACGAGATAGGGGCCTTCCATCCCGCGCACGAGCCCTTCGCTCGCCCGGTAGGTCAGCGCGAAACCCAGCACGAGCCACGCATTCGGCCTTGCGAAGAACGCACGCAGGCTGGCGCGTGGGCGATCCTTCGCCTCGACAGGACGTTCCTCCATCCAGATCGACGCGGCGAGAGGCAGCAGGGACAAGGCGGCGACGATGAGAATGGTCGGGCGCCAGCCGATCGCATGGAAGAGAACAAGCGTCAGCGTGCCGCCGATGATCACGCCGAGCGCCACGGCTCCTGCCTGGATGGCGTTGCCAATGGGCCGGCTTCGCGCGGTCAGGTGCCGAACCGCGTAACCGTCCGTCGCGATATCCTGCAGCGACGCCAGGAGGGTGATGCCGAGTCCGATCGCGAACAGCCAACCGGCCTGATCGGGCTCGACGAGCGCCATGCAGGCTATGCCTGCACTCACCAGCAATTGCGTGGGGATGACCCAGCCCCGCCGGTGCCCCAGCCGGGACAGCAGCGCGTGCCGATCGACCAGCGGCGCGATCGCGAACTTCAGGATCAGCGGCAACATCAGCAGCGAGAACAGGCCGATCGCCGTCCGCGACGCCCCGCTTTCGCGCATCAGCGGCGGCAGGGCCACCAGCAGCAGGTAAGTGGGAATCCCCTGTGCGAGGTAGAGCCCGCCAAGTACCGTGTAAAGGCGGCCCTCCCTGCCGGACCGCGCTTGCGTTTCGCTTGCCGGGCCGAGCTGGGCGTTCAGCACGGCCATCAGAAGACCTTCGTGACGGAAATGGCGAAGGTCCGGCCGCGCCCCTTGTAGTCGAAGATCTCCTCGCTCGCGAGAGCACCATACAGTGCCTTGGCGCGCGCACCCCAGATCGTCGTGTAGTCCGTATTGAACAGGTTCTGGATGCCGAAGTTCACGGTCGCGCCCGCCTCTTCGAAGCGATAGGCGCCGATCAGGTCGAAAAGGGTGAAGCCGTCGATCTCATAGCCGTCGGCGTCGGAAAGGCTGAAGACATGTTGTCCCTGCAGCCGCACGTTCAGGGCGTCGCCCTGCCATCCGACATAGCCGCCGAGCTTGGAGAGGCTGGCGCTCCCGACGCTGTCGTTCACCCACCTGCCGTCTTCTTTCACTTCGGTGCTGACCCACTGGCCGAGCACGCCGATGTCGAAACCGTAGCCGAGCCGGGCTCCCGCCTTGCCCTCGATGCCGTAGACGCGCCGTTCCTGATCCACGACATCGACGGCGAGTGTCGTACGGTCGAGCTCGATCGAACGATCCGACCACGAATAATAGGCCGCCGTTTCGATGTTGTAGGTGCCGTTGTCGAGCCGATAGCCGATCTCGACCGAGTTCGTCGTGATCGCCTCGAGGGCCGAGTCGGATACGCTCACGCCATTGAGCAGGCTGTAATGGCCGCCGCTCAGCGTATAGACGCCGATGCCGTAATATTTCGCGGGATCGGGCAACTCGAATCCCTGGCTGAAATTCGCATAGACCTGCTGCGTGTCGGTCAGACGGTAGACGGCGCCCGCGTTGAACAGGAAAGCGTCGTAGCTGACCGAACCGCCGGGAATAGCGTCCGCCGACAGCGCGCGGCCGTTCAGGATCGCAACCTGCTGTGCCGCGCCGACGAAATCGGCGACTTCGGTCTCGACATACTGATAGCGAACGCCACCGGTAAAGGTCAGCTTGTCCGTGGCTTCGTAGGAAGCCTCGACGAAGCCGGCGACGGTCGAGACGTCGATCTGCGGATAGAGCCCGACAATGCCGATGGTGTCGAAGTCGAGGCCGCCGCTCAATGCCGCCGTCGTCATGTCGAAGATGTTCTGGCTGGACGAGAAGGAGTCCTTGTCGGCATCGATGCCGTAGGTGATCGACAGCCGATCCGTCGGCTTCGCCACGAGGGCGGCCTTGATGCCGTAATAATCCGTGTTCTGGGAGCTGCCGAAGAAATAGGTCGAGGTCGGGAAGGGGTTGAACGTCACCGCCTCGCTCCGATAGAACGCCTGCAACAGCAGTTCCTGGCCCCAAACGTCGTCGTCCGAGTAGGTGACGTTGAACATTGACCGCTCGGTGCCCGGATTGAAGTCCGAATTGTAGCCCTTGCGCGTTTCGAACAGGCTGGGGTTGGCGAGCGCCGCGAAGAACTGGCCGTAATAGAGGCCGTAGTCGGAATCCTGCTCGCTTTGGAAATACTGTCCGGTGAATTCCAGTCGCCGGCCGGCGTCGATCTGCAGCCCCGCCGAGCCCATCAGGTCGGTGCGCTCGTTGAAGGCCGTGGACGTCTGGGTGATGTCCGGAACGAGGATCGTGCCGTTGGCGTCGTAGAAGGCCCCGCTCCGGGCGCCCGCGACCGAGAGCCGCGCATCCCATTTTTCGCTGTTGTAGGTCACGGCGGCGGCGGCGTTCCGGTCGAAGTCGTCTCCGCCCTGGAAGCCGCTCTCCACGCCTGCGGTCAGTTCGGCGTGCAGGCCTTCCGGCGCATCCTTTCCCTTCTTGGTGATGATATTGATGATGCCGCCGGTGGCGTTGCCGCCATATAGCGAGGTCGCCCCGGAGAGCACCTCAATGCGCTGGATGTTGAAGGGATCGATCGCATCGAACTGGCGGCTGACGCCACGGCCCGAGTTCATCGAGATGCCGTCGATCAAAACCAGCGCCGTGCGGCCGCGCAGGTTCTGCCCATAGGATGTGCGCGCGCCGTAGCTTGCGGGATCGAAGCTGGGAACCTCCTGCGCGAGGATCTGCTGGAGCGTCTGGCCCGAGCGTGAACGCAACTGGATGGTCTGTTCGTCGATCACGTAGATCGTGCGCGGAATTTCCGATATCTGCTGCGGCGAGCGTCCGCCGGTGATGGTGATCTCACCCAGGGCGAACTCGGCGACGGAGGCGTCTGCCTGAGCCGTGGACGGATCGGCGTTCTGCGCCGCCGCGGTCGTTGCCATTCCCGCGGCAGCCACCACAGCCAGGAGGGCGGCCCCTACTTCGTATTCGCGCACAATTCGTCTCCACCAGCCCGAATCGCGGAAAGCCGCGAAGTCGTCGTCCAAGGCGCTGCCAATGAATGGCAATGCAGCCATGTCTAGGTGATTGCCGATTTTGCTGCGCGGACTGAAGCGAACTGGGATAGGATAGAAACGAACTTCCACAAGTTACGCTTCTTTGAAATAGAATGAATATATTTCCCTTCAAGTTCGGCGCAGACGCCTCATCCGACGCAAACGGGTCCGCGGTCTGCCATACAATCCTTCAGGACATGATCGGCGATGCCACGATCTCCGTGCCGCGGGGAGATTTGTCCGGCATGCGAGGCCTGTTCTGGAGCCACGTCTCGCTCTCCCTCACGACGTTGTATTTTCCCGGCGTAACCATGCGCCTGTCGGCGGCGGGCATGAGGGATGAGGGCATCGTCATCCTGCGCGCGATGGACGGGCGCCTTTCCCTCATGCAAAGGCAGCGGCGCGTCGACGTCGCGAAGGCCGACGTCGTGTTTCTGGCGGCCAACGCGCCGCTGTCCATCGTGTTGCCGGATGGGGGGCGCCTGGACTGTGCCTACCTGCCCGGCCATGCGCTTGGCTCGGCGCGAAGAAGGCTGTCACCCCTTCTGCTGCAGCCTATCGCCGGCGAAAGTCTGCCGCTGCAATTGCTGATCACCTATGCGGGCTATCTGCTCCAGCACGAACGCCAGGCGCGGAGCGACGCCGACATGATGATCGCGCATTTTTATGCGTTGCTCCCCGTCCTTGCGGACACTGCGGTCGGGGGCATTCCTCGCATTCCACCATCCGACCGGCTGGGTTCGATCAAGACCTATATCGAGGATCATCTGGCCGACAGCACGTTTTCAATCGCCGATCTCGCCCGCAAGGAAGGCGTGACGACGCGCGCGATCCAGAAGCTGTTCACGCAGGAGGGATCGACCTTCTCCGGCTATCTTCTCGAACGCAGGCTCGACCTTGCCAAGACGGCCATCCTGCTCAGCGGCACGTTCGCGCCGATCACCCAGGTCGCTTTTGATGTCGGCTTCGACGACCCGTCCTATTTCAGCCGGGCGTTTCGCAAGCGCTATGGGGTGACGCCCCGGGATCTCCGCCGATCCTGGGCATCCGGCCGTGCCGGATCGGCACCGAGGCAGGAAGCGGGCGAGGACGTTCGGACCCGGCGCAACGCGAGACCCCTCGATCGCTCCTGACCGGCGTTTGCTGCTGTCCCGGCGCCCACCGCCGATCCACCGCGCCCATTTCCCGCTTGATGAATGGGAGCGGGCCCGTCAGCAAGGCCGGCGAATGCGATCAGCACCCATCGATGGATGTCGATAAGCACAGAAGCGATCTATTTCTGTTTTCCGTGGCTTAGATCGTACTTCAGCGTATATTCGGCGGCGTTCGGATAGGCCTGAATCACTCCCACTCGATCGTCCCCGGCGGCTTGGAGGTCACGTCGTAGACCACGCGGTTGACGCCCTTCACCTCGTTGACAATGCGGGTGGCGACGCGGCCGAGGAAGGCCATGTCGAAGGGGTAGAAATCCGCCGTCATGCCGTCGACCGAGGTCACGGCGCGCAGGCCGACCACGTAGTCATAGGTGCGGAAGTCGCCCATCACCCCCACCGTCTTCACCGGCAGGATGACAGCGAAGGCCTGCCAGATTTCCTCGTAAAGCCCGTGGCGGCGGATCTCTTCGAGGTAGATCTCGTCGGCGAGGCGCAAGATGTCGAGCTTCTCACGGGTGATCTCGCCGGGGCAGCGGATCGCCAGCCCGGGGCCCGGGAAAGGGTGGCGACCGACGAACACGTCCGGCAGGCCGAGTTCGCGGCCGAGCGCGCGCACCTCGTCCTTGAACAGTTCACGCAGCGGCTCCACCAGCTTCATGTTCATGCGCGCGGGCAGGCCGCCGACATTGTGGTGGCTCTTGATCGTCACCGAGGGGCCGCCGGTGAAGGAGACGCTTTCGATCACGTCGGGATAGAGCGTGCCCTGGGCCAGGAAGGCCGCGCCGCCGACCTTCTTCGCCTCCGCCTCGAACACGTCGATGAACAGCTTGCCGATGGTCTTGCGCTTCACCTCGGGGTCGGTGACGCCCTCCAGTGCACTGAGAAACATCTCCGAGGCGTCCACATGGACGAGCGGGATGTTGTACGCGTCGCGGAACAGGGTGACGACCTTCTCCGCCTCGCCGAGGCGCAGCAGGCCATGGTCGACGAAGACGCAGGTCAGCTGGTCGCCGATCGCCTCGTGGATCAGCACCGCCGCCACCGAGGAATCGACGCCGCCGGAAAGGCCGCAGATCACCTTTTCTGAACCCACCTGCTCGCGGATGCGGCGGATGGATTCCTCGCGATAGGCCCGCATGCCCCAGTCGCCGCGCGCGCCGGCAATCTTGCGGACGAAATTGCGGATCAGCGCCGCGCCATGCGGCGTGTGCACCACTTCCGGGTGGAACATAGTGGTGTAGATGCGGCGCTGCTCGTTGACCGCAACCGCGAAGGGCGCGTTCTCGGACGTCGCCACCACCTCGAATCCTTCCGGCAGGCGGGTCACCCGGTCGCCATGGCTCATCCACACGGGGTAGCGCTCGCCCACCTCCCACACGCCCTCATAGAGCGCGCTGGGCTTGTGCACCGTCACCTCGGCGCGGCCGAATTCGGCGGCGTGGCCGCCCTCCACCTCGCCGCCGAGCTGCAGCGCGCAGGTCTGCTGGCCGTAGCAGATGGCGAAGATCGGCACGCCGAGGTCGAACGCCTCCTGCGGTGCACGCGGGCTGCCTTCGTCCATCACCGACGCCGGGCCACCGGAGAAGATGATGCCGACCGGATTGAGCCGCTGCACCGCCTCCGCCGCGCTCTGGAACGGCACGATCTCGGAATAGACCCCCTCCTCGCGCACGCGGCGGGCGATAAGCTGCGTGACCTGCGAGCCGAAGTCGATGATGAGGATGGTGTCGTGCTCGGCGGTGGCGGCGGTCGGTTCGAACTGGGTCATGGCGGGCTCTATCTGGTGGCTCTCGGCGGCGCGGGCGGGCTCGTTGGCGTTCATTTATCCGGCTTGGTCGCCGCGCACCATCAGGCTGATGAAGAAGCCATCGGTGCCGGTGCGGCGCGGGGTCAGCAGCAGGCCCTCCGGCCGCTCCAGCGCCGCCGCGCGCAGCATGATGCCGCGCTCGCCCAGCGCCAGCGCGGCTTCCGCCGGCGGCACGGGGCGGAAGCCGGGGTGGCGGCTCACGAAAGCGCGCACCTGGTCGACATTCTCTTCGTCCAGCAGCGAGCATGTGACATAGGCAAGGCGTCCGCCGGGCTTCACATACTGGGCGGCGGCGTCGAGGATCGACGCCTGCTCCTTCACCCGCTCGGCCAGCGCGCCGGGGCGCATGCGCCACTTCGCATCCGGGTTGCGACGCCAGGTGCCGGTTCCGGTGCAGGGCGCGTCGACCAGCACCAGATCCATGCGGCCGGCAAGGTCTTCGAGCACGTCCGCCTTGCCGCGCGGCGAGCGGACCTGAACATTGTGGGCGCCGGCACGCTGCACCCGCTCGTGAATGGGTGCGAGGCGGCGCAGATCGTCGTCATAGGCATAGAGCTGGCCGGCGCCGTCCATCAGCGCGGCGAGTTCCAGCGTCTTGCCGCCGCCGCCGGCGCACAAATCCAGCACCTGCCCGCCGCGCGGCGGAGCTGCGAGGATGGCGGCGATCTGCGAGCCTTCGTCCTGAATTTCCACCAGCCCCTTGAGATAGGCCGGCTCGGAGGTCAGCGGCGGCGCCTTGCCGTCGGCTTCCAGCGCGATGCGCAAAGCGAGCGGCGACCAGGGACCCGGCGCGGGCGACAGATGGGCGATCAGCTCGCCCGCCTTCGCGACATCGCCCTTCAGCGAATTGACCCGGAGGTCGAGCGGCGCGCGCTCGGCCAGTGCCGCACCTTCCTCCGCCCGCGCTTCGCCGAACACGGCAGCGAGCGGCGCATCGAGCCATTCGGGATAGTCGCCGCGCACCGGCGCGGGCGCATCGTCGAGGCTCGCTTGAGAGAGATGCTGGCGCTCATTGTCGCTCAGCGGCGCGGGGGCGAAGCGCCCGCCGTCGCACAAGGCGGCGATGGCGTCGACATCGAGGCCGCGCGCCACCTTTAGCATGCCGAGAACCAGCCCGCGCGGCGTCTCCTCCCCCACCCGCTCGCCCATGATCCAGGCTGATGAGGCGCGGCGGCGGAGGGTGTCGTAGACCAGTGAGGCCAGTGCGGCCCGGTCGCCGGAACCGGCGAAGCGGTGGCTGCGGCCCCATTCCTTCAGCACATCGGCCGCCGGACGGCGTTCGGCGAGGATGGTGCCGATCACCTCGATAGCGGCGGAAAGCCTGGCAGCCGGCGTCATTTCAACTCCAATAACAAAGGTTTACGGCAGAGCCGGCGCCAGCAGGATCGCGAGTGCGAACAGCACCCACATTGCGAGCAGCACCAGCGCGCCGAAGGCGAAGGCGCCGAAGCGCCAGCCCACATGATTGTGGGTAGTGTGGACGATGGCGTGGACGATGCGGCTAATGACGAACAGCCACGCCAGCACCAGAAACAGGTCGCTCGCCTGGCGCGTCAGCAGCGCCAGCACCACCAGCACATAGAACAGCACCGGCAGTTCGAACTGGTTGCGGAAGCAGTTGCTGGCCTGCCGCACGATCGGCGGCCAGCCCGTGTCGCCCATCACCACCTCCTCGCGCACCAGCCCGCCGGCGCGGATGGCTTTGAGACGCACCGCCCCCAACCGGAACAGCACGGCGAAGGTAAGGGCGACCTGCACGAACACGGGCAACAGCGTCGCAGTGACGTACATGGATCCGCCCTCCTTCATCGGTGCGGCGCTGGCGGAAGGCCGGGCGCTCAGACGGCTCCCGGATAGTTCGGGCTCTCGCGGGTGATGGTCACGTCGTGCACATGGCTTTCGCGCAGGGAGGCACCGGAAATGCGCACGAACTGCGCCTTCTCGCGGAAATCCTGCAGCGTCGCGCCGCCGACATAGCCCATGGCCGCGCGCAGGCCGCCGGCGAGTTGGTGCAGCACGCCCCCGACCGGGCCCTTATAGGCCACCTGCCCCTCGATGCCTTCCGGCACCAGCTTCAGCGTGTCCTTCACCTCGGCCTGGAAATAGCGGTCGGCCGAACCGCGCGCCATGGCGCCCACCGAACCCATGCCGCGATAGGACTTGTAGGAGCGGCCCTGATAGAGGTAGACCTCGCCCGGGCTCTCGTCGGTGCCGGCCAGCAGGGAGCCGATCATTGCGCAATCGGCGCCGGCGGCCAGCGCCTTGGCGAGGTCGCCCGAGAACTTGATGCCGCCATCGGCGATGACCGGAACGTCGCTCTTCTTCGCCGCCTCCACCGCGTCGAGGATGGCGGTGAGCTGCGGCACGCCGACGCCGGCGACGATGCGGGTGGTGCAGATCGAGCCCGGCCCGATGCCGACCTTGATCGCGTCCGCGCCGGCATCGATCAGCGCCTGCGTCGCCTCGGCGGTGGCGACATTGCCGGCGAGGATCTGCACGCTATTGGACAGCGTCTTGATGCGGCTGACCTGATCCAGCACCTTGCGCGAATGGCCATGGGCGGTGTCGACCACGACAAGATCGACGCCGGCCTCGATCAGCAGCTCGGCGCGGCGATAGCCGTCCTCGCCCACCGTGGTGGCGGCGCCGACGCGCAGGCGGCCCTGCTCGTCCTTGGCGGCGTTGGGGTTGGTGACGGCCTTTTCCATGTCCTTGACGGTGATCAGGCCGACGCAGCGTCCTTCATCGTCCACCACCAGCAGCTTCTCGATGCGGTGCGTGTGCAGCAGCCGCTTGGCCTCGGCCTGATCGACGCCCTCGCGCACGGTGATCAGCCGTTCCTTGGTCATCAGCTCGGAAATCGGCTGGGCCGGGTTGGTGGCGAAGCGCACGTCGCGATTGGTGAGGATTCCCACCAGCTTGCCGCCGCGCCCGTTCGGGCCGCGCTCGACCACCGGGATGCCGGAGATGCCGTGGTTCTTCATCAGCGCCAGCGCATCGGCCAGCGGCTGGTCGGGATGGATGGTGACGGGGTTCACCACCATGCCGCTCTCGAACTTCTTCACGAGACGCACATGCTCGGCCTGCACCTCGGGATCGAGGTTGCGGTGGATGACGCCGAGGCCGCCGGCCTGCGCCATAGCGATGGCAAGCCGCCATTCGGTGACGGTGTCCATCGCGGAGGACAGGATCGGGATGTTGAGCGAGATATTCCGCGTGACGCGCGAGCGGATATCGACTTCGCCCGGCATGACATCGGACAGGCCGGGCTTCAGCAGCACGTCGTCGAAGGTGAGCGCTTCCCGCGCGAGGCCGTCATAGACCGACATCGCCAACTCCCGATTAGGGGCAAGGGGAACATAGCTCCCGACCCGCCCGATGGATGGATGAAACGAAGCGAACCGGGACTGTATAAGAGCGCCCGCGCGCTTCGAGTTGGCGAGGGCTCATACCATGGCCTTGCACGCTTTCCTAGGCGTCTATCTCTGTGCGGAACGCAATGCCGATACGCGCGCCCGGGGGCCCTGCGTAACCCGCCGGGATGACAGATTTGTGCGTGCGTTTGCGGTCGCGGGCTGGCGGTTGCGGCGTTATAGCCGGAAAGTCGCCTCGTCTCCTCCCGCCCGCCATTCCGGACCGGCCCCGTGCGCTCCGAACGTCTTGTCCCGCTCATCGTCGCCTGCGCGCTGTTCATGGAGCAGCTGGATTCGACCGTGATCGCCACCTCGCTGCCGGCCATCGCCGCCGATCTGCGCGAGGACCCGATTTCGCTCAAGCTGGCGCTGACCTCCTATTTGCTGAGCCTCGCCGTGTTCATTCCGGCCAGCGGCTGGTTTGCCGACCGATTCGGCTCGCGCACCGTGTTCCGCGCCGCCATCGCCATCTTCACCGCCGGCTCGCTGCTGTGCGGGATCGCCCATTCGCTGCCGGACTTCGTCGCCTACCGCATCCTGCAGGGCATGGGCGGGGCGATGATGGTGCCGGTCGGGCGCCTCGTGATCCTGCGCACCGTGCCGAAGGAGGAACTCGTCTCGGCGCTGGCCTGGCTGACCATTCCCGCGCTGCTGGGACCGGTGATCGGCCCGCCGCTCGGCGGCTTCATCACCACCTATTTTGACTGGCGCTACATCTTCTTCCTCAACCTGCCCATCGGTCTTCTCGGCTTCGTGCTGGTGAGCCGCTTCATCCCCGACATCCGCGAGCCGAACGTGCCGCCCTTCGATCTCAAGGGCATGGGCCTGTCCGGGCTCGGCCTTGCCGGGCTCGTCTTCGGCTTTGCGCTGCTGGGGCAGCACGCGGTGGCGCCCTCCATCGCTCTCGCGGTTATCGTCGTCGGCGCGGTGGCGATGGGGTTCTATGTTCGCCATGCCCGGCGCACGATCAAGCCGATCCTCGATCTCGCGCTGCTGAAGATTCCGACCTTCTTCGCCGGCGTGGTCGGCGCCTCGCTGTTCCGGGTCGGCATCGGCGCCCTGCCCTTCCTGCTGCCGCTGCTGCTGCAACTCGGCTTCGGGCTCAGCCCCTTCGCCTCCGGCATGATCACCTTCGCCTCGGCGGCGGGGGCGATGACCATGAAGTTCACCGCCGCACCCATCATCCGCACCTTCGGCTTCCGCCGGGTGCTGGTGGTGAACTGCGTCATCGCCGCCGCGTTCATCGCGGTGGGGGCGCTGTTCCGGCCCGGCATGCCCTATCTCGTGCTGGTCGGGGCGCTGCTGCTCGGCGGGTTCTTCCGCTCGCTGCAGTTCACCAGCACCAATGCCCTGTCCTATGCCGACGTCTCCAGCGAGCAGATGAGCCGGGCCACCAGCTTCGCCAGCGTGGCGCAGCAGGTGTCGATCTCCACCGGCGTGGCGGTGGCGGCGCTGGTGCTCG
The DNA here is from genome assembly GCA_023434095.1 of Pseudomonadota bacterium. Taxonomy (GTDB): domain Bacteria; phylum Pseudomonadota; class Alphaproteobacteria; order Rhizobiales; family Xanthobacteraceae; genus Ancylobacter. Next base: position 9,879 of record JAEYTJ010000048.1, on the reverse strand, counting down.
ACGGCCTGCGCAGCTGGCGCGGCGACGGCACCATCGCCCTCAGTGATTTCAGCGTCGCCTTCCTCGTCGTGGCGGGAATTGCGGTGTGCTCGGTGTTCTTCTTCCTGCGCCTGCCGCCCGATGCCGGCGCCGAACTCGCCCAGCGCCGGGTCAAGCCCGCGCAGGTGCCCGAGCCGCCGGGCGAGATGGGGAGTGCGGGATGAGGCACGTTCCTCGATGATGGTCTCAAATGCCGCCAGGGAGGATCACGCATGACCACGCCGCCGCAAACGCCTGTGTTCGTCGACCAGCTGCCCCCGGGGGCGGCCGCCTCCACCATCGACGAGGCCGATCCGGCGGCCCCCTATTTCAAGCTGCTGGCGCGGCTGCGCTCGCCCCTCACCTTGCGCGAGCTGATGATAAGGGGCGTGCGCAGCGGCTATATCGGCCAGGACGACCCGATCGACCCCGCGACGCTGCCGCCGTCGGCGGCCGAACTCTACCCGGACGTCCGCGTGGGCGAACTGCACGTTCCCTCTCCGATCGGACCGATCCGCTGCCAGACTTTTACGCCGCCCCATGGCGCGGGCGCCTTGCCCATGCTGGTCTATCTCCATGGCGGCGGCTTCACGGTCGGGGCCTCGGAGGACACGGCCTACATCACCAGCCGCATCGCCGCCGAGAACGGCATGCTGGTCGTCAGCGTCAATTACCGGTTGGCGCCCGAATGGCCCTTCCCCGCCGGGCTGGACGATGCCCTCGCGGTCCTGACCTGGCTGCGCGGTCATGGGGCGGAGATCGGCGGCGATCCGGCGTTCATCGCGGTCGGCGGAGATTCGGCCGGCGGCAACATCGCCGCCGCCCTCCCGCTGAAGGTGCGGGACGAGGGCGCGCGACCGCCGGAAGCCGCGCTGCTGCTGTGCCCGATCACCGATTTCAACGTGGAGCGCCATGCCTCCTTCGAGCGGCTGGCGCCGCGCGGCATCATCTACGACACCGCCTTTGTCGGCTATATCCGCGGCGCCTATGTCGTGCACCATCGGCTGTGGTCGCACCCGCATGCGAGCCCAGCCTTTGGCGATCTTTCCACCTATCCGCCGACAGTGATCGTCGCGGGGGGTGTCGACCCCATTGTGGACGACAACCGCGCCTTTGCGCAGAAGCTTGAAGCGGCCGGCCGGCCGGTGACGCTGCATGTCGAGCCCGCCATGCCGCACGGTTTCTATTTCTTCCCCGGACTGCTTCCGCAGGGCGAAGCCGCCTTTGCCGCTATTCGGCGGTTCCTGTCGCCCCTGATCGCCTGAACCCGGTCGCCACCACGTAGAGCTCGGACGAATCCGCCCGGCTCGCCTGCGGCTTGATGTGGCGCACGGTGGTGAAGTCGCGCTTCAGGTCGGCCAGCAGCGTGCCTTCCGTGCCGCCCTGGAACACTTTCGCGATGAAGCAGCCCCCCGGTGCCAGTACCTGCCGGGCGAAGTCGATGGCGAGTTCCACCAGCCCGACGATGCGCAGATGATCGGTCGCCTTGTGCCCGGTGGTGTTGGCGGCCATGTCGGACATGACGAGATCGGCCTCGCCGCCGAGCATGGCCTTGAGCTGCTCGGGCGCCTCGGCGGTGAGAAAGTCCATCTGGGCGAAATCGACGCCGGCGATGGGGTCGATCTCCAAGAGGTCGATGGCGACGATCTTGCCACGGCCCTCATCCACCTTCAGCTTCTTTGCCGCCACCTGGCTCCAGCCGCCGGGGGCGGCGCCGAGGTCGACCACGCGCAGGCCGGGCTTCAGGATCTTCAGCTTCTCGTCGATCTCGATCAGCTTGAAGGCCGCGCGCGAACGCCAGCCCTCGCGCTTGGCGCGGGCCACATAGGGGTCGTTGAGCTGGCGCTGGAGCCACTTCTGCGAGGAGGAGCTGAGCGAGCGGGCCTTTTTCAGCCGCACCTTCAGCGGCCGCGCCTCGCCGCCCTTGCCGGGCTGGGGCTTGTCGATCACGTCGGGGCTCCAGCCCTCTGACGCCACACACCGTCGGCACGCATCAGTTCCACCAAAATTCCTTCCCGCAGGCCGCGATCGGCGACGCGCAGACGGTCGCAGGGAAACGCCCGCCGCACCGATTCCAGTATCGCACAGCCGGCCAGCACCAGATCGGCACGTTCCGCACCGATGCAGGGATTGGCGGCGCGCTCGGCAAAGGGCATGGCCAGCAGCCGGTCGACCACCACCCGCACCTGCTCCGCCCCGAGCCAGGTGCCGTCGACCTGGGAGCGGTCGTAGCGCGGCAAATCGAGATGCACGCCGGCGATCGTCGTCACCGTACCCGACGTGCCGAGCAGATGCAGCCGCCCGCAATTATGCGGTCCCACCGCCGTCACGAAGCCGGCGAGGTGCGGCGTGAACTCATTGACCATCGCCTCGAAATCGTCGCGCGTGACCTTCACGCCGCCATGGCGTTCCGCCACGGTGACCACGCCGAGCGGCACCGACACCCAGGCCCGGATCACCGCCGCCGGCGGGCCGCCGTCGCGCGTCTCCACGCGGTCGAGCCAGACGACCTCGGTCGAGCCGCCGCCGATGTCGAACAGCACCGCCCCGTCGGACGTCGGGTCGACCAGCGGCGTGCAGCCGGACGCCGCCAGCCGCGCCTCGGTCTCGCGGTCGACGATCTCGAGTTCAAGCCCGGTCTCGCGCGTGACGCGGTCGATGAACTCCGCACCATTCACCGCCGAGCGGCAGGCCTCGGTGGCGATGAGCCGGCGGTCGACGATATGGCGCGCCTCGATCTTGGACGCGCAGACCTTCAGCGCCTCGACCGCCCGGTCCATCGCCGCTTCGCCCAGGCGGCCGGAGCAGATCAGGCCCTCGCCCAGCCGAACGATGCGCGAAAAGGCGTCGACGACGCGAAATCCGCTTCCCGTCGGCCGGGCGACGAGAAGACGGCAATTATTGGTGCCGAGATCCAGCGCGGCGTAGCAGGGATCGTTGTTGCGCGGCCGGCCGTTCGACCGCGGGTCGCGGCCCGCGGTGCCGGAAGGCGCGCCATGGGGCGCCGCGCCGCCGTGGCGCGGACGCACGCGCACAGAGGGCCGCTCGTCGCCGGACGACGTTTCCGTCATCCGCTCCCCGGCCCACATCTGGGTCTCGTCGACCATTTCAATTTCCCCGGCCGAAGCCGTCGTCCCGGCCGCGCGAAGAGCGGGTCCAGGCTCGCATTGTTCAACATCTCGAATGAAATGTAACATTCGCCAGCGCTGGCGCAATCGGCTTCATGGCAGCCCGGCGCGGGAGGCAGGGCTTGCACTGGCGCAAAGCCCCGCCGCGCAAGGCCTCCGCCCCGCTCGCATGTCGGCGGCGCGGAAGGCGGCCGGAGCGCCCTCCCCGGGCCGGCCGCGATTCGCCGCCGGACGCGAGGCAGGCAGACGCCGGGGCCGCCGGGGAGCGGGCCCGCGGCGAGGCGCTCAGCCCTTCAGCGCCGGCAGCGCCTGGGCGATGCCCGCCATCGGCAGGGTCACGTTGACTGTCTGTCCGTTGGCGAGAACGAAGCTCGCCACCACTTCCTTGGCGGTGAGAAGCTCCTTGCCGAAAGCGTCCTCGAACGGGCCGATGGCCTCGCAGCCGCCGCGGCTGCAGGAGGCATAGTCGATCTTGCGCGGCTTGCCCTTGGCGATGGTGATCTGCACGCCGTCCTTCAGCCGCACGCCGAGCGGGGTGCGCACGAGGTAGGTCGGAGCGCCGGCCTTGTCCTGCCCGATCTGCCACAGAAGGACGGTCTTCTTCGACTTGGACTCCGTCACCTTCAGCGAGGCGACGCAGGTCTTCTTCGCCCCCTTCTCGATGCTGGCGCGGCAGGTCACGACCCAATTGTCGAAGGTCGTGGTTTCCGTACGGACCGGGGCCTTGGCCTCGGCCGGCGCCGTCTGCGCCATGGCGGCGGAAGCGCCGGCGAGCAGGCAGGGGGCCCGCAGCAAGGGGGCGGCAAGGCGAGAGAAACGGTGCATGATGTCCTCCGAAGGCTATCCTGGGCTTAGGCGAGGCGCGGCCTTGCGCCGTCGAGGGCACGCCGCGGGTTCAGGATCACGGGTCTGTGTGTGCCATTGATCAGGCCGGATGGCGAGAGCCCGCCGGGCCTGCGAGTGGGTGCGCGGCATGTGAGGGGCGATAAAAAGCAATGGGCCGACCACGAGGGCCGGCCCAGGCTTTTCATGTCGGCACGCGGCCGGAGCCGCGCACCATCCGCCGGGGCTTACCAGCGGAACTTGATGCCGCCCTGGCCGGCCCAGCCCTGCACGTCGCCGAAGTTGTATTCGCCGTTGCCGAACAGGGCCACAGTGCCGTTGAGATCGGCGGTGAAGCCGAGGCCCGCATTGTACCAGGTGCCGTTGATGTCGCTGGTGAGGACGGTGCCCGCGACATTGGTCTTGTTGTCGCCCAGGAACTCGGAGTTCACGTTGAAGATCGCGTAGGGCGTGACCGTCTGGCCGGTGGCCATGACGAAGGTCGACTGAACCTGGACGCCGAAGCGGCCGATGAGGGACTCCGCGTCACCCGGCGAGACGAAGGTCCCGATCGAGTCGTAGTAGGAGTCCTGGTTCGCGGTGACATAGGCGAGCTGCGCCTGGGGCTGGATCACCCAGCCGTTCGACAGCTCGAAGCCGTAACCCATCTCGATCGAACCACCCCACACCGTGGCGTCGGTGTTCGCCGTCACGTTGCTGGTCGAGGTGATGTCGAGGTCGAGCACGTCCACCTTGCCGACGATGTCGGTGTAGAAGCCCGCACCGGGCACCAGACCGACCTGGCGGATGGTGGCATAGATACCGGCGTTCCAGCCATTGATATCCATGGAGGAGCTGCCGCCCCACGACGTCCAGTCGCCGTCCACGTCGACGTCCGACCAGCCATAGCCGCCGAAGGCGCCGGCCGTGATGCGCCAGCTGTTGTAGTCGAAGGTGTAGTCGCCACCCGCCTGCAGGCCCCAGGTCTGCTGCGAGAAGTCCCACCCGTTGCTGACGTCATAGCTGAGGTCAGACCCGCCGCCGCGGCCCCACATCTGGAACTTCGGCGCCGGCACCGGCTGATAGGCCGGGGCCTTGTTCACGGACTGGGCCAGATCGGCATTGCGGCCTTCCAGCTGGTCCTGCTGGCGCACCTCGCCGAGCCGCTTATGCAGCGTGTCGAGGCCGGCGTAGAAGTGGCGCTGGATCGCCGAGGGCGCCGTCGCGTAGCCGGTGGCCTGGGCAGTGTAGCCCGCGCGGAGATACCAGTCGCCCGCACCGGTGTCCTCCGGAGCAAAGAGGGACATCTCGTTGTCCGGATCCTGGAAGAGACGGTAGGAGAAGGCCCCCGCCATCACTTCACGCTCGCCGCTGATGGTGTTGCGCGCCAGCTGGAAGGCGTCGTCCGGAGAAACACCGCCTTCGGAGACGTCCACCACCTTGATGCCCTGGCCGAAGCTGGTGCCGGTGTAGATGCCCTGACCCGGATTGGTGTTGTTCACGTAGATGGTCGTGGTGGCGCCGGCGGCGACATTGCCGTTGATGACGAGAATGTCGGTCGGGCTGCCCGCATTGTAGAGATAGGTGTCGATCAGCAGGTTGCCCCCGCCGATATAGTCGCCATTGATGGTCAGGCGGTCGCCGGCGACATCGTCTACGCCATTGTGCAGAGCAATGGTGCCCTGGTTGATGAAGGTCGCGGCCGGGAGGTCGTCGAGCACCGCATAATCCGGGCCGTGATAGAGCTCCACCCTCGTGTCATGGACGCCACTGACCGAGTCACCGGCCACATCGAGCACGCCGCCGGTCACGGCGAGGTTACCCGCAGCGGCACCGGTGTTGATCGTGCGGTAGCCTTCCTCACCCAGCGAGCCTTCGAGGACGAAAGTGCCGGTGTCGAGGTCGGCATTGGCGTGCGAGAGGCGGAGATAGGAGGTGGAGTCCACCGCCACCAGGCCATCCGTGCCGCTGTTGCCGTTGAAGTTCACCCAGCGCTGGTTGAGCTGGAGATACGAGCCATCGGACACGCCGAGCTGCTGGAAGCGCTCGACCTCGTCCAGCGACAGCGTGCTGCCATTGGTGACCACCAGCGTATCGAAGCCGCGACCGCCGTCGATTTCCCCGGAGATCGAGAAATTCGAGTTCATGTTGTCGAGACCCGACAGCACGACGAGGTCGTCGCCGCTGCCGCCGCGGATGTTGTCGAGGGAAATCCAGGTTCCCTCCGCATCCGTCGCCGCGATGATGATGTCGTCGTCGCCGCTGCCGCCGTCGATGTCGTCGATGCGGATATCGCCGCCATCAGCGAAGAGGACGATGCGATCGTCACCCCGGCCGCCGTCGATGTCGTCGGCGCGGATGTCGCTGCGCCGATCGGTGGCCACCAGCGCGATGAAGTCGTCGCCGGAGCCGCCGTCGATGTCGTCCACCCGGATGTCACCGCCGTCGGTGGCCAGGAGCGCGATCAGGTCTTCGCCGGAGCCACCGTCGATGTCGCCGCCGCGGATATCGCCGCCGCGCGACGCGAACAGGCCGATGAAGTCGTCGTTACGGCCGCCGTCGATGGTGTCGAAGCGAATTTCGCCGCCCCTGGTAGCCACCAGGCCGATGAAGTCGTCATCGTCGCCGCCGTCGATATCATCGACACGGATTTCACCGCCGCGGCTGGCGGACAGGAGAATCCGGTCGTCGCCGTCGCCGCCGTCGATGTCGTCGACACGGATCTCCGCGCCGCGCGACGCGAACAGGCCGATGAAGTCGTCGCCCGTGCCACCGTCGATGTCGTCGGCGCGGATGTCGCTACGACGGTCCGTCGCCGACAGGATGATCGCGTCGTCGCCACGGCCGCCATCGATGTCCTCGACATGGATGTCGCCGCCTTCCGACGCGAACAGGCCGATGAAGTCGTCGCCCCGGCCGCCGTCGATATCGTTGCCGTCGATGTCGCCGCCCTTCGAGGCGCTCAGGCGGATAAAGTCATCGTCGCTGCCGCCGTCGATGTCGTCGAAGCTGATCTCGCCGCCCCGCGAAGCCGACAGGGAAATCCGGTCCTCGTCGTCGCCGCCGTCGATGTTGTCGACGCGAATCTCGCCGCCGCGGCTGGCGGACAGATAGATGGTGTCCTCGCCGTCGCCGCCGTCGATGTCGTCGACGGCGATCTCCGCGCCGCGGGACGCGAACAGGCCGATGAAGTCGTCGCCGTCACCACCGTCGATGTCGTCGGCGCGGATGTCGCTGCGCCGGTCCGTCGCCGACAGGATGATCGCATCGTCGCCGCGGCCGCCATCGATGTCCTCGACCCGGATGTCGCCGCCTTCCGATGCGAACAGGCCGATGAAGTCGTCGCCCCGGCCGCCGTCGATGTCGTTGCCGTCGATGTCGCCGCCCTTCGAAGCGCTGAGGCGGATACGGTCGTCGTCGCTGCCGCCGTCAATGTCGTCGAAGCGGATCTCACCGCCCCGCGAAGCCGACAGGTAAATCCGGTCCTCGTCGTCGCCGCCGTCGATGTCCTCGACGCGGATTTCGCCGCCCCTGGAGGCCGACAGGCTGATCATGTCCTCGCCGTCACCGCCGTCGATGTCCTCGACGCGAATCTCGCCGCCCTTGGAGGCAAAGAGGCCGATGAAGTCGTCGCCGCGATTGCCGTCGATGTCGTTGCCGCGGATTTCGCCGCCCTCGGTGGCCGCCAGCACGATCACATCGTCACCCGACGAGAACCAGCCGCCGTCGCCCGAAATGTCGTCGAAACGCACTTCGCCGCGCTCGGTCGCGAACAGGCCGATGAAATCGTCGCCGGAGCCGCCCGAAACGTCGTCGACGCGCACATCGCTCCAGCGGCCGGTCGCGGCGAGGATGATCGCGTCGTCGCCCGAGCCGCCCGAGATGTCGTCGGCATCGACGTCGCCGCCGAACGCCGCACCAAGGACGATCAGGTCGTCGCCGTCATTGCCGCTGACGTCGTCCGCGCGCACATCGCCGCCGAACGCCGCACCGAGCACGATGAGATCGTCACCGTCGCCGCCGTTGATGTCGTCCACGCGGGTGTCGCCGCCAAAGAGGGCGAACACGCCGATGAAGTCGTTGCCGTCGCCGCCATCAATATCGTCGACGCGCACATCCGCACCCGGGCCGATGGCCGCAAGCACGATGGCATCGTTGCCGGAGCCGCCGTCGATGTCGTCGACGCGGGTCTCGCCGCCGAAGAGGCTGACGACGCCGATGAAGTCATTGCCGCGACCGCCGTCGATATCGTCGACACGGGTCTCGCCGCCGAACACGTTGCCGACGAGGATCAAGTCGTTGCCCCAGCCGCCGTCGATGTCGTCGACGCGGGTCTCGCCGCCCAGCGCGCTGGCGACCACGATCAGGTCGTTGCCCCAGCCACCGTCGATGTCGTCGGCGCGCACATCGGCACCAGGCCCGATGGCCGCGAGCACGATGGCATCGTTGCCGGAGCCACCATCGATGTCGTCGACGCGGGTCTCACCGCCGAAAAGGCTGAAGACGCCAATGAAATCGTCACCCGAACCGCCGTCGATGTCGTCGACGCGCGTGTTGCCGCCGAACGCATTGCCGACCAGGATCAGATCGTCGCCGCGCCCGCCATCGATGTCGTCGACGCGTGTCTCACCGCCGAAACCGCTGAACACGCCGATGAAATCGTCACCGGAGCCGCCGTCGATGTCGTCGGCCCGCACGTCGCTGCGGCGACCGAAGGCGCCGAGGACGATCGCATCATCGCCCGAGCCGCCGTCGATGTCGTCAACCGTGATGTCGCCGCGGCTGGTGGCGAACAGGCCGATGAAGTCGTCGCCGCGGCCACCGCGAATGTCGTCGCCGGTGATGTCGCCGCCGTCGCTGGCGGAGAGGATGATGGTGTCGTCGTCGCTCGAGAACCAGCCGAAGGAGCTGCCGTTGCCCTCGATGTCCGTGAAGTTGATCGCGCCGCCATCCGTCGCGGAAAGACGGATGTAGTCGTCCCCGCTGCCGCCGCGAATGTCGTCGCCGAAGGTCAGGACATTGCCCTTGCCCGCGGCGGTGCCGACGATGCGGTCGTCACCACGGCCGCCATCCACGTAACCGGTGACTTCCGTGTCGCCGTAGATGGCGTTCAGGTTGATCTCGTCGTCGCCGCGGCCGCCGCTCACGTTCTCCTGGATGGTCACCCAGTAGGAGCCGGAGCTGTTGGAGCTGCCGATCGTGATCTTGTCGTCGCCGGAGCCGCCGTCGACCGAACCGTTGAACTGCACGTTGCCAATATTGGGGGAGACGTTGTCGGGGCCGATATTGATGACGTCGTTGCCACCTTGGCCGTCGAGCACGATCGGCGGAGTCGGGTTGTACGACCCGTCATAGCCATACGATCCGCCCAGCACGTTGATGGTGTCGCTGCCGCTGGTGCCCTCGATATCCGTGCTCCAGCCACCGCTTCCGGAGGAGTCGCAGAGGATGTTCGTGGTGTTGTTACCCGAGCAGGACGTCGCTTGAGCGGCCTGCGGCGACACCGCCACCGTCAGCGCGCCGAGCACGAGACCGAGCGCCAGAGAGGAGGCCGACCCGAAGAGCACGGCCTTGCTGTGGTCCACGGCCACCGGCGCCGGCGCCTTGGGCTTGCGCCGGATTACGATTTTCGCCTTGCCCGGGCCGCGGCCTGAAATGGCAACCTTCTTAGACATCAAATGCCCCCGATCCCTAATGATCACTGGGCGGACACGTGCCGCCCTTGCTCGAATCCGCCGACACCCGCATGTCACGGCTCTTCGATTCGACGGCACCCTAGTCCGGTGTGCACCGCGGTCACAAGACGGCCCCATCGTCGCCGTAGAGTTGCAAAATTGCCTCCAAAAAAACACGTGAGAGACCGTCGCGCCGACCGTTCTGCGAAGATGCGCGTAAATTCAATGTTTTATAA
>JAEYTJ010000039.1 GCA_023434095.1 Pseudomonadota bacterium | reverse complement strand
CGGTCGACGTGCATGTCGGCCGCCTGCGCAAGGCACTCAACCGCCCGCGCCAGCCGGACCCGATCCGCACCGTGCGCGGCTCCGGCTATTCCTTCAACGAGATGTTCGCCCGCGCGCACTGAACGCGGGCGAACGGCCCCGTCTGACGTGACCTCTTTTGGCGCGGGTGCCGCGTCACCCCGCCGCTGCGGCGGGCGTCCGGTAACGGCTCTCGATTTCCAGCAGGCGCTGCTTGCGCCACAGCCCGCCGCCATAGCCGGTAAGGGCGCCATCGGTGCCGATGACGCGGTGGCAGGGAATGATCAGCGCCAGCTGGTTAGCGCCATTGGCCCGGGCCACGGCGCGAATCGCCGTCGGCGCGCCGATGCGGCGGGCGATGTCGGCATAGCTCGCCGTCGCCCCGGCCGGTATGCGCCGCAGCTCCGCCCAGACGGCGCGGGTGAAGGCGCTGCCATCGAGCGCGACAGGCGTGGAAAACGCCGCCGACCGGCCGGCGAAATAGGCCGTGAGTTCGCGGCGGATGCTCTCCGTCGGCGGGTTGCTGCCGATCCCCAGTTCGTCCTTCACCCCCTTGCGCAGCCGGGCGATCTCCGCCGGCAGGCCGCGCCGCTCGACGAACTCCAGCAGATGCAGATGGGTGGTGCTGGAAATGGCGATCATGTCGCCGAGCGGTGTGCCGATCCAGTCGGCGAGCAGCCGCCCCTCGCCGGCGATCTCGCCCGGCGCGCAGCCGATCAGCCGGGCGAAGGCGGCGCGGAAGGCGCTGGCGGACTGGAAGCCGGCCTCCTGCTGCGCGGCGATGACCGACCCGCCGAGCGCCAGCGTCTCGAAGCCCTCGCGCAGCCGCCGGTGGCGCGCCATATCGAGGAACGTCATGCCGAAATGCCGCTTGAAGGCGCGGCGGACGGTGGAGAGGTCATAGCCCATGCGGGTGATGTCCTCCTCGCCGAAGCGGTAGGACGGGCGCGCGTCCAGCGCGGCGAGCAGCGCCGCGATCATCGGATCGGCTTGCGCGGCCGGCTGTAGCGGATGGCAGCGCTTGCAGGGGCGGAAGCCGGCTTCGATACAGGCGCCGATGGTCGGGTGAAAGCTGCAATTTTCGATCAGCGGCTTGCGGGCTGGGCAGGTGAGCCGGCAAAATATGCCCGTCGTGGCGACGCAGACATAGACGCGCCCTTCATAGCGCGCGTCACGCGCGAGGAGCGCCTCATACAGCGTGGCCGCATCCGGCAAGGCGAGGTCGAACAGATCGTGGGTGGCGTCGCTCAGCATGCGCCGACGCTAGCACCGTGCCGATTCCCGCGCCGCCGGAAATCGGGCGTTTATTCGCCGCCCGTCGCGCTGCCACTATCCGGCCGGTTGTGGCCCTTCTTCGGCCAGTTGTGCGAGAGCACGAAATCGGAGATGCGCGGGGCGATCTCGGCGCGGAAGCGCGAGCCGTTGAACACGCCGTAATGGCCGACGGTGGGCTGCAGGTAATGCGCCTTCATGTCGTCCGGCAGGCCCGAGCACAGCGTCTGCGCGGCGCGCGTCTGGCCGACGCCGGAAATGTCGTCATTCTCGCCCTCGACGGTGAGCAGGGCGACATTGCGGATCTGCGACGGGTCGACCCGGGCGCCGCGATGGGTCATCAGCCCGCGCGGCAGCGCATGGTCGATGAACACGGTCTGCAGCGTCTGCAGGTAATATTCCGCCGGCAGGTCCATGACCGAGAGATATTCGTCGTAGAACTCGCGGTGCTTGGCGGCGGAATCGCCGTCGCCCTTCACGAGATGGCCAAACATGTCGGCATGCGCCTTCAGATGGCGCTCCAGATTCATCGCCATGAAGCCGTGCAGCTGCAGGAAGCCGGGATAGACCTGCCGCATCACCCCGGCATTGGGCCAGGGCACGGTGGTGATCACATTGCGCTGGAACCACTCGATGCCGCGCTCCTGCGCGAAATGGTTCACCGCCGTCGGGCTCTCGCGGGTGTCGATGGGTCCGCCCATCAGCACCATGGAGGCGGGCACGTCGGGATCGCCCATCTCCTCCATCCGCGCCACCGCAGCGAGCACCGGCACCGCCGGCTGGCACACGGCGAGCGCATGCACCCCGCCGCCGAGATGGTGGAAGATGTCGATCACGTAGTCGATATAGTCGTCGAGGCTGAACGGGCCTTCGGACACCTGCACGTTGCGGGCGTCCACCCAGTCCGTGATGTAGACGTCGTGATTGGTCAGCAGCGTCTGCACCGTGCCGCGCAGCAGCGTCGCGTAATGGCCCGACAGCGGCGCGACGATCACCATGCGCGGCTGCGGCCGGCGCGGCTTGTGCGCGAAGTCGCGGCGGAAATGCAGCAGCTTGCAGAAGGGCCGTTCCCACACCGTCTCGATCTCGACCGGCACGCTGACGCCGCCGACCGTCACCTCGTCGATGCCCCATTCCGGCTTGCCGTAGCGCCGCGTCGTGCGCTCGAACATCTCCAGCGAGGCGGACATGGTCTTGCCGAAGCCGGTATGGCTGAGCGGGTTTGCGGGGTTGCGGTAGAACAGCCGCCCGGCGTCGGCCATGATGCGCAGCGGGTCGAGCGCGGCGTGGCCGAGCTCGAACATCCAGTACATCGGCCGCGTCAGCACCGAGGCCGCTTCCAGCGTTACTTCGGGCGAGGCCACCGCCTCGTTCGCATCAGGCACATCGCCGAAAACGCCGATCGCCATCCTGTCCTCCGTCGTCCTCGCCCGTCCGGCGTCTCCCCAAGGGGCGGCCGCGGCGGGTCATTCTTGTGCATTGCAGCATAAATAGGCTCTTTCACGCCCGCGTCAACGCGGCTCCACTCTCGCACTACAGCCCCGGGAAAGGCTATAGAGGGCCGCGCCTCGCCCGCGAGGTACGCGCAGGGGCCCTTTCATGTCGCTTTCCCTCGATCATCCCATCGGCGAACGCTTCTTCGGCCTCCGGCTGGACACGCTCATCCGCCTGCGCTGGCTGGCGATTTCCGGCCAGACCGTGGCCATCGTGGTGGTCCAGTGGCTGCTCGGCTTTTCGCTGCCGATCGGGGCGAGCCTCGCCGTGGTGGCGCTTTCCGCCTGGCTCAATCTGGCGCTCCGCCTGCGCAATCCCGGGGCGCGGCGGCTGTCGGATGTCGAGGCGGCGTGGCTGCTGGCCTATGACATCCTCCAGCTGGCGGCGCTTCTGTTCCTCACCGGCGGTCTGTCCAACCCCTTCGCACTGCTCTTTCTCGCCCCGGTGCTGATCTCGGCGACCGCGCTCTCGCCCCGCACCACCCTCCTGCTGGGCGTCCTGGCGGCGGCCTGCGCGGCGCTGGTCGGCTTCTGGCACATGCCGCTGCCCTGGGCCGCCAGCGGCGCGCTCGGCGAGGTGCCGGACCTGCCGACGCTCTATCTCGTCGGCATCTGGCTGGCGCTCGCCATCGCCATCGCCTTCATGGGCGTGCACGCCTGGCGGGTGGCGGAGGAGACGCGCGAGCTCTCCGAGGCGCTGGCGGCGACGGAGCTGGTGCTGGCGCGCGAGCAGCATCTCTCGGCCCTCGACGGGCTGGCCGCGGCGGCGGCGCATGAACTCGGCACGCCGCTCGCCACCATCACCGTGGTGGCGAAGGAACTCGCGCGGGCGCTGCCGCCCGACAGCCCGATGAGCGAGGACGTCCGGCTGGTCAGCGAGCAGGCGGAGCGCTGCCGCGCCATCCTGCGCCGGCTGACGACGCTCGATTCCGGCGAGGCGCCGTTCGACCGCATGCCGATCTCCCATCTGCTGGAGGACGTGGTGGCGCCGCACCGCAATTTCGGCATCACCATCGCCGTCACCCTGCCGAACGGCGCCCCGGGCGAGCCGATCATTGCCCGTAATCCCGGCCTGCTCTATGGCCTCGGCAACATCGTCGAGAACGCCGTCGATTTCGCCGAGAGCCGCGTCAACATCGTCGCCGGCTGGAGCGAGGACGAGGTGACGATCTCCGTCACCGACGACGGGCCGGGCTTCCCCATCGAGCTGCTGGACAGTATCGGCGCGCCCTATGTCACCAGCCGCGGCCGCAACCGCTGGAAGCGCGGGGGAGAGGCGGACGGCGAGGACCAGAACGGGCTCGGCCTCGGCGTCTTCATCGCCAAGACCCTGCTGGAGCGTACCGGCGCCGGCCTCACCTTCGTCAACCGTCCGCCACCGGCGCATGGCGCCTCGGTGAGCGTGCGCTGGCCGCGCGGCCTGATCGACATATCAGGCGATCGTGAACCCGAGGCCGAGACCGGGGCGCCTCCCCGGTCGTAAAAAGGCTGCACGTTTTTTGATCTCGCTGCCCATGGGGTATAAGCTCGGTCAAAAGTCGAATTGGCGACGCGTCCCCGGGCAGGGTTCCGCCCGCCTCCGGGGAGGCCGCAGCCGGCACAATGGAAAGCGTTGAGATGCTCGATACCGCCATGGAACCGCAGGACCGCACGCTGCTCATCGTCGATGACGATCGGCCGTTTCTGCAGCGCCTCGCGCGCGCCATGGAAACCCGCGGCTTCATGGTGACGACGGCGGAAACCGTGGCGGACGGTCTCGCCAGCGTCGAAGGCAGCGCGCCCGCCTATGCGGTGGTGGACATGCGCCTTGGCGACGGCAACGGGCTCGACGTCATTTCCGCGCTCAAGCGCCGCCGTCCGGAAGCGCGTGGCATCATCCTCACCGGCTATGGCAACATCGCCACCGCCGTCAACGCGGTGAAGATCGGCGCCGTCGACTACCTCGCCAAGCCGGCCGATGCCGACGACATCTGCGCCGCCCTCAACGCGCAGGGCGACTTCAAGCCCCAGCTGCCGGAGAACCCGATGTCGGCGGACCGGGTGCGCTGGGAGCACATCCAGCGCGTCTACGAGCTGTGCGGCCGCAACGTCTCGGAAACCGCCCGGCGGCTTTCCATGCACCGCCGCACGCTCCAGCGCATCCTCGCCAAGCGCGCTCCGCGCTGAAGGGGTGGCGGACCCAGCGGCATAAGCAAAACTGCGCTAGGCCGGGGGAGGGCCGGCTTCTAGGTTCGGGGTAACGCAACGTCAGCGAGCGCTACCGACCGATGAACGATGCCGCCGCCTCTTCCTCGCCGTCCCTTCCCCTCGCCGCCGACTGGCACGCCCTCCCGCACGAAGAGGTGTCGGGGCGGCTGGGCGTCACCAGCGCCGGCCTGACGCCGGAGGAGGCGCGGGCCCGCCTTGCCGCCCACGGCCCCAACGCCCTGCCCGAGCCGCCTGGCCGGCCGCCGCTGGTGCGCTTTCTCGCCCAGTTCAACAATGCGCTCATCTATTTCCTGCTGGCCGGCGCGGCGGCGGCGGTGGCGCTCGGCCATTACATCGATGCCGGCGTCATCGTCGCCGTGGTGATGGTCAACGCACTGGTCGGCTTCATCCAGGAGGGCAAGGCCGAGCAGGCGCTGCGGGCGATCCGCAACATGATCGCGCCGCATGCCCATGTGGTGCGGGCCGGCGGGCGGCAGAGCATCCACGCGCACGATCTCGTGCCCGGCGATCTCGTGCTGCTGGAGGCCGGCGACCGGGTACCGGCGGATACGCGGCTCATCCGCGCGCGCGGCATGCTGATCGACGAGGCGATTCTCACCGGCGAGTCCGTCGCGGCGGTCAAGAACGAGGCCGCCGTGCCGGCGGAAGCGGCGCTCGGCGACCGTCATTCCATGGCGTTTTCCGGCACCACCGTCGCTGCAGGGCAGGGGGCGGGCATCGTCGTCTCCACCGGCCCGCACACCGAGATCGGCCGCATCGGCCGGCTCATCGCCGAGGTCGAGCCGCTGGCGACGCCGCTGCTGCGGCAGGTGGACGCCTTCGCCCGCCGCTTCACCACGGTGGCGCTGGCCAGCGCGGCGGCGCTGTTCCTGTTCGCGGTGGCGGTGCGCGACTATGGCTGGAGCGACGCCCTCATCGCCGTGGTGGCGCTGGCGGTGGGGGTCGTGCCGGAAGGGCTGCCCGCGGTCATCACCATCACGCTCGCCATCGGCGTGCGGCGCATGGCCCGCCAGCACGCCGTCATCCGCCAGCTGCCGGCGGTGGAGACGCTGGGGGCGACCTCGGTGATCTGCTCCGACAAGACAGGCACGCTCACCCGCAACGAGATGACCGCGCGGCGGCTCGTGGTGGCGCCGGCGGACATGGCGGAGATCGCCGTCTCCGGCATCGGCTACGATCCCGAAGGCGCGCTGGCCTGGGAGGCGCCGGCCGATGCCGGGAGCGGCGAACCGGCCGAGGCGGCGGCTCTTCTCCTGCGCTGCGGCCTGCTCTGCAACGACGCGCATCTCCATGCCGAGAACGGCGTCTGGCGGGCGGAGGGCGACCCGATGGAAGGGGCGCTCGTCACGCTGGCCGTCAAGGCCGGGCTGGACCCGTCGCAGCAGCGCGCCGCCTTCGCGCGGCTCGACGAAATCCCCTTCGATGCCGCCTACCGCTTCATGGCGAGCCTGCATCGCGGCCCGGACGGCGAGGCGGTCCTGTTCGTGAAGGGCGCGCCGGAAGAGGTGCTGCGGCTCGCCGGCAATCCGGGGGAAGGCGCCTGGGAGGCAGCGATCGCCCGTGCGGCGGCCGCCGGCGAGCGGCTGCTCGGCTTCGCCATGAAGCGGCTCGCCACAGCGCCGGACCGGCTCTCCTTCGACGATGTCCGCGAGGGCTTCACCTTTCTCGGCCTCGTCGGCTTCATCGATCCGCCGCGCCCGGAGGCGGTGGCGGCCATTGCCGAATGCCGCAGCGCCGGCATCGGGGTGAAGATGATCACCGGCGACCACGGCGCGACCGCCGGCGCCATCGCCCGCCAGCTCGGCCTCGCCGAGGAGCCGGTGGTGGTGACGGGCGCGCAGGTGGACGCGGTCTCCGACGAGGAACTGGTCGCGCTGGCGGCACGCACCAGCGTGTTCGCCCGCACCAGCCCGGAGAACAAGCTGCGCATCGTGCGGGCGCTGCAATCCACCGGCGCGGTGGTGGCGATGACCGGCGACGGGGTGAATGACGCGCCCTCGCTCCGGCAGGCCGATGTCGGCATCGCCATGGGGGGCAAGGGCACGGAGGCGGCGAAGCAGGCCGCGGACGTGGTGCTGCTCGACGACAATTTCGCCTCCATCGTCGCGGCGGTGAAGGAGGGGCGCACCGTCTACGACAATATCCGCAAGATGATCGCCTGGACGCTGCCGACCAATGGCGGCGAGGTGTTGGCGGTGATCGCCGCCATCCTCCTCGGCCTCACCATGCCGATGTCGCCGGCGCAGATCCTCTGGATCAACCTCATTCTCTCCGCCACGCTCGGCCTCGCTCTCGCTTTCGAGCCGACCGAGCCGGGAATCATGGCGCGCCCGCCGCGCTCGGCCAAGGCGGGCCTGATGAGCCGCTTCATGCTGTGGCGGGTGGTGCTGGTCTCGGTGCTGTTCACCCTCATCGCCTTCGCCGTGTTCTTCCAGTCGCTCTGGCGCGGGCAGGAGGTGGAGATGGCCCGCACGCTGGTGGTGAACACGCTGGTGGTGATGGAGATTTTCTATCTGTTCAACGTGCGCTTCCTGCACATGCGCTCGCTCACCTGGCGCGGCGCGCTGGGCACGCCGGCGGTGCTGCTGGCGCTGGCCGCCGTCGTCGCCGGGCAGTTCGCCTTCACCTATCTGCCGGTCATGCAGGCGATCTTCGACACACGGCCGGTCGCGCTGGCCGACGGGGTGATGATCATCGCCATCGGCGCCGCGCTGATGGTGGTGCTGGAAGGCGAGAAGCTGCTGCTGCGGCGTCTCGGTCTCTTCTCCGCGGAGGAGATGTAGGCACGGCGCGCCTTGCCCCGCAGGGCCTATCCCGTCGGCCTGTCGCGGTGCTCGATGCGGGCGGCCAGCGCCGGCGCCAGCCCCGTGGTCGGCTTGGCCGGCGGCCGGCTGAAGCGGCCGAGCACGGGCTTGCGCGGGGCGAGGGTGACGACGGCCTCCGCCATCTTCACCGCCGCGACGATGGGGTCGACCACCGGCACCGGCACCTCGGCCCGCAGGCGCGGCGCCAGCCCGGCGAGCGGCGCGCCGCCGAGGATCACCACATCCGCCCCGTCGGCCTCCACCGCCTCGCGGGCGAGCGCGGCGATGGCCTCCTCCATTTCCGCCTGCACGTTCTCGATGGCGGAGAAGGGCAGGCTGCGGGCGCGGATGCCGGCGCAGCGGCCGGAGAGCCGGTAGGCGTCCACCGTGTCTTGATACCAGTTGGCCATGGTGGTGGTGAAGGTGACGATGCTGAAGCGCTGGCCCAGCGTGCAGGCGGTCAGCATCGCCGCCTCCGCCATGCCGAGGATCGGCAGGTCGAACAGTTCGCGCGCCGGCAGCAGGCCGGGATCGCCGAAGGCGGCGACGATGGCGGCGTCGTAGCCGCGGTGGTGCTCGGCGAGCATCTCCAGCGTCACCGCCCCGCCGAGCTGCGCCTCGGTGCGCGAGGCGATGTAGGGCACGCCGCGCGGGGCGGTGAGGCCGGTCAGTTCGGTGCCTGCAGCCACGGCCGGGCGGGCGGCGGCGAGCAGCATCTGCGTCACCGCCTCGGTGGTGTTCGGGTTGAGCACGAGAAGGCGCACGAGACGGATCCCTAGGCAGCGGCGCCGGCGGTGGCGGCGAGCCGCGCCAGCACGCCCGTGCCCGTATGCATGACATGGGCGGCGAGCAGCCGGCCGGCGGTGTCGGACTGGCGCGCCTCCAGCGCGGCAAGGATGGCGCGGTGCTCCTCGATCGATTCGGCCCAGCGCGCATGGGCGCCGAGCGCGAAATAGCGGGCCCGCTCGGCGCGTGCGAACAGCCAGCCATGCATTTCGACCAGCGTGGCATTGTGCGCGCCGGCGAGGATGGCGCTGTGAATGGCCTGGTTGACCGCGAAATAGGCGGCGAGGTCGCCGTTGCGGTAATGCGCCTCCATCGTCTCCTGAAGCTCGCGCAGATGGGCGATGCCGCGCGCGCTCAGGCGCTGGGCGGCATATTCGGCGGCGATCCGCTCGACATTGCTCAGCGCCTCGAACAGCTCGGTGATGTGGGCGGCGTCGAAGGGGGCGATGCGGGCGCTGCGGTTGGGCCGCAGCTCCACCAGTCCCTGCGCCGCCAGCATCTTCACCGCTTCGCGCAGCGGCGTACGGGAAATACCGAGCCGCTCGCACAAATCCGCCTCGACGATGGGCGCGCCCGCCGCCAGCGCGCCGGTGACGATCATCTCCCGCATCTGACGCGCGGCGTGTTCGTGCAGGCCGGCGCGGCTGAGCCGCTCCGTTCCGGCACTGTCGACCGGGCGCAGCTTGCGCGGGCGCCCCCGCTTGCGTGGTGTGTCCATCTGTTCCGTCCCTCGCCGATCCTAGCACGCGGGCGTGCCGCGATAAGCTGTCCCGTCGCTGCAATTATAGACACATTCTGACGTGATAATAGGCGCTTGGAGTAAATTGTATTCAACATACAAAAAATTATTGCGCCGGCCCGCGAGGCGTCATCTACTGCCTGCCAAGCGTGAGGCCGCCGCCGCTTCGAAGGGAGCGTTAGCCGGCTATCGCGAAGGGGGCCGCGGGGCCCGTCCGGTCGAGCGCGCCGCGCTTGAGCGGTCCGTCCCGCCGGTCGCCGGGGATCGGGAACGCATCCGGACCGCTTGCGGCGCAGGCGGTCGGGCGCGGGCTTCGGGCCGCATCAAACGGCAGGCGTGCGAAGAGATGAGCGTATTGCGCTCATTTCTTGGTCAAAATGAGCGAAGTTGTGACGCTTATTTGCGCTTGGTCGTCTGTATTGGCCTCGTATAGTGCGGATGTTTTCGCCGCACCTGTGGTGTAGCGCAGGGCGAAAATGCTCTTTCGGGTTGGCGTGCCCATCATCGTGATCCCGTCTGCGGGTTCCGTTGCTGCGGCATGCAACCGTGGCGGCGTGATCTACAGTTCGACAACGAGCGGGCTGCAAGGCGGGGTCGTATCGGTTCTCAAGATCCGGAGGGGATCATGTGTGATCGTGACGGCACCTTCTATCGTAACTTCTCGCGCCGCAGCTTCCTGAAGACCTCGGTCGCGGGCGCGGCGGCCACCATCGCGCTGCCGGCCTCGCTGGCGGGTCTGCTGGCCCCGAACGCAGCGCGCGCCGCCGAGACCACCATCAAGGCGACGCACGGCTCCGGCTTCTGCAATATGGGCATCTTCGTCGCCAAGGAGCGGGAACTGACCAAGGCGGACGGCGTCGATCTCGAATTCGTGGTGACCCCGTCCAACACCGAGATCACCACCATGTTCGGCGCGGGTCTCGTCGACATGTCGATGATCCCCTATTCGAACTTCATGACGCTCTACGATGCCGGCGCGCCGGTGAAGATCGTCGCCGGCGGCGGCGTCGAAGGGTGCATGATCGTCGCCAAGGAAGGCATCAATTCCGCGGCCGACCTCAAGGGCAAGACCTTCGGCACCTTCCAGGCCGACACGCTGGAAGTGCTGCCCTATGATTACCTGAAGAAGGCCGGGCTTTCCTTCAACGACGTCCAGATCAAGTATCTCGACACCTCGCCGGAACTCGCCCAAGCCTTCATGGCCGGCGCCATCGACGCCATCTGCCACATCGAGCCCTATGCCTCGCAATGCGTGCTCGGCCGCAAGGGCGCGAAGGTGCTCTCGGACGGCACCGACGTCTACGGCAAGGGCTATTCGGACTGCGTCCTCGCGGTGCGCACCCCGCTGCTGGAAAGCAACCCGGCGGCGGTCAAGGCGGTGATCAAGGCGCTCCTGGTCGCCCAGTCGCAGGCCGAGGCCGACAAGCAGGCCGCGCTCAAGGACACGGTCGGCAAGTACTACAAGACCAGCATGGAAGCGGCCGAGGACGCCTCCAACAAGCAGCCCATCGTCGTCGACCAGCGCAACCAGACCCAGTTCATCATCGATCGCGGCCAGTCGATGATGGAACTCGGCTACGTCAAGAAGCTGCCCGACCAGGGCGCTTTCGACTGGAGCCTGCTGGAGACGGTGATCGCCGCCAACAAGTCGCTCTATGACGGCCTCAAGCTGAAGTCCGCCTGAGCCCGGCGGCCCTCTCCCCGCCGGGAGAGGGCCGAGCCGAGGGCCCGCGCCGCCCCGGCCCTACGCCGAGCCTCTCCACGGGCGCGCCGCGGCGCGGCCCGTGGGCGTGCCATCCGGGGACTGGGTCCGGCCCAGCCCCGCTTCACTGGAAGGACGCCATGACGATGACCGCAGATGCCGGGCAGACACGCCTCGGCGAGGCCGGGGCCGGGCGCCCGGCGCCGAAAATGAAGTCGCCGCTTCTCTCGCCCGCCCTGCGCCGCCGCCTCGCCGCCATCGGCTGGGGGCTGGTCTCGGTCGGCCTGTTCGCCGGCCTGTGGGAGGCGCTGTGGTTCTTCGGCATGCTGAACCCGCTGCTGCTGCCACCGCCGCACATGTTCCTCTCCGACATTCCCGGCACGCTGAAATTCTTCGACCGTTCCAACCGCATCGGCTCGGTGGCCACGGGCGGCGGCGTCTGGCCGCTGCTCTTCACCATGGGCTCGACCACGCTGCGTGTGCTGGTCGGCCTCAGCCTCGGCTTCGCCTGCGGCGTCGCGGTGGGTGCGGCGATCCATTATGTGCGGATTCTGCGCAACCTGTTGCTGCCGACCATCCTGCTGCTGGCGCCGATCTCGCCGGTGGCCTGGCTGCCGGTCGCCATCTTCGTCTTCGGCATAGGCGACGTGCCGGCGATCTTCCTCGTCTTTATCACCGTGTTCTTCGCCATCGTGCTTTCCACCGGAGCGCAGATCGAAAGCGTGCCGAAGAACTACATCCATGTCGCCCGCATCATGGGCGCCAGCCAGCGCCAGACCTTCTGGAAGGTCATCCTGCCCGCCATCCTGCCCAGCCTGTTCATGACGCTGCGGCTCAACCTGTTCGCCGCCTGGATGGTGGTGCTGATCGCCGAGACGGTCGGGGTCGGCACCGGCCTTGGCCAGATCACCTCCATGGCGCGCTCCACCTTCAACGCCAAGCTCGTCTTCTTCACCATGGCGATCATCGGCCTGCTCGGCTTCCTCTCGGACTTCGCCCTGCGGCAGGTCCAGAACCGGATGCTCTGGTGGATCGCCCCGAACCAGGGAGCCGCCAGATGAGCCGCCCTGCCGTCTCCATCCAGTCGGTCTCCAAGCGCTGGACGCCCGAGGGTCGCGCTCCGGTGCTGGCGCTGGACGATCTCAGCTTCGATGTCGCGCCGGGCGAGTTCATCGTGCTGCTCGGCCCGTCGGGCTGCGGCAAGTCCACCCTGCTCTATATGATCGCCGGGCTGGAGGAGGTCTCCGGCGGCAGCATCGCCTGCGACGGCGAGGAGGTCGCCGGGCCGTCCGCCGAGCGCGGGCTGATCTTCCAGGAAGCCTCGCTGTTTCCCTGGCTCACCATCGCCGACAATGTCGCCTTCGGCCTCGCTGTGCAGCATGTGCAGCCGGTGAAGCGTCGCGAGATCGCGGTGGAGACGCTCAGGCGCGTCGGCCTCGGCGACATGCTGGACAAGAAGCCGGACGAGCTTTCCGGCGGCATGCGCCAGCGTGCCGCCTGCGCGCGGGCGCTCGCCATGCGGCCCAAAGTGCTGATGATGGACGAGCCCTTCGCCGCGCTCGACGTGCAGACCCGCGCCCGCATGCAGGACTTTCTCTTGCAGATCTGGCGCGACAGCGGCGCCTCGATCCTGCTGGTCACCCATTCCATCGACGAGGCGATCTCGCTGGCCGACCGGGTGGTGGTGTTCACCTCGCGCCCCGGCCGGGTGAAGACCATCGTGCCCATCGACCTGCCGCGCCCGCGCGAATCGCGCGATCCGCGCTACCACGCCTATCGCGACATGTTCACCGAGCTGCTCGCCGACGAGGTGGACCGCGCCTTCGCCGAGCAGGAGGCGGTGTAGGCGCCATGGCCGCCCCGTTCCTCGCCGCCGCCCTGCCTATCGGCCCGGCGGGCCGCGACCCCGCGCCGCTCTGGCAGGAGGCGGAGGCCGGCATTGCCGAGGCCGCCCGCGCCGGGGCCGGCCTCGTCGTGCTGCCCGAACTCTTCGCCCTTCCCTATGTCGCGGCGGAAGCGCCCGGCGACTGGGCCGGGCTGGCCGAGGGCCTGGACGGGCCGACGGTCACGGCCATGCGGGCAGCGGCGATGGATAGCAGCGCGGCGGTGCTGTTCGGCATGGCGCTGACGCACGACAGCGGGCGGCCCTTCAACGCCGCCCTGCTC
>JAEYTJ010000036.1 GCA_023434095.1 Pseudomonadota bacterium | reverse complement strand
TCCGCCCGCCATGCGGAACTGCATGTGCGCCACCATCCCGGCGAGGCGGCCGGCACGCTGGATATCGCGCTCGGCTTCACCGGCGCCAGCGGCTTGGCGCTGAGCCCCACGCCCCGCACCGCCGGCGTCGCGGCGGTCCAGGCGGCCGCGCAGGCGGCGAAGTCGATCGACGGCGAGATGCAGGCGAGCGTGACGCAGGTGCCCCCCTTCCGCTCCATGCCGGCCGCCGAGCGGCTGGCGCTCTGGCAGCAGGCGGGCGGCCGGGTGCAGCTGCAGCTCGCCCGTATCACCGGCGGGGGCGGGGCGCTGAGCGCCTCCGGCGATCTCGGGCTCGATGCCCAGCGCCGTCCCGACGGGCGGCTCGATCTCGCCGTGGTGAAGGCGCAGCCGCTGTTCGCGGCGATGGCGGAGGCGGGGCTGATGCCGGACTTCCTCGCCAATCTCGCGCCGGCGATGATGATGGCGGGGCTGCCGACCACGGTGGACGGGCAGAAGGCGAGTTCCTTCCCCTTCGTCTTCCGCAACGGGCAGGTGATGCTGGGCGTGCTGCCGCTCGGCAAGATCGGCCCGCTCTACTGAGGGGCGCCCGCCTTCTCAATCGGGTGCGGCCGTCATCCTTCGAGGGCCCGGCCGATGGCCGGGCACCTCAGGACGGCGTGATCCCGACCGATGCCTCCCGGTTCACACCGCGAAGATGCTGGCGCCCGTGTCCGCCGTGCCGACCGAGGCGCGGAAGGCGGCGAAGAGTTCGCGCCCCACCCCGACATGCGAGGGGGCGAGATTGGCGGGCGCGGGCGCCCGCTCGGCCCACACTTCCGGCTCGACCAGAACCCTGAGCGTGCCGGCCACGGCGTCGAGGCGGATCATGTCGCCGTTGCGGATCAGCGCGATGGCGCCGCCATCGGCGGCTTCCGGGGTGACGTGGATCGCCGCCGGCACCTTGCCGGAGGCGCCGGAAAGCCGTCCGTCGGTGACGAGCGCGACCTTGTGTCCGCGGTCCTGCAGCACGCCGAGCGGCGGCATCAGCTTGTGCAGCTCCGGCATGCCATTGGCCTTCGGCCCCTGGAAGCGCACCACGGCGATGAAATCGCCGGTGAGCGAACCGGCCTTGAACGCGGCCTGAAGCTCCTCCTGGCTGTGGAAGACCCGCGCCGGCGCCTCGATGATGTGGCGCTCGGCGGCGATGGCGGAGGTCTTGATGACAGCCCGGCCGAGTTCGCCGGAAAGCAGCTTGAGCCCCCCGGTGGGCTGGAACGGCGCCTCGGCCCCGCGCAGCACCGCCGCGTCGCCGCTCACCGCCGCGCCGTCGCGCCAGCCGAGCGTGCCGTCCTCGCGCAGCACCGGCTCCTGCGTATAGGCGCAGAGCCCGCCGCCCCATACGGTCTCCACATCCGCATGCAGCTTGCCGTCGGCGAGGAGCTCGCGAATGACGAAGCCCATGCCGCCTGCGGCATGGAAGTGGTTCACGTCGGCCTTGCCGTTGGGATAGACGCGGCAGAGCAGCGGCGTGAGATCGGCGAGATCGGAGAAATCGTCCCAGGTGAGGGTGATGCCGCCGGCCGCCGCCATGGCGACGATGTGGAGCGTGTGGTTGGTGGAGCCGCCAGTGGCGTGCAGGCCGACAATGCCGTTCACGAACGCCTTCTCGTCCAGCATGCGGCCGACCGGCACATAATCGTTGCCAAGAGCGGTCATCGCCATGGCGCGCTCGGCGGCCGCCGTGGGCAGCGCCTCGCGCAGCGGCGTGTTCGGGTTGACGAAGGAGGCGCCGGGCAGATGCAGGCCCATGATCTCCATCATCATCTGGTTGGTGTTGGCGGTGCCGTAGAAAGTGCAGGTGCCCGGCCCGTGATAGGACTGGCTCTCCGCCTCCATCAGCGCGTCGCGGCCGACCTTTCCTTCGGCGAAAAGCTGGCGGATCTTCGCCTTCTCGTCATTGGGCAGGCCCGAGGTCATCGGCCCAGCGGGGATGAACACCGCCGGCAGATGGCCGAAGGCCAGCGCGCCGATGACGAGGCCGGGCACGATCTTGTCGCAGATGCCGAGGAAGACGGCGGCGTCGAAGGTCTGGTGCGACAGGGAAACGGCGGTGGAGAGCGCGATGACGTCGCGCGAGAACAGCGACAGCTCCATGCCGGCCTCGCCCTGGGTGACGCCGTCGCACATGGCGGGCACGCCGCCTGCCACCTGCGCCGTGCCGCCGGCGCGCCGGGCGGCGGCACGGATCAGCGCCGGGTAGGTCTCGTAGGGCTGGTGGGCGGAGAGCATGTCGTTATAGGCGGTGACGATGCCGAGATTGGCGCCCGCCCCCTCGCGCAGCATCGCCTTGTCCGAGGGGCCGCAGGCGGCGAAGCCGTGCGCCTGGTTGGCGCAGCCGAGCTTGGCCCGGCTCGGCCCGCGCTCGGCCGCTTGCGCGATCCGTTCGAGATAGCGCGCGCGGGCGTCGCGCGAGCGCAGGGCGATGCGCTCGGTGACCTCGCCGATGCGGGCGTTCACGCGGGACGGGGTGGCAGTGGCCATGCGGCTCTCCTCAGGATCGTCGGCGGCCGGTAGGTCCGGCCGGTCTTGGGTGGCGGCGGCCCGTGCGGGCCGCCGGAACAGAGTGCGGAACTCAGGGGCACCAGAAGATGTCGAGCGCGGGCCTTGCCCGCAGCACGGCGCGGATCGGCATCTCGGTCGCCGGGCCTTCGCCCAGCGCCTTCTCGAGCACCGGGCGCTTGGCCGCGCCCTCGATGTGCAGGGCCAGCGCGTCGGCGGCGAGCAGCACGGGAAGGGTGAGGGTGATGCGCGGCTCGCCGGCATCGGGCGCGCGCATGGGGATGAGGCCGAGCGCCGCGTCGGGGTCGATCGCCTCTTCGAGATGATCGCCGCCGGGGAAGAAGGAGGCGGTGTGGCCGTCGTCGCCCATGCCGAGAATGGCGCAGGCAAGCGGCCAGGCCATCTCCTCCAGAGCCTCGTTGACCGCGAACAGGCCGTCTTCCGGTGTCGGGGCGTCATTGGCGAGGGGGATGAACCGCGCCGCCGCCGCCTTGTTCTGCATGAGGTGCTGGCGCACCAGCCGGGCGTTGGAACGATCGGAGGTCTCGCGCACCCAGCGCTCGTCGACGAGGGTGACGGCAATCTTCGACCAGGGCAGGTCGCGGGTGGAGAGTTCCTCGAAGAAGCGGGTCGGGGTACGCCCGCCGGAGACGGCGAGGCTGGCCATGCCGCTGCGGGTGACGCGTGCGGCGAGCGCCGCGCTGGCGAAATCGGCGACCGCGCGCGCCACCTCGGCGCTGTCCTTCAACTCGTGCAGTTCCGGCATGCCCGGCAGTCTCCCTCTCGTGCCGGCCTCAAGCCGGCGCCTGTACCGATCGCGGCGCCTGCGCGCCGCCCTTCAGTATAGGGCAGTTGTACGACGGCCGGAGGCCGGCCGTCGCACGTCTGGTTGAGCGCCCACAGGTCCCGGCGGGCGCCGTCTGCGTTCGAAGGCGCCGGTCAGGCGCCGTCTTCCAACCATGTGCGGCCGTCGCGCTCGATGAGGGCGATGGCGGCCGAGGGGCCCCAGGTACCGGCGGTGTAGGGGCGCGGCGGCTCCTTGGCGTTGCGCCAGGCGTCCAGGATCGGGTCGACCCATTTCCACGCCGCCTCGACCTCGTCGCGGCGCATGAACAGGGTCTGGTTGCCGCGCACCACATCGAGGATCAGCCGCTCATAGGCGTCCGGGTTGCGGACCTTGAACGCCTTGGCGAAGCTCATATCGAGCGGCACATGGGTGAGGCGGATGCCGCCGGGGCCGGGGTCCTTGATCATCAGCCACAGCTTTACGCCCTCGTCCGGCTGCAAGCGGATGACGAGGCGGTTGGATTCGATGGGGCCGACATTGGCGTCGAACACCGAATGCGGCACCGGCTTGAAGCCGACCACGATCTCCGAGACGCGCGAGGCGAGGCGCTTGCCGGTGCGCAGGTAGAACGGCACGCCGGCCCAGCGCCAGTTCTCCACTTCCGCCTTCACGGCCACGAAGGTCTCGGTGCTGCTGGTCGAGGAGCCGAGCTCGTCGAGATAGCCCGGCACCGCGCCACCGGCCGAGGCGCCGGCGCGGTACTGGCCGCGCACGGTGACGGCGGCCATGTTCTGGTCGTCGATCGGCTTGAGGGCGCGCAGAACCTTGAGCTTCTCGTCGCGCACCGCGTCCGCGTCGAGCGAGGCCGGCGGCTCCATGGCGACGAGGCAGAGCAGCTGCAGGATGTGGTTCTGCACCATGTCGCGCATGGCGCCGGCGGTGTCGTAATAGCCCGCGCGCTCCTCGACCCCCAGCGCCTCGGCGACGGTGATCTGCACATGGTCGATATGGGCGTTGTTCCAGAGCGGCTCGAACAGGGCGTTGGCGAAGCGCAGCGCCATCAGGTTCTGGACCGTCTCCTTACCGAGATAGTGGTCGATGCGGTAGACGCGGTCTTCCGGGAAGATGCGGCCGACCTGCTCGTTCAGCGCCACCGCCGACTTCAGATCCTTGCCGATGGGCTTTTCGATGACCACGCGGCCGTTGCGGGACAGCCCGTATTTGCCCAGCCGCTCGCAGATGGGCCCGAACAGGTGCGGCGCGGTGGCGAGATAATAGACCGGGATATGGTCCGGGAAGCCCTCGACGCGCTGCGCCAGCTCCTGCCAGCCGCCCTCGGCGTCGGCATCGGCGGCGACATAGGAAAGGCGGGCGAGGAAGCGGTCCAGTTCCGGTCCTTCCAGCTCGCCGGCGGGGATGTGGTCGGTCAGGGCCTGCCGGGCGAAGGCGCGGAACTGGTCGTCGGTGAGCGCGCGGCGCGAGACGCCGATGATGGTCGCATCGTCGGGGATCTGCCCGTCGAGGTCGCGGTGAAAGAGCGCGGGAATGAGCTTGCGGCGCGCGAGGTCGCCCGTCGCCCCGAAGACGGTGAGGGTGAAGGGGGCCACCGGTATGACGCGGCTGGTCATCTGGACAATGTCTCCTGGGCGCCCGCGGACGGGACGGGAGGTAAGGCGGGGGGCGTCGCGTGCCCGTGGGGCGGGGCGCCGTTTCGCCAGACTCCTAGCAAAAACGATTCCGCGCCGCGACGGGTGCGAAAGACGAAGAGAGCCTCGCGACGTCGCGGACGGAGCCGGCGCAGGTGCCGTGGGCGACGACGCGAATCCACGTCCCGTGTCCACGATAGACATGTTGCGTTGCACCAATATGGCGACAAAAGGGGCGAGTTCGGGGCGAAATGGGGCGAAGAGGGGGCGCTCCAAGTATTCGCGGGCGACGCCTTCTTTTTGCGGCTGCGTTGCCGCTGTGGCAGGCGCGGCAGGAAAGGGCCCGGTAAACGGTCGTGAAAGGTGCTTCGATGCCGCGAAAAAAGGCTTTCAGTTCAACGGTTTGATTAATAACGTATTCAACCACACATTATAAAGAATTTTGTATGCCAGTTATGGCATGCCAAATACAAAATAATAGAAATACGTAATACCAGTTGACCTTGCGATGCAACATTGAACTTTAGAATTATCGCTTGGCTTCGGCTTATTCTTGGTACAAGTTATTCCACAGAATATCCGGCGGAGAGACACAACAAAGTCCCCGGCTATCGAGGTCTCGTCCCGCCTCGCGGCGCGAGATGAGGCCCAAGCAAAGAGCCGACCATTCAATGAGTCGGCCGTTCGCTAGAACCCTTTGGGAAGGAAACGCCAAATGAAACATCTGCATGCTCTCGGCCTCGGTGCCGTGACCGCTCTTGGCATGACGGCCCTGTCCATGCTGCCGGCGGCGGCCGCCTGGGAGCCCACCAAGCCGGTGGAATTCATCGTGCCCGCCGGTACCGGCGGTGGCGCCGACCAGATGGCCCGCACGCTCCAGGGCATCATCGCCAAGCATGACCTGATGTCGACCCAGCTGGTCGTCATCAACAAGTCCGGCGGCGCCGGCGGCGAGGGCTTCCTCGACGTGAAGAGCAACAAGGGCAATCCGCACAAGATCGTCATCACGCTCTCCAACCTGTTCACCACCCCGCTGGCCACCGGCATTCCCTTCAACTGGAAGGACCTGACCCCGGTCGCGATGCTGGCGCTGGACGAGTTCGTGCTGTGGGTGAACGCCCAGGAGCCCTACAAGACGGCGCTGGAATACGAGGCCGCGATCAAGGCGGCGCCGGACGGCACCTTCAAGATGGGCGGCACCGGCTCCAAGCAGGAAGACCAGATCATCACCGTCGCCATCGAGAAGGCGCTCGGCAAGAAGATGACCTACATCCCCTACAAGGGCGGCGGCGAGGTCGCGGTGCAGCTGGTCGGCGGTCACGTCAACTCGACCGTGAACAACCCGATCGAGGCCGTCTCCCAGTGGCGCGGCGACAAGGTCCGCCCGCTCTGCGTGTTCGACTCCCAGCCGCTCCCCTACACCGACAAGATCCTCGGCGACCTGTCCTGGTCCTCGGTCCCGACCTGCAAGTCGGCCGGCCTCGACGTCGAATATCTCATGCTGCGCGGCATCTTCATGCCCCCGGGCGTGACCCAGGAGCAGGTCGCCTACTTCGTCGAGCTGTTCAAGAAGGTGCGCGAGACCCCCGAGTGGAAGCAGCTCATGAAGGACGGTGCGTTCAACCAGACCTTCATGGCCGGCGACGAGTTCAAGGCGTGGCTCGACCAGTCCGAGGCCAAGCACAAGGAACTGATGCAGGCGGCGGGCTTCATCGCCGGCAACTGATGCGCCCACGGACGGCGTAGCCCCGAGCACGGCCGACCCTGCGGGCCGGCCGCGCGATCCTCGACCGGATCGCGCCACGCGCGGCGGATGACGCAGACGGCTTCCCGTCTGCGTCGGGCCGCCCTCCGGGCGGGACACAACACACTCATTCAGCGGGCTGGCGCCAGCGTGCCGTCGACGGGCCTTGTCCCGCCGGCCCTGCTTTTGCGCGGATTTTCGGAGACATCTCGATGGAACAGTCTCACCACGGAGCCGAAACGGGGCCCAAGCAACGCGCCGTCGAAGTCGGCACGGCGCTGCTCACCCTCGTCTTCGGCCTCATCGTTCTCTACGGCAGCGTCCTCGTCGGCTTCGGGTGGGGCTCGGACGGCCCGCAGGCCGGCTTCTTCCCCTTCTATGTCGGGCTCATCATCTGCGTGTGCAGCGTCATCAACGTGGTGGCGGGCCTGCGCGAGGATCCGGAGGCGATCTTCGCGGAGAACAGCCAGCTCGTTCAGGTGCTGAAGGTTCTCATTCCCGCCTGCATCTATGTGGCGCTGGTGCCCTTCCTCGGGATCTACGTTCCCTCGGTGGCGCTGATCATCCTCTTCATGATCTGGCTGGGCCATTACGGCTGGCCGCTCTCCCTGGCTGTCGCCTTCGGCGTCCCGGCCTTCTTCTACATCACGCTCGAACGGTGGTTCCTGATCCCGCTCCCGAAGGGGCCGATCGAGGCCATGCTCGGTCTCTGATCCGGCACAGACAAGAAGGCCACCCAAGGGGATAGCGCCCATGAACATGATTGCTGAGAATTTTACCTTTCTCTACCACGGCTTCGGCATCGCGTCCGATCCGTTCAACATCCTGCTGATGGCCATCGGCATCCTGCTGGGCGTCATCATCGGCGTGCTGCCGGGCCTCGGCGGCGCCAACGGCGTCGCCATCCTGCTGCCGCTCACCTTCTCCATGTCGCCGACCTCGGCGATCATCCTTCTGACCTGCATTTACTGGGGCGCGCTGTTTGGCGGCGCCATCACGTCGATCCTGTTCAATATTCCAGGTGAGCCGTGGTCGGTGGCGACGACCTTCGATGGTCATCCGATGGCGCGATCGGGACGGGCGGGTGAGGCTCTCACTGCCGCCTTCACTTCGTCCTTCATCGGCGCCTTCTTCGCGGTCGTCATGATCACGCTGA
>JAEYTJ010000020.1 GCA_023434095.1 Pseudomonadota bacterium | reverse complement strand
CGCCGGACGTGGCCGCGCTGGAAGCGCGCGAAGCCGCACGTTCCGCCCCGGACCTCGACGCGCTGCGGGCGCTGCTGGAGAGTTTCGACGGCTGCCCGCTCAAGCACACGGCCACGCGGCTCGTCTTCGCCGACGGCAATCCCGCCGCCCGGCTGATGCTTGTCGGCGAAGCGCCGGGGCGCGACGAGGACATCGAGGGCAAGCCCTTCGTCGGCCGCTCCGGCAAGTTGCTCGACCGCATGCTGGCGGCGATCGGCATCGACCGCACCGGCGCCTATATCGCCAATGTCGTGCCCTGGCGCCCGCCGGGCAACCGCACCCCGACCCCGCAGGAAACCGCGATCTGTCTGCCCTTCATCCGCCGGCAGATCGAGCTGGCGAACCCGGACATCCTCGTCTGCCTCGGCGGCCCGTCGGCGCAGACACTGCTCGGCATTCGCGACGGGATCACCAAGGCGCGGGGCCGCTGGATGGACTACGACACGGGCAGCCGCGTCATACCCGCGCTCGCCACCTTCCACCCCGCCTATCTCCTGCGCACGCCGCTGGGCAAGCGCATGGCCTGGCGCGACATGCTCGCCATCGAGGCGAAACTGGCCGAAAAGCCCGGCGCCACATAGGCTTCCTCAGGCGTGGGAATGCGCCCCGGACATTTTGACCACACCGTGGCCGATTTGAGTCATTCCATTGACGCGCCTATCGGCTTACCCTGCGTGCGTCACCCTCGCTGGTGGTGACGGCGGAGGGTGAACGATGGAACTAGATCCCACAATGCTGGCGCGCATACAGTTCGCCTTCACGGTTTCCTTCCACATCATCTTTCCCAGCTTCACCATCGGCCTCGCGGCTTACATCGCGACGCTGGAACTGCTGTGGGTCGGCACCGGGCACGAGCGTTATCACCGCATCGCGCGGTTCTTCACCAAGATCTTCGCCGTCTCCTTCGCCATGGGCGTGGTCTCCGGCATCGTGCTGTCCTACCAGTTCGGCACCAATTGGAGCCATTTCTCCCGCGTGGTGGGCAACGTCATCGGCCCGCTCATCGGCTATGAGGTGCTAACCGCCTTCTTCCTGGAGGCGACCTTCCTCGGCATCATGCTGTTCGGCTGGAACCGGGTGCCGCGCGGCCTGCACGTGTTCTCCTGCGTCATGGTGGCGCTCGGCACCACGCTCTCCGCCTTCTGGATTCTCTCCGCCAACAGCTGGATGCAGACCCCGGCGGGGCACGAGATCATCGACGGCGTGGCCCACCCCGTCGACTGGCTGGCGGTCATCTTCAACCCGAGCTTCCCCTACCGCCTCGCCCACATGGTCACCGCCTGCTACCTCACCACCGCCTTCGTGGTGCTGGCGGTGGGCGCGCGCTACGTCTATTCCGGCCGCTACCCGGAGGACGGGCGCACCATGATGCGCATGGCGCTCGGCCTCATCGCCATCCTCGCCCCGCTTCAGGCCTTCATCGGCGATGCGCACGGGCTGAACACGCTGAAGCACCAGCCGGCCAAGATCGCCGCCATCGAGGCGCATTGGGAGAACGAGCCCGGCGCCAGCGGCGTGCCGCTCGTGCTGTTCGGCATCCCCAACGAGGAAGCGGAGCGCAACGACTACCAGATCGCCATCCCGCATCTGGGCAGCCTGATCCTCACCCATAGCTGGACCGACACCATCCAGGGGCTGAAGGAATTCCCGCGCAACGAGCGCCCGCCGGTCGCCGTGCCGTTCTTCGCCTTCCGCGTCATGGTCGGGCTTGGCCTCGTGATGATCGCCGTCGGCTGGCTCGGCGCGTTCCTGCTCTGGCGGCGCCGGCTGTTCGAGACCGACTGGTATCTCGCGCCGCTGCAGCACATCTGGCCGATCGGCTTCGTCACCATCCTCTCCGGCTGGTTCGTCACCGAGGTCGGGCGCCAGCCCTGGGTCGCCTACGGCATCCTGCGCACGGCCGACGCCGTCTCGCCCGTTGACGGCTGGGCGGTGGCCACCACGCTGGCACTGTTCGTCGTCGTCTACGGCATCGTGTTCTCCGGCGGCATCTACTACATCAACCGGCTGATCGTCCGCGGGCCGCAGGGTTCCGCCGTGGAGCCGCCCCAGGGCGTGCCGAGCCGTCCGCTCGCCTCGGCGCACAAGGCGACGCGCGCCGCCATCAACAATCCGGGGGAATGAGCATGACCGGCGTTGGTATGGAATGGTATCTGCCCGTCATCTGGTCGCTCCTGCTGGCCGTCGCCATCGCCATGTATGTGGTGCTTGATGGCTTCGATCTCGGCATGGGCATTCTCTTCCCCTTCGCGGCCAGCGAGACCGAGAAGGACCAGATGATGAGCTCCGTCGCCCCGTTCTGGGACGGCAACGAGACCTGGCTGGTGCTGGGCGGCGGCGGCCTTCTGGTCGCCTTCCCCCTCGCCTACTCCATCGTCATGCCGGCGCTCTATCTGCCGGTGATCTTCATGCTGCTGGCACTGGTGTTCCGGGGCGTCGCCTTCGAGTTCCGCCATGTCGCGGACACCAGCCGCTTCCTGTGGAACATCGCCTTCGCCGGCGGCTCCACGCTGGCCGCCTTCTTCCAGGGCGTGCTGCTCGGCGGCTTCGTGCAGGGCATCAAGGTGGAGAACAACGCCTTCGCCGGCGGGCCGCTGGACTGGCTCACCCCCTTCGCCCTGCTGTGCGGCGTCGGCGTGGTGGCGGGCTATGCGCTGATCGGCAGCGTGTGGCTGGTCATGAAGACCGAGGGTGCCGCCGCCGCCCGCTCGCGCGCCCGCGCCAAGAAGCTGCTGCCGGTCGTCCTCGTCTTCATGGGCATCATCAGCCTGTGGACCCCGCTGGCCTTCCCGCGCATCGCCGAGCGCTGGTTCACCACGCCCAACCTGTTCTATCTCGCGCCGGTGCCGGTGCTGACCCTGGCGCTCGCCTACGGGGTGTGGCGCTGGCTGGAAAAGGGCCATGACAACCTGCCGTTCTTCGGCGTCATCGGGCTGTTCCTGCTCGGCTATTTCGGCATCGGGGTGTCGATCTTCCCCTATCTGGTGCCGCCCTCGCTCACCGTGTGGGAAACCGCCGCCGCGCCGGCGAGCCAGGTGTTCATGCTCATCGGCACTATCTTCATGCTGCCGATCATCCTCGGCTACATCGCCTTCGTCTACTGGCTGTTCCGCGGCAAGGTGCGCGAGGGCGAGGGCTACCACTGAGCGCGCCCGGCACCATGGCGCAGGCCCTTCGCTCAGGCCGGCTGCGCCTCGCCGAGGCGGAGCCGGACGGGGGCGAAGGAGGTGCGGTGATGGCGGCACACGCCGAGCGCCGCCAGCGCCTGCTGGTGCTCCGGCGTGCCGTAGCCGATGTGCCGCTCGAAGCCATAGCCGGGATGGGCGGCGCCGAGCGCGCCCATCAGCCGGTCGCGCGTCACCTTGGCGACGATCGAGGCGGCGGCGATGGACGCCACCAGCCCGTCGCCGCCGATGATGGTGCGCGCGAGGCAGGGCACCGGCGGCAGGTCGTTGCCGTCGACCAGCACGAGGCGAGGCGTGCAGGCGAGCCCCGCCACGGCGCGCGCCAGCGCCCACAGCGTCGCCTGGCGGATATTGTGGCCGTCGATCCGGGTCGGCGGCGCGAAGGCCAGCGAGACGTCGGCGGTGGCGCAGATCTCCTCGAACAGGCGCTCGCGCTGGACGGCCGACAGCCGCTTGGAATCGTCGAGGCCCACCGGCACCCGCGCCGGGTCCAGCACCACTGCGCAGGCGACCACAGGCCCCGCCCACGGGCCGCGCCCCACCTCGTCGACACCCGCCACCGGCACCGCGCCGGCGCGGTGCGCTTCCCGCTCCTGCGAAAAGTCCGGTTTCTGTCGCGGCTCCGCCATGATGGAAGGTCTCTCATACGATTCGCCGGCGCCGGCGCGCCGGCCGGCACCATGCCCACGGCCACGCCGCGATGCAACTTGGCGCCGCCGCAGATGGCGCTATAAGGCAGCGGCAACGGGGATGGGCGGATCATGAACTGGGCGGAACGCATTCAGGAATTCGTCACCCTCTGGGTGGTGATCGACCCGCTGGGCACGCTGCCCGTCTTCCTGGCGGTAACGACCGGGTTCAGCGCCGCCGACCGCAAGAAGGCCGCGGTTCTCTCGGTGCTCATTTCGTTCGGTGTGCTGGTGTTCTTCGCCATGGCCGGGCACTGGCTGCTGCGCTCGATGGATGTGTCGATCGAGTCCTTCCAGATCGCCGGCGGCATCGTGCTGTTCCTGTTCGCCCTCACCATGATCCACGGCAAGGGCCACAGCGACCCGCACGCGCCGGCCGAGCTGAACCCGATGGAAATCGCGATCTACCCGCTCGCGATTCCCTCCATCGCCAGCCCGGGGGCAATGCTGGCCGCCGTGGTGCTGACCGACAATGCGCGCCACGACTTCCCCGAACGGGCGATGACGATCGCCACCTTCAGCCTGGTGCTGCTGATGACGCTCGCCATCATGCTGGCGGCGGGCCGGCTGGTGAACCTCATCGGCCGGGGCGGCGCCTCGATCATCAGCCGGGTGATGGGCATGATCCTCGCCGCGCTGGCCGTGGACCTCATCCTCAGCGCCGCCGCCAAGTGGCTGAACCTCCCGCCGATCTGAGCGGCCCTAACGGGCCTACTGCGCCAGTTCGGGCCGGTTGCGGAAAAGCTCCAGCGATTCCGGATTGGCCAGCGCCTCGGTGTTCTTCACCGGCCGGCCATGCACCACGTCGCGCACGGCCAGCTCGGTGATCTTGCCCGAGCGGGTGCGCGGAATGTCGGCCACCGCGACGATGCGGGCCGGCACATGGCGCGGACTGGCCCCGGTGCGGATCTGGGTGCGGATGCGCCTGTCGAGCTCGGCGTCGAGCACGGCCCCCTCGCGCAGCCGCACGAACAGCACCACGCGCACGTCATTGTCCCATTCCTGGCCGATGGCAATGGCCTCGACGATCTCCGGGATCTGCTCGGCCTGGGCGTAGATCTCGGCGGTGCCGATGCGCACGCCCTGCGGGTTCAGCGTCGCGTCGGAGCGGCCATGGATGATCAGCCCGCCATGGGCGGTCCATTCGGCGAAGTCGCCATGGCACCAGACATTGGGGAAGCGCTCGAAATAGGCGGCGCGGTACTTGGCGCCCTCCGGGTCGTTCCAGAACATGACCGGCATGCAGGGGAAGGGCTTCGTGCAGACCAGCTCGCCGCGCTCGCCGGTGACGGGCACGCCCTCGTCCGACCACACCTCGATCGCCATGCCAAGCCCCGCCGCCTGGATCTCGCCCCTGTAGACCGGCGCGGTGGGGTCGCCGAGTACGAAGCAGGAGACGATGTCGGTACCGCCGGAAATCGAGGCGAGGTGAAGGTCCGGCTTGATCGCCTCATAGACGAAGGCAAAGCTCTCCGGCGCCAGCGGCGAGCCGGTGGAGGTCATCGCCTTCAGCGCGGTGAGGTCGTGCGTCGCGCCGGGGCGGACGCCTTCCTTGCGCAGCTGGTCGATATATTTCGCCGAGGTGCCGAACAGGGCGAAGCGCTCCTTCTCCGCATAGTCCCACAGCACGGAGGCGCCGGGGGCGAAGGGCGAGCCGTCATAAAGGCACAGAGTGAGATCGCTGGCGAGGCCGCTCACCAGCCAGTTCCACATCATCCAGCCGCAGGTGGTGAAGTAGAACAGCCGGTCGCCGGGCACGAGGTCGCAGTGCAGCCGGTGCTCCTTGATGTGCTGGAGCAGCGTGCCGCCGGCCCCGTGCACGATGCATTTGGGCGCACCCGTCGTGCCGGAGGAGAACAGGATGAACAGCGGGTGGTTGAAGGGCAGCCGCTCGAAGTCGAGCGGCGCCGGCGCGAAGGGGGCGGCGAACGCGTCCAGCGTCACCCCGTTCGGCAGCGCAGCCGCCACCTCCTCGGCCTGGCCGAGATAGGGCACGATCACCGTCGCCACCACGCCCGGAAGTTGCGGCACGGCGGCCCGCAACTTCTCGGCGATGGAAACCGGCTTGCCATTGTACCAGTAGCCGTCGCAGGCGACATAGACCTTGGGTTCGATCTGGCCGAAGCGGTCCAGAATGCCGCGCTCGCCAAAATCCGGCGAGCAGGAGGAGAACACTGCGCCCAGCGAGGACGCCGCAAGCATCATCGCGATCGTTTCCGGCAGGTTCGGCATCGTGGCCGCCACGCGATCGCCGACGCCGACCCCGGCCGCGCGCAGCGCCTGCTGCAGCCGCGAGACGAGATCGGTCAGTTCCCCGAAGCGCACCTGCCGCTCGACCTTGTCCTCGCCGCGAAACACCAGCGCCACCTCGTCGCGACCGCGCGGGCGCAGCAGGT
>JAEYTJ010000378.1 GCA_023434095.1 Pseudomonadota bacterium | reverse complement strand
TTGATGGCGATGTCCTTGATGTTGAGGACGATGTCGGTCACATCCTCGCGCACGCCCGGGATCGACGAGAACTCGTG
The DNA here is from genome assembly GCA_023434095.1 of Pseudomonadota bacterium. Lineage (GTDB taxonomy): Bacteria > Pseudomonadota > Alphaproteobacteria > Rhizobiales > Xanthobacteraceae > Ancylobacter. The sequence continues at coordinate 13,100 of JAEYTJ010000378.1, read as the reverse complement.
CAGCACCCCGTCGATATGCACGGACGTCACCGCCGCGCCCTGGAGCGACGACAGCAGGATGCGGCGCAGCGCATTGCCGAGCGTCTGCCCGAAGCCGCGCTCGAGCGGCTCAGCGACGACGGTCGCCAGACGCTTCGGGTCGCTGCCGAGCGAGACTTCAAGCTTCTCGGGCTTGATCAGCTCTTGCCAGTTCTTTTGAATCACGACGTCACCCTTGGTTTCGACGGTGCCCCGGACTCCCTGCCCGGCGACTTCCCCTCAGCGGCGCGGGGAAGGCCGGAAGCAGCGGCCCCTGCGGCGCCCGAGGCGCCGCTGGATGATTAGGCGTCAGACGCGCCGACGCTTGCGCGGACGGCAGCCATTGTGCGGGATCGGCGTCACGTCGCGGATCGACGTCACGGTGAAGCCCGCCGCCTGGAAGGCACGCAGCGCCGACTCGCGGCCGGAGCCCGGACCGGAGACCTCGACCTCGATGGTACGCATGCCGTGATCGGCGGCCTTGCGGGCGCAATCCTCGGCGGCGACCTGCGCCGCATAGGGCGTCGACTTGCGCGAACCCTTGAAGCCCATGGCGCCCGCCGAGGACCAGGCGATCGTGTTGCCCTGCGCATCGGTGATGGTGATCATGGTGTTGTTGAACGACGCATTCACATGCGCGACGCCGGAGGCAATGTTCTTGCGCTCACGGCGCTTAATGCGGGCAGCTTCTTTGGCCATAGACTTCGGATCCTTCGGGCGCGCCCGTCATTCCAGGCGCTCGGGATTGGAGAAAACAAATGCGCCGGCGGCTCAAGGCGCCGGCGCCGAAAAGCGGGCTTGCGCCCGCCCTCCTCACTTCTTCTTGCCGGCGATCGCCTTGGCGGGACCCTTGCGGGTACGGGCATTGGTGTGGGTACGCTGACCGCGCACCGGCAGGCCGCGACGATGACGCAGGCCGCGGTAGCAGCCGAGGTCCATCAGACGCTTGATGTTCATCGAAACTTCGCGGCGCAGGTCGCCCTCGACCAGATAGTCGCGGTCGATGGCCTCGCGGATCTGGAGAACTTCCTGGTCGGTCAGCTGATTGACGCGACGATCGAGCGGAATACCGACCTTCTCGACGATCTCGGCGGCGTTCTTGGCACCGATGCCGTGAATGTACTGAAGCGCAATGATCACGCGCTTGTTGGTCGGGATGTTAACGCCTGCAATACGAGCCACGTCGCTCTCTCCATGTGGACCGGCGAGCCGGTGATGAGAATGCCCCGCGCCGGTGGAGGCCGGCCCTTGCGGAGATACGCACGAGGCCGCCCGACATCAGCGAAATGATGTCGATTGGCGGCACCCGCTTGAGTGAAGCGCGGCACATAGAGCGATTCCGCCACCATGTCAAGCCACGCAGAAAGACTCACGCCAGTTCGAGGACGTCGGCGATGGCCTTGGTTACCTCGTCGATCGGCTTCATTCCGTCGATCGTCGCCAGCATGCCGCGTTCGGCATAATAGGGCGCGACGACGGCCGTATCCCGGTTGAAGGCTTCAAGCCGCGTCTTGAACACCTCGGGGTCGTCGTCCTTGCGCACCGGCTCGCCGCGCGCCGCTGTCTCCTTGGCCCGCTGAATGATCCGGTCGACGAGCTTGTCCTGGTCGACCTTCAGCTCGATCACCGCGTCGAGCTTCAGACCCTTCAGCGCCAGGATGCGGTCGAGTGCCTCAGCCTGGGCCACGGTGCGGGGAAAGCCATCGAGAATGAACCCTTTGGCGCAGTCCGCCTGGTCGATCCGGTCGGAAATGATGCCGATGACGATCTCGTCCGAGACCAGCTTGCCGGCATCCATCACCGCCTTGGCCTTCAGGCCGATCGGCGTTTCGTTGCGGACTGCCTCGCGCAGCATGTCGCCGGTCGAAAGCTGCACGATCCCGTGCCGCGCCACCAGACGCTGGGCCTGCGTGCCCTTCCCCGCCCCCGGAGGTCCGAGCAGTATAAGCCTCATCGGCGCTTCCCCCTGAGCTTGGCCTTCTTGACCAGCCCCTCATATTGGTGCGCCAGCAGATGCCCCTGAACCTGGGCCACCGTATCCATCGTCACGCTCACCACGATCAGCAGCGACGTGCCGCCGAAGTAGAACGGGACGGCGGCATAGGAGATGAGAATCTCCGGGAAAAGGCACACGACCGCTAGGTAAGCCGCACCGATGACCGTGATGCGAGTCAGCACATAGTCGATATACTCGGCCGTCCGCTCGCCCGGCCGAATGCCCGGAATGAAGCCGCCATGCTTCTTCAGATTGTCCGCGGTCTCGGTCGGATTGAACACGATCGCGGTGTAGAAGAAGCAGAAGAACACGATCAGCAGCACATAAAGCAGCATGAACAGCGGCTGACCGTGGCCGATCAGCGTCGTCACCGTCGTCAGCCAGCCCGGCCCGGAGTTCTGCATGAAGCTCGCGACCGTGGTCGGGATCAGCAGCAGCGACGAAGCGAAGATCGGCGGAATCACGCCCGACGTGTTCAGCTTCAGCGGCAGATGGGAGGACTGCCCCTCATAGACCTTATTGCCGACCTGACGCTTGGGGTACTGGATCAGCAGCCGGCGCTGCGCCCGCTCCATGAACACGATGAACATGATGATGCCGATGGCCATCAGGATCACGGCGAGGATGATGCCGGTCGACAGCGCGCCCTGACGGCCGAGCTCAAGCGTGTTGGCGATGGCCGACGGCAGCTCCGCCACGATACCCGCGAAGATGATCAGCGAAATGCCGTTGCCGATGCCGCGCGAGGTGATCTGCTCGCCGAGCCACATCAGGAACATGGTGCCGCCGGTCAGCGTGATCACCGTCGAGATGCGGAAGAACCAGCCGGGATCGGAGACCACGGCGCCGGAACCTTCAAGACCGACGGCGATGCCGTAGGACTGGAACACGGCCAGCACCACCGTGAGATAGCGCGTGTACTGGTTGATCTGCTTGCGGCCGGACTCGCCCTCCTTCTTCAGCGCTTCCAGCGTCGGGGAGACGGTGGTCAGCAGCTGGATGATGATGGAGGCGGAGATGTACGGCATGATGTTCAGGGCGAAGATGGCCATGCGCGAGACGGCACCGCCCGAGAACATGTTGAAGAGCCCGATGATGCCCTGCTGCGCCGTGCGGAACACGTCGGCGAGCGCGTCGGGATTGATTCCCGGCATCGGGATGTAGGTGCCCAGCCGATAAACGAGAAGCGCACCCAGGGTGAACCAGATGCGCTTCTTCAGTTCGTCGGCTTTTGCCAGAGCACCGAAGTTGAGGTTTGCCGCGAGCTGTTCTGCTGCCGAGGCCATGGTGGCTCCGCTCCTCGTCTGTGCCCTGTAAGTTCGGTACGGCCTGACTTAAGCGTCAGGCCGCCGTTTCGCCAGTCTCGGACTTGGACGCGAGAAGCGTCACCTTGCCGCCGGCCTTCTCGATCGCTTCGACCGCGGACTTGGTGGCGTGGGCGACTTCCAGCGTGACCTTGACGGTCAGTTCGCCGGAGCCGAGCACGCGCACACCGTCCTTGGCGCGGCGCAGGACGCCGGCCTCGACCAGCGCGGCCTGCGTGACCACTGCCTTGGCGTCCAGCTTGCCGGCATCGATCGCGGTCTGGATACGGCCGAGGGACACCTCGTTCCAGTCCAGCGCGAAGATGTTGGTAAAGCCGCGCTTGGGCAGACGACGATGGATCGGCATCTGGCCGCCCTCGAAGCCCTTGATCGCGACGCCGGTGCGCGAGGTCTGACCCTTCACGCCGCGACCCGCGGTCTTGCCCTTGCCCGAACCAATGCCGCGGCCCACGCGCATGCGCTTCTTGCGGGCGCCGGAATTGTCCTTGATCTCGTTAAGGCTGCTCATCGCCAGTCTCCTACAGCGCCGTCACGCTTCGACGACGCGGACGAGGTGGCGAACCTTCTGGATCATGCCACGCACGGCCGGGGTGTCTTCGAGCGTCGAGCGACGCCCAAGCTTGTTGAGGCCGAGACCGATCAGCGTCGCACGCTGGGCTTCGGGGCGGCGGATCGGGCTGCCGGTCTGCTCGACCGTGACCGTCTTGCTGCTGTTCGCCATGATTAGCTTCCCTACCTCTCAGGCGTCAGTCGGTCGCTTCGACGTCGTCGACGCGACGACGCGACTGAAGCTGCGACACCTTGAGGCTGCGACGCGCCGCGACAAGGCGCGGGCTGTCCTGGTTCTTCAGGGCCTCGAAGGTCGCACGGACCATGTTGTACGGGTTGGACGAGCCGAACGACTTCGCCACCACGTCCTGCATGCCGAGCGTCTCGAAGACGGCGCGCATCGGGCCGCCGGCGATGATGCCAGTACCGGCCGGTGCCGCCCGCAGGATGACCTTGCCGGCGCCATGATGGCCGTGCACGTCATGATGCAGCGTACGACCTTCACGCAGCGGGACGCGGATCAGCGCGCGCTTGGCCGCCTCGGTCGCCTTGCGGATCGCCTCCGGCACTTCACGTGCCTTGCCGTGGCCGAAGCCGACGCGACCCTTCTGGTCGCCGACAACCACCAGGGCGGCGAAGCCGAAACGACGGCCACCCTTCACAACCTTCGCGACACGGTTGATGTGGACCAGCTTGTCCACGAACGTGTTGTCGCGATCCTCGCGTTCACGTTCACGTTCACGAGCCATGATCATATCCTTCGTTCTGCGGGGGATCCCGCTCGTGATCTCAGAAGTTGAGACCGCCCTCGCGGGCGGACTCGGCGAGCGCCTTGACGCGGCCGTGATAGATGAAGGCGCCGCGGTCGAAGACCACGTCCTTCACACCGGCCGCGACGGCGCGTTCCGCCACGAGCTTGCCGATCGCCTGGGCCGCCGCGATATCCGCGCCGGTCTTCAGGCTTTCCCGCAGGGTCTTCTCGAGCGTGGAGGCGGACGCAAGCGTCACGCCGCGCGCATCGTCGATGATCTGCGCATAGATGTGCTTCGACGAGCGATGCACCGAGAGGCGCGGCCGCCCGTTCGCCGTCGTGCGGAGAGCACGACGGACACGCGCCTTACGGCGCTCGGTAGCGTCCTTGTACTGTGCCATGGTTCGGGTCCGTTACTTCTTCTTGCCTTCCTTACGGAAGATGAACTCACCCGCGTACTTCACGCCCTTGCCCTTGTAGGGCTCGGGACCGCGATAGTCGCGAATCTCGGCAGCGACCTGACCGACCTGCTGACGGTCGATGCCGCTGATGACGATCTCCGTCGGCTTCGGCGTGACGATCTGGATTCCTTCCGGAATCGGATAGTTCACGTCGTGGCTGAAGCCGAGCGCAAGGCTCAGATTCTTGCCCTGGACGGCGGCGCGATAACCGACGCCGCTGATCTCGAGCTTCTTCTCGAAGCCCTTGGTCACGCCTTCGACCAGATTGGCCACCAGCGTGCGGGACAGGCCCCACATCGCCTTGTGGCGGTTGGTCTCGCCGTTGAGGGCGAACAGGATCGCCCCGTCCTCCATCTTGACCGAGATCTCTTCGACGACGGTGGTCTCCAGCGTCCCCTTGGGACCCTTGACCTTCACCGTCTGGCCATCGATCGACGCGGTCACGCCGGCCGGAATGGTGATGGGGGCTTTACCGATCTTGGACATGTGCTCTCTCTCCTCCCCGATCAGAAGACCGTGAAGAGGACCTCGCCGCCCACGTTCTTCTCGCGGGCTTCGTGGTCCGCCATCACGCCCTGCGGCGTGGAGACGACAGCGACGCCAAGGCCGTTGGCGACGCGGGGAAGGGTCTTGACGGAGGAATAGACCCGCCGACCCGGCTTGGAGACACGCGAGATCTCGCGGATCACCGGCTCGCCGTCGAAGTACTTGAGTTCGATCTCGAACTCGGTACGACCATTGACCGGCTCGGAAGCCGAATAGCCGCGGATGTAGCCCTCGGCCGCAAGCACCTCGAGCACGCTGGCACGCAGGCGCGAGCCGGGCGTGGAGATCTTTTCCTTGCGGCGCATCTGCGCGTTGCGGATGCGGGTAATCAGATCGCCGATCGGATCAGTCGTGGACATGGATCGACCCTCCTCACCAGCTCGACTTGACGAGCCCAGGGATCTGGCCCTGGGAACCGAGTTCGCGCAGCGCGATACGGCTCATCTTCAGCTTGCGATAATACGCCCGCGGACGGCCAGTGACTTCGCAGCGGTTGCGAATGCGCACCTTCGCCGAATTGCGCGGCAGTTCCGCCAGCTTGAGAACCGCGGCGAAGCGCTCCTCGATCGGCAGTTCCTTGTTGCTCACCAGGGCCTTCAGACGCGAACGCCGGCCGGCATAGCTCTTCACGAGCTTGCGGCGGTGTTCGTTCTTCTCGACCGAGCTCTTCTTGGCCATATGATCTTGCTCCTAGTCTCCGCGTTTGGGGCTCCGCCCCACAGCCGGAAGGGGATGCTTACTGACGGAACGGGAAGTTGAAGGCCTTCAGAAGCGCGCGCGCCTCTTCGTCCGTCTTCGCCGTCGTGCAGACGATGATGTCCATGCCCCACATCTGATCAACCTTGTCGTAGTTGATCTCCGGGAACACGATGTGCTCCTTGATGCCGAGGGCATAGTTGCCGCGGCCGTCGAAGCTCTTCGGATTCAGGCCGCGGAAGTCGCGGACGCGCGGCAGGGCGATGTTCACCAGGCGGTCGACAAACTCGAACATGCGGGTCTTGCGAAGGGTGACCTTCGCACCGACCGGCTGGTTCTCGCGCAGCTTGAAGTTCGAGATCGCCTTGCGGGCGCGGGTGACAACCGGCTTCTGGCCGGCGATCAGCGCGAGGTCGCCGGCGGCGGTCTGCACCTTCTTGGTGTCGGCGGTCGCCTCGCCAACGCCCATGTTGATGACGATCTTCTCGATCGTCGGCACTTCCATGGGGTTCTTGTAGCCGAACTGCTCGATCATCTTCTGGCGAACGACGTCCTCATAGAGGGACTTCATCCGCGGGCTGTAGCTGGTCTCAGCCATCGATCTTCTCCCCCGAGCGCTTGGCGACGCGCACCTTGGTGCCGTCCGCCTGCACAAGGAAACCGACGCGGGTCGGCTTGCCATCCTTAGGATCGGCGAGCGCGATGTTCGACAGGTTCAGCGGGGCCTCCTTGGAGATGATCCCGCCTTCCTGGTTCGCGCTCTGCCGCTGATGCCGCTTCACCAGATTGACGCCGCGCACGCGCGCGGTGCCATCCTTCGGCAGCACCTCGAAAACCTCGCCCGTGCGACCCTTGTCGCGGCCGGTGAGAACGACGACCTTGTCGCCCTTCTTGATCTTAGCGGCCATCAAAGCACCTCCGGCGCCAGCGAGATGATCTTCATGTGGTTCTTGGCGCGAAGCTCGCGCGGAACCGGCCCGAAGATGCGGGTGCCGACCGGCTCCTTGTTGTTGTTGATCAGAACGGCCGCATTGCGGTCGAAGCGGATCACCGAACCATCGACGCGACGGATGTCCTTGGCGGTGCGAACCACAACCGCCTTCATCACGTCGCCCTTCTTCACGCGGCCGCGCGGAATAGCTTCCTTCACCGACACCACGATGATGTCACCGACATGGGCATACTTGCGCTTCGAACCGCCAAGCACCTTGATGCACATGACGCGACGCGCACCGGAATTGTCCGCCACGTCGAGATTGGTCTGCATCTGGATCATGACGCACCTATTTCTCGCAAAAACCGCGCGCAGCCGTCACCGGCGCGCGCCCCTCAATCCCGTTTCCGGGCGCTCAGACTTCAGCCCGCTTCTCGCCCTGGACCACGATCCAGTTCTTGAGCTTGGACAAGGGGCGGTGCTCCTCGATCCAGACGGTGTCGCCTTCCTTCCAAGCGTTCGCCTCGTCATGGGCGTGGTACTTCTTGGAACGGCGGACGGTCTTCTTCAGCAGCGGATGGGTGAAACGGCGCTCGACCCGGACCACAACGGTCTTGTCCTGCTTGTCGCTCACCACGACGCCCTGCAGCAAACGCTTCGGCATCGCCCTCTCCTCACTTAGCCTTGGCCGCCGAAGCGGCCTTCTGCGCCTGAATGGTCTTGACCCGCGCAACGTCGCGACGGATCTGACGCACCCGCGCCGTGTTCTCGAGCTGGCCGGTGGCCTTCTGGAAGCGCAGGTTGAACTGCTCCTTCTTCAGGCTCAGCAGCTGGTCCTGCAGCTCGTCGGCGGTCTTCGTCCGAATGTCGGAAGCCTTCGTCATTTGTCCCTCCGTCACTCAGCGATGCGCTCGACGAAACGCGTCTTGATCGGCAGCTTCGCCGCCGCCAGCCGAAGCGCTTCACGGGCGATATCCTGGCTCACGCCATCGATCTCGAACATGATGCGACCGGGCTTGATCTTGGCGGCCCAATAGTCGGGCGCGCCCTTACCCTTACCCATGCGGACTTCGGTCGGCTTCGAAGACACCGGCACGTCCGGAAACACGCGAATCCACACCCGGCCCGCACGCTTCATGTGACGGGTGAGCGCGCGACGCGCGGCTTCGATCTGACGCGCGGTAACGCGCTCCGGCTCCAGGGCCTTCAGCCCAAACTGGCCGAAATTGAGGTCAGTCCCGCCCTTCGCAACGCCGTGAATACGGCCTTTGAACTGCTTGCGGAACTTCGTGCGCTTTGGTTGCAGCATGTCGCGCCTCTTATTCCTTTATCAATCCGATCACGCCGCGTCGCGACGCGACGGGCGACCACCCGAGGAATCACCTTCCGCCTGGCGCTTGTCCTGCGCCATCGGATCGTGCTCCAGGATCTCGCCCTTGAAGATCCAGACCTTAACACCGCAGGTGCCGTAGGTCGTGAAGGCGGTGGCCGTACCGTAATCCACGTCCGCGCGCAAGGTGTGAAGCGGCACGCGCCCTTCACGATACCATTCGAGACGCGCGATTTCCGCGCCGCCGAGGCGGCCGGAGCAGTTGATACGAATGCCTTCCGCGCCCAGACGCATCGCCGACTGGACAGCGCGCTTCATGGCGCGACGGAACGCCACACGGCGCTCAAGCTGCTGGGCAATCGATTCGGCGACGAGGCGCGCATCGATTTCCGGCTTCCGAATCTCGACGATGTTGATGAAGACCTCCGAGTTGGTCATCTCGGCGACCTTCTTGCGCAGCTTGTCGATGTCCGCGCCCTTCTTGCCGATCACCACACCCGGACGCGCCGAGTGAATGGTAACGCGGCACTTCTTGTGCGGACGCTCGATCACGATCTTGGAGACCGCGGCCTGCTTGAGCATCTTCTGCAGCGCTTCACGGATCTTGATGTCCTCGTGAAGCAGCTGGCCATACTCGCCCTTGCCCGCGAACCAGCGCGAATCCCAGGTGCGGTTGATGCCGAGCCGCAGCCCGACCGGGTTGACCTTCTGACCCATCAGGCCTTCTCCTCGACTTCACGCACCACGATGGTGATATGCGAGAACGGCTTCTCGATCCGGCTCGCACGACCACGGGCGCGGGCCGCGAAGCGCTTCATGACCAGCCCCTTGCCGACATGCGCCTCGGCGACGATGAGGTCGTCGACATCGAGCTCATGATTGTTCTCGGCATTGGCGATGGCCGATTCCAGGCACTTCTTCACGTCGCCGGCGATCCGCTTGCGCGAGAACTGAAGGTCGGCCAGAGCGGTCGCGACCTTCTTGCCCCGGATCAGACCGGCGACGAGGTTGAGCTTCTGGGGGCTGACGCGAAGGTTACGCGCAACCGCCTTGGCTTCCGTATCCGCGAGCGTGCGCGGACGAGCTGCCTTTCCCATGACCCTGCCTCTACTTTCGCTTGGCTTTCTTGTCCGCCGCATGCCCGTAATAGGTACGGGTCGGGGCGAACTCGCCGAACTTGTGGCCCACCATGTCCTCGGAAACCGAAACCGGGACGTGCTTGTTGCCGTTATAGACGCCGAACGTAATCCCCACGAACTGCGGGAGGATGGTGGAACGGCGGCTCCAGATCTTGATGACGTCGTGACGACCCGACGCGCGCGCGGCATCCGCCTTCTTGAGGAGGTAGCCGTCGACGAACGGACCTTTCCAGACCGATCGAGACATAGTTCAGTTTCCCTCGCTCACTTCTTGCGGGCGTGCCGGCTGGACACGATGAACTTGGTGGTCGACTTGTTCTTCCGGGTCTTCTTGCCCTTGGTGGGGAAGCCCCAGGGCGTGACCGGATGACGTCCACCCGAGGTGCGGCCTTCGCCGCCGCCGTGCGGGTGATCGACCGGGTTCATGGTGACACCGCGGTTGTGCGGACGACGGCCCAGCCAGCGCTTACGGCCGGCCTTGCCGAGGTTGGTGTTCATGTGGTCCGGGTTCGACACGGCGCCGACCGTCCCCATGCACTCGCCATGGATCAGACGCTGCTCGCCCGAATTGAGGCGAACGATCACGTAACCCTGGTCACGGCCGACGATCTGCGCGTACGAGCCGGCGGAACGGGCGATCTGGCCGCCCTTGCCGATCTTCAGCTCGATGTTGTGCACGATCGTGCCGACCGGCAGGTTGCCGAGCGGCGCCGCATTGCCCGGCTTCACGTCCACGCTCTTGGAGGCGATCACCTGATCGCCGACCGCGAGGCGCTGCGGCGCCAGGATGTAGTTGAGCTCACCGTCCTCATACTTGATGAGGGCGATGAAGGCGGTGCGGTTCGGATCGTACTCGATCCGCTCGACCGTCGCCGCCACATCGCGCTTCGTGCGCTTGAAGTCGACGAGGCGATAGGCCTGCTTGTGCCCGCCGCCACGGAAGCGCACGGTCACCCGGCCGGTGTTGTTGCGGCCGCCCGCCTCCGACTTGCCCTCGGTCAACGTCTTGACCGGCTTGCCCTTGTACAGGGCCGAGCGGTCGACGATGACCAGCTGGCGGAGGCTCGGCGTTACCGGCTTGAAGGTTTTGAGCGCCATGTCTCTGGTCCCTTAATTCCGGCTCACAGACCCGTCGTGATGTCGATGGAGTGCCCCTCGGCGAGGGTCACGACCGCCTTCTTCACGTCGTTCTGCACGCCCTTGCGGCCCTTGAAGAACTTCGTCTTCCCCTTGCGGACCAGCGTGTTGACGCTCTCGACCTTGACGTCGAAGAGCTTCTCGACCGCTTCCTTGATCTGCGGCTTGGTAGCCGTCAGAGCAACCTTGAAGACGACCTTGTTGTGCTCGGACGCCATCGTGGCCTTCTCGGTGATCACCGGGGACACGATCACGTCGTAGTGGCGCGGATCGAGACTCATTTGAAGCGCGCCTCCAGAGCGTCGACAGCCGCCCTCGTCAGAACCAGGGTCTGACGGCGCAGGATGTCATAGACGTTGATGCCCTGGATGGGCAGAACGTCGAGATGGGTGACGTTGCGCGAGGCGAGGCCGAAATTGGCATCCACCTCGGCGCCGGACACGACCAGTGCGCTCGACAGGCCGAGACCCGCCAGCCGCTCCTTGAGCAGCTTGGTCTTCGGCTCGGAAAGCACCGCGTCGTCGAGAACGACGATCTGCTGGTCCTTGGCCTTCGACGACAGCGCATGGCGCAGGGCGAGCGCGCGCACCTTCTTCGGCAGGTCACTCGCATGGCTGCGGGAGACCGGACCGAACGCCTTGGCACCGCCGCGGAACTGCGGAGCGGAAGCCGCACCGTGGCGAGCGCCGCCGGTGCCCTTCTGCTTGTACATCTTCCGCTTGGTGCGGTTGACGTCAGCGCGCGACAGCGTCTGGTGCGTGCCGGCCTGGCGGCGCGACAGCTGCCACACGACGCAGCGGTGCAGGATGTCCTGGCGCGGCTCGAGACCGAAGATCTCGTCCGACAGGGTGACGGAGCCGGCCTCGGCCCCTTCGAGAGTCTTGACGGCGAGTTCCATCACACGTTCTCCTCGGCCGCAGCCTCGGTCGCGGGCGCAACGTCGGCCGCCGGCTCGCTGGACGCTTCCGCACCCGGGAGACGGAACTTGCCCGGCTTCGGGGCCGCCTCCGGCAGCTTCTTCTTCACCGCGTCGGCGACGAGAATCCAGCCACCCTTGTTGCCGGGAACCGCACCCTCGACCGCGATCAGGCCGCGCTCGACGTCAGTGAGCACCACCTTGAGGTTCTGGGTCGTCACCGTCTCGTGGCCCATGTGGCCCGGCATCTTCTTGTTCTTGAAGGTCTTGCCGGGGTCCTGACGACCACCGGTCGAACCGATCGAACGATGCGAAACCGACACGCCGTGGGTGGCGCGCAGACCACCAAAGTTATGGCGCTTCATACCGCCGGCAAAGCCCTTGCCGATGGAGGTGCCCGTCACGTCGACGAACTGGCCCACCACGAAGTGATCGACGGTCAGTTCGGCGCCGACCGGAATGAGGTCGGTCTCCTCGACGCGGAATTCCGCCATCCTGCGCTTCGGCTCGACCTTCGCGACCGCGAAGTGGCCGCGCAGGGCGCGGGTGGTGTTCTGCGGCTTCGCCTGACCGACACCGAGCTGGACGGCCGTGTAGCCGTTCTTCTCGAGCGTACGGTGGGCAACCACCTGGCAATTATCGACTTTCAGCACAGTGACCGGAACATGTTCACCTGCATCGTTAAAGATGCGGGTCATGCCGACCTTCTGGGCGATGACGCCTGACCGCATGGCCGTGTCCCTTCGCCTTCTCTCAGAGCTTGATCTCGACGTCGACACCCGCGGCGAGGTCGAGCTTCATCAGCGCGTCCACCGTCTGGGGGGTCGGGTCGACTATGTCCAGCAGACGCTTGTGCGTCCGCATCTCGAACTGCTCACGGGACTTCTTGTCCACGTGGGGAGAACGATTGACCGTGAACTTCTCGATCCGCGTCGGAAGCGGAATAGGCCCGCGGACCTGGGCGCCCGTGCGCTTGGCCGTCGAAACGATTTCGCGCGTCGAGGCATCCAGGATGCGGTGATCGAACGCCTTGAGGCGGATCCGAATATTTTGGCCGTTCATTGACTTCAGGCTCCCAGAGGGCTCGTCAGTCGGGCTCAGTAACGAGCTCCACGAAAAAGGGGCGCAGGCGTTCCCGCGCCCCTCGGGATTGTCGACATCACTCGATGATGGAAGCGACGACGCCGGCGCCGACGGTGCGGCCGCCTTCGCGGATGGCGAAGCGCAGCTTCTCTTCCATCGCGATCGGAACGATCAGCGCCACGTCGACCGTGATGTTGTCGCCCGGCATCACCATTTCCG
>JAEYTJ010000312.1 GCA_023434095.1 Pseudomonadota bacterium | reverse complement strand
GACGAGGTACTCGGAGACGAAGTCGGACAGGACCATCAGATTGGCGATGAATTCGAGGATCACCGCACCGGCGACCGTGCCCCACACTCGCCCGCGCCCGCCGCGCAGCGCGGTGCCGCCGATGACGCCGGGGGTGATGACGTGCAATACCCACAGCACGCCGGTGGTCGGCGTCGCCGCGCCGAGGCGCGGCACGTAGCAGATGGCGGCGATGGCGACGCAGGCGCCCTGGATGACGAAGGCCATCGTGCGCACCCGCGCCACCGAGATGCCGGAATAGCGCGCCACGTCCTCATTCGCCCCGACGGCGACGCAGCGGCGTCCATAACGGGTGCGGTAGAGCACATAGGCGGCCACCAGCGCGACGGCGAGCGAGACCAGGATCGGGATCGGCACGCCGAGCACATCGCCGAAATAGACCGGCCGATAGGCTTCGCGCAGGCTGCGGTCGATCGCCACCGTGCCGCCATCGGTCATATAGGTGATGAGCGCGCGGAAGATGCCCATCGTGCCCAGCGTGGCGATAAAGGGCTCGATGCGGCCGAGGGTGACGATGGTGCCGTTGAGCAGGCCGCAGGCCAGCCCCGTCACCAGTGCCACCGCCATGCCGAGCGGGATCGCCGCCGTGCCGACGCTCGGCGCCGCCCAGTTCATGAACAGGATCATCACCCCGGTGATGAACGCCGCCATCGAGCCGACGGAAAGATCGAGCCCGCCCGAGGCGATGACGAAGGTGGCGCCGATGGCGATGATGGCGATGAAGGCGCTGCGGGTGACGACATTGGCGATGTTGTTGGCCGACAGGAAGTCGGGATTGATGAGGAATCCGATCAGCACCAGCGCGGCCAGCGCCAGGAAGGGGCCCGCATCGCCCCAGCCGATCGACCAGCCATGCGAAGCGCGCGGGGGCGCGGCGGCCAGGTCAGCCATCTATGTTCCTCCCAGATTTTGTTCGTTGGCCGCGCTGCTGGTGGCGCAGAGCGCGACATTGCTTTCGGTCATGGCGTCGCCGGCGAGTTCGCCATTGATCCGGCCGGCGCGCATGACGAGGATGCGGTCGCACAGGCCGATCAGCTCCTGCATTTCCGAGGAGATGACGATGCAGGAGCGCCCCTCGCGCACCAGCGACTGGATGAAGGCGTAGATCTGGCTCTTATTGGCGATGTCGATGCCGCGCGTGGGTTCGTCGATGACGAGCACCGTGGGGTCGTTCAGCATCACCTTGGCGAGCAGCAGCTTCTGCTGGTTGCCGCCGGAGAGCTGCCCGGCCTTCGCCTCGCGGCTGCGCAGCCGGATGTCGTAGCTGGCGACGGCCCGGTCGAGCAGCCGCGTCTCCCCCGCGAGGTCGAGCCCGGAGGCCGGGTGCACGCGGTCCAGCGACGCGAGGGTGAGGTTCGGCGCCAGCTTTTCATCCAGCAGCAGCCCCTTGCCCTTGCGGTCCTCGGTCAGGTAGCCGAGCCCCTTCGCCGCCGCCTGCGCCGGCGAATGGAAGTGTACGGGCTCCCCATGCAGCCGCACGGCGCCGAAGCTGGCGGGCCGCAGGCCGAGCAGCCCTTCGAACAATTCGGTGCGCCCGGCGCCGATCATGCCGGCGAGGCCGAGGATTTCGCCCTTGCGCAGGGTCAGCGACACGTCGCGGACGAAGCCGGGGACATGGGCGTTTTCGATTTCGAGCGCCGGCGTGGCCTCGCCTGCAGCAAGCCGCGCCGGGTCCTGCCGCTCAGGGTAGAGGCTGGCGAATTCGCGCCCCACCATCAGGCTCGCCATGCGATGCGGCGTCAGGCCCTGCGCGTCATAGGTGCCGACCATCCGCCCGTCGCGCAGCACCGTCACCCGGTCGGCGAGCCGCTCCACCTCGTCGAGCCGGTGGCTGATGTAGAGAATGGCGACGCCGCGAGCTCGAAGCTCGACGATGATGTCGAGCAGCGGGTCAACCTCGTCATGGGTCAGCACGGCGGTGGGCTCGTCGAAGATGACGACGCGCTGGGTGCCGAGCAGCGCCTTGGCGATCTGCACCAATTGCCGGTTGGCCAGCGAGATGTCGCGCACCAGCGCGGTGGGCGGCACCTTGCAGCCGATCTCCTCCAACTGCGCCGCCGCCGCCGCGCGCATCGCACGCTCGTCGAGCCGGCCGAAACGGGCGATCTCGCGGCCGATGAAGATGTTCTCGGTGACGGTCAGCGCATCGGCGAGCAGGATTTCCTGATGCACCAGCGCGATGCCGGCGGCCTGTGCGTCCGCCGGGGCATGGAAGGCGACCGGCGCGCCGTCCATGAACAGCGTCCCCTCGCTCGGCTTGAGATAGCCCGAGAGCAGGCGCATCAGCGTCGACTTGCCGGCGCCGTTCTCCCCGATCACCGCGTGGATTTCGCCGGCGCGGATGTCGAGCGACACGTCGGAAAGCACCCTCACCCCGCTGAACTCCTTGGCGAGATGCTCGGCGCGCAGGACAGGCCCCGCCGTCGCGACGTCGGGCAAGAGGGTGAGCGGCGCGGCGCTCATAGGTCGAACGCCGGCAGCAGGCGGTCGCGCGAGCGCTCGATATGCAGGCGCATCGCCTGCCGGGCGGCCTCGGAATCGCGCGCCGCGAAGGCCGCGAGGATCGCCGCGTGCTCGTCCAGCGCTTCCTCGGTGACGCGCGCGTGGAACATCAGGCGAAAGATGTGGAAATGGGTGTGCTGGTGGGCGAGCGTTTCCCGCACCAGCGCATTGCCGGCGATCTCCAGGATGCGGTCGTGGAACAGCGCGTCCTGGCGGGCAAACTGCGAATAACGCGCCCGGTCGTCGGCACCGCCCTCGCGCGACATCACTCCGGCGGCCTCGGCCAGGTCGGCCAGCGCCCCGTCGGTCATGACGGCAGCGGCACGGCCGGCCGCATCCGGCTCCAGCAGCAGGCGCAGCTC
Source organism: Pseudomonadota bacterium (assembly GCA_023434095.1). Taxonomy (GTDB): domain Bacteria; phylum Pseudomonadota; class Alphaproteobacteria; order Rhizobiales; family Xanthobacteraceae; genus Ancylobacter. The sequence continues at coordinate 14,693 of JAEYTJ010000312.1, read as the reverse complement.
ATAAAGCTCGTTGAAGCGCGTGCGGGTGATCTGCGGGGCGGCACTGTAGCCGACGAGGTGCGTCTTCACGACGAGCCCCTCGCCTTCCAGCCGGCCCAGCGCCTCGCGGATCGGCGTCTGCGAGACCGCAAGCTCGCGCACGAGATTGTCGACGGTGATGCGCGAGCCGGGGGGAATCTTCAGCGCCATCAGCCGGGCGAGAATGGCCTCATAGACCTCCTCGGCGAGGCCGGCATTGCGCTGGATGGCCTGCGAGCCGTCGCGCGGCCCGATGGCGAGAGCGGAAGTGGCGAGAGCTTTCGGACTGCGCACGGTTTTGCCCCTTGACAATGATCCAGAGCTAGCATGATCCTCTGCCGCATTCAATACGATATCCTATACGATTTCGTGTAGGAAATGTGGCTAGGCTGAATTCTGTAGCCTCTTCAAATGGATGAAACCGTGACATCCTTCGCTGCCATTCGGCTTCCCACCGAAATCCTGTTCGGCAAGGGCCAGCGCCGCGCCCTGCCCGAGGTCGCGCGGCGCCTGGGCGGGCGGGCTCTGATCTGCACCGACGAACGCCTTTCCGCCTCCGACGAGTTCGCCCGGATGCGTGCCGGGCTGGAGGAAGCCGGGCTGGCCGTCCATGTCGACGACCGCGTGCTGCCGGACGTGCCGCGCGACAGCGCGGCGGAGTGTGCCGAGGCCGCGCGCGCCTTCGCCCCGGATCTCGTCATCGGCATCGGTGGCGGCAGCTGCCTCGACATGGCCAAATGCGCCGCGCTTCTCATCAGCCATGGCGGGCGGTTGCCGGACTACTACGGGGAGTTCAAGGTCCCCGGCCCGGTGCTGCCGATCATCGCCGTGCCGACCACGGCCGGAACGGGATCGGAAGCGACGCCGGTGGCGGTGATCACCGATCCCGATCGCACGCTGAAAGTCGGCATTTCCAGCCCGCACCTCATTCCGCGCACTGCGATCTGCGATCCCGACCTCACCCTCTCCTGCCCGGCCTCGCTCACCGCCATCGCGGGGGCGGACGCTCTCACCCACGCCATCGAGGCCTTCACCGCCGGGCGCCGGGCGCCCTCCCCGGAACTGGCGCAGCGCCACGTCTTCATCGGCAAGAGCGCGCTCACCGACCATTTCGCCCTGCTCGCCATCCGCCTCATCGGCCGCAGCCTGGAACGCGCCTGCCGCGACGGGGCCGACGAGGACGCGCGGGCCGATGTGATGCTCGCCGCGCTGGCCGCCGGCTGCGCCTTCGGCACCGCCGGCACGGCCGCCGCCCACGCCATCCAGTACCCCGTCGGCGCCCTCACCCACACCGCGCACGGGCTCGGCGTCGCGACGCTGCTGCCCTATGTGATGCGTTTCAACCGCGATGCCGCGCTGGACGAGATGGCCGAGATCGCCCTCGCGCTGGGCCTCTCCGCCGAAGGGCGCTCGCGCGCCGCGCTGGCGGATGCGGCGATCGAAGAGGTGACGCGCCTCCTCGCCGCCATCGGCATCAGCCCGACCCTCGCAGGGCTCGGCCTCGCCCGCGACCAGCTCGCCTGGACGGGCGAGCAGGCGCTCGCCATCGAGCGGCTGATCAAGAACAATCCGCGCCCCATCGGGGCGCCCGAGATGCGCCGTCTTCTCGACGCCGCCTATGCCGGCGATGTCGCCGCGGCGGCCGTCGCCCTTGAGCAGGAAGTCCAGCCATGAACATCGCCACAGCTCCCCATCCCCCCGCAGACGCCGCACCGTGCATCGGCCCGGCCGCTGGCGCACGGGGGCTCTATATCGGCGGAAAATGGGCGTGGCCGGAGGCGGCCGCGCGCATCCCGGTCATCGATCCCTCGACCGGTGAGGTGCTCGCCGAGGTACCGGACGCCGGCGTGGCCGAGGCGCAAGCGGCGGTCGAGGCTGCCGCCGCCGCCGCGCCGGGCTGGCGGGCCACGTCGCCGCGCCGCCGCTCGGAAATCCTGCGCCGCTGCTTCGAGCTGATGACGGCGCGCGCCGAGGACCTCGCCCGTCTCATCTCGCTGGAAAACGGCAAGGCGCTGCGCGATGCGCGGGGCGAGGTCGCCTATGCCGCCGAGTTCTTTCGCTGGAACGCCGAGGAAGCGGTGCGCATCACCGGCGACTTCCAGCTCTCGCCGGCCGGGAGCAACCACATCATCGTCGACTATGAGCCGATGGGCATCTGCGTGCTCATCACCCCGTGGAACTTCCCCGCCGCCATGGCGACCCGCAAGATCGGCCCGGCGCTGGCGGCGGGCTGCACCGTGGTGCTGAAGCCGGCGAGCGAGACCCCGCTCACCGCCTATGCCCTCGCCGCGCTGTACGAGGAGGCGGGCGTGCCGCCGGGCGTGGTCAATGTGCTCACCACCACCACGCCCGGCCCGGTGACCGCCGCGATGCTGGGCGATCCGCGCGTGCGAAAGCTCTCCTTCACCGGCTCGACGCCAGTGGGGCGGACGCTGCTGGCGGAGGCGGCGAAGAACGTCATCAGCTGTTCCATGGAACTTGGCGGCAACGCGCCGCTCATCGTATTCGACGATGCCGATCTCGACGTGGCGCTCGAAGGCGCCATGCTGGCCAAGATGCGCAATGCCGGCGAGGCCTGCACCGCCGCCAACCGCATCTATGTGCAGGCCGGCCTGTATGACCGCTTCGCGCAGGCGCTCACCCGCCGCATGGCGGCGCTGAAGGTCGGCCCCGGCCCGGATGCCGGCACCGAATGCGGGCCGATGATCACCGGCAAGGCGGTGGAGAAGATCGAGCGGCTGGTCGAGGATGCCCTCGCGCGCGGCGCCCGGCTGCTCTGCGGGGGCGTGCGGCCGGAGGGCCCGGGCCATTTCTACCCGCCCACCGTGCTCGCCGATGTGCCGGCGGTTGCGGCGATGGGCTGCGAGGAAATCTTCGGCCCCGTCGCCGCCCTCAGCCGGTTCGAGACGGAGGACGAGGCGGTGGCGCTGGCCAATGCCACGGAATACGGCCTCGCCGCCTATGTGTTCACGCGCGATCTCGCGCGCGGCCTGCGCGTGTCGCGGCGGATCGACACCGGCATGGTCGGCCTCAATCGCGGCCTCGTCTCCGATCCGGCGGCGCCGTTCGGCGGCACCAAGCAGTCCGGCCTCGGCCGCGAGGGCGCGCACCATGGCGTGATGGAATTCCTGGAGGCAAAATACATCGCCACCGCCCTCTGAGCCCCCGCCACGCCCATGGCTGACGCACCCGATCCGTTTCGCACCCGCGACCACGTGCCGGATTTCGACCGGCACATGGCCGACTATGCCGCGCGCAGTGCCGCCACCCGTGCCCGCCTGCTTATGCGCGCCGACATCGCCTATGGCCCCTCGCCGGCAGAGCGGCTCGACCTGTTCTTGCCGCCCCCGCACGCCGCGACAGGGGCGGTACACATGTTCATCCATGGCGGCTACTGGCGGATGTTCGCGAAGGAGGACTTCTCCTTTGTCGCGGAGACCGTCACGCAGGCGGGAGCGATCGCCGTCATCGTCGACTACGCGCTGATGCCGGCGGTGCGGATGGAGACGCTCGTCGCGCAGATCCGGCGCGCCTGTACGTGGGTGGCCGACCGGATCGGCGAGCATGGCGGCGACCCGGCGCGCTTCACCCTCAGCGGCCACTCGGCGGGGGCGCATCTCGCCGCGCTGATGCTGGCCGAGCAAGAGGCCGCGCGATCCATCAAGGGCGCGCTGCTCCTCAGCGGCATCTACGATCTCGCGCCGCTGCAGAAATCCTTCCTCAAGGACCTGATCGCTCTCACCGACGACGAGATCGCCCGCTTCAGCCCGCTGCGGCGCGACTATCGGGCAGACGGGCGGGTGTCGCTGACGGTCGGCGCGCGGGAAACGCCGCCTTTTCACGCGCAGGCGGCCGACTTTGCTCGTCGGCTCTCCGCAAACGGCCTCGATGTGCAGACGTCGATGCCGGCAGAGGACCATATGAGCATCGTCGCCTCTCTCGGAACCGGCGGCACCGACATGGCGACACGGCTGGCGCACCTTCTCGCGCCTGAGAGGTGATCACGGCCCCCGTCGCTTCCCCACCCTGAAGGGCGGCAGCGCGAACTATTTGAGCAGGTCCTGCAGGCTGGTCGCGGGGCCTTCCTTGCGCGACAGGTCGAGGCCGTGCAGCAGTTCGGAAATGTGCTCGCGCATGATCGCCGCCGCCTTCAGCGGCTCGCCCTCGGCGATCGCGTCCACCAGCTCGCGGTGCGCCTCGCACTTGCAGGTGGTTTCGCGCTGCGTCCAGTACAGGGCGATGATCAGCGAGGAGTGGGAGACGAGGTCGCGCACGAATTCGGTGTAGATCGAATGGCCGGCGATCTCGGCGATCTCGACATGGAAATGCGCGGAGAGCGCGATGGCCTCGGCGGCGTTGGCGTCCGTGGCCAGCGCCTCGCGCTCCTTGCCGAGATGCGCCCGAAGATGGGCGATGTCGGCCGGCGTCGCCGTCCGCGCCGCCAGCGCCGCCAACTGCGGCTCGATCAACCCCCGCGCCTCGAACACCTCCCGCGCCTCCTTGGTGGAGGGGCTGGCGACGAAGGCGCCGCGATTGGGCTCCAGCCGCACCAGCCGGTCATGCGACAGCGCCTGCAGGGCGGCGCGCACCACGGTGCGGCTCACCGTGTAGATGGCAGCCAGCGCGTCTTCCGGCAGCTTGGTGCCCGGCGCGAGCTTGCGGCCGATGATGGCCTCGCGTAGCGCGGCGTAGACGCCTTGCCAGCGGGCGGCGGGCTTCTCAGGTTCGGGAACGGTCACAAGCATCTTCTTCGCTCTTGCCGTTCCGGCGTTGGCACGTAACGTGAATACCGGTCCCCCGATCAGCCGTAATATCGAGTGCCGCCCGTCACGTCGTCAAGCGCCGGGGGAGAAGGGGGAGAAAATCCCCGTATAGCTTTTGGCGCGCGGCGGCGCGTAGCCGCCGATCTTGGAGGTGCGGAGCCCCAGATGCACCAGCGCCTCGCAAAGCTTCACAGCGCAGGACACGCCGTCGAGCACCGGCACGCCGACCTCGCGCGACAGCCGTCCGGCGAGGTCGGCCATGCCGGCGCAGCCCAGCACGATGGCCTCGGCACGGTCTTCGGCCAGCGAACGGCGCATCTCCTCCAGAATCCGGGCCGAGGCGTCGGAGCCGGGCTCTTCCAGCTCCAGCACCGCCACCTCGGAGGAGCGCACCCGCGCGCAGCGTTCCATCAGACCGTAGCGCTTCAGATTGTGCTGGATCGCCGGAACCGAGCGCGCCAGCGTGGTGACCACGCCGAAGGTGCCCGCGACCAGGCTCGCCATGTGGAAGGCCGCCTCGCCGATGCCGATCACCGGCGCCGAGGTCGCGCAGCGCGCCGCGTCGAGGCCGGTGTCGTCGAAGCAGGCGATGATGTAGGCATCCATGTCCGGTCGCTTGCGGATCTCCGAAATCAGGCCGGGGATCGAGAACACCTCGTCATAATAGCCTTCGATGCTCACCGGCCCGTCCGGCGGGTTGACGGCGATCACCTGCGTTCCCGGCGAGGCCGCGCTTTGCGCCGCCGCCCCGATCTTCGTGGTCATGGACGCGGTGGTGTTGGGATTCACGACCAGAATGCGCATGAGGGATCCTAGATCTCGCCGCCGAGATAGAGCTTCTTGATGCGGTCATCGACCAGCATGTCGGCGGAAGTGCCACTGAGGGCAATCGAGCCGATAGTCAACGCATAGGCCCTTTGCGAAATACGCAGGGCCATGCGCGAATTCTGCTCGACGAGCAGCACGCTCACCTTGTCGTCGCGGTTGATGGCGACGATGGAGCGGGCAATGTCCTGCACGAGCTTCGGCGCCACGCCGAGCGAGGGCTCGTCCAGCAGCAGCAGGCGGGGACGGGCCATCAGCGCGCGGCCGATCACCAGCATCTGCTGCTCGCCCCCGCTCATCGTGCCCGCCGCCTGGGAATAGCGCTCCTTCAGCCGGGGGAAGCGCGTCAGCACCATCTCCAGCGATTGCTGAATCTCGCCCTTGGACGAGCGGGTGAACGCGCCCATCAGCAGATTGTCGCGCACCGACATGAGCGGAAACACCCGCCGCCCTTCCGGCACCATGGATATGCCGGCGCGCACGATGTCGTCCGAGGCCATGCCGTCGAGGCGCCTGCCATCGAAGCGGATCTCGCCGGAGCGGATTTTGCGCAGTCCGGTGATCGCCCGCAGGATCGAGGACTTCCCGGCGCCGTTGGCGCCGATCAGCGCGACCGTCTCGCCCTCCTTCACGTCGAGCGAAACGCCCTTCAGCGCGTAGACGTGGTCGTAATAGAGGTGAACGTCGTCGAACGAGAGAAGTGTCGTCATCGCTACATCCCGATCGACTCGTCCTCGACACCGAGATAGGCGTCGATGACATCCTGGTTTTCCTGGATTTCCTTCGGCGTGCCCTCGGCGATCTTCTGGCCGAAGTTCAGCACCACGATGCGGTCGGAAATGTTCATCACCGCCGGCATGTCGTGCTCGACGAGGAGAATGGTGACGCCCCGCGCGCGCACCCCGCGCACGATCTCCACCGCACGGCGGGTCTCGTCGTGGTTCATGCCGGCGAAGGGCTCGTCGAGCAGCAGCACCGCCGGGTTGGTGGCGAGGCCGATGGCGATGCCCAGCGCGCGCAGATGGCCGTGCGGCAGGTTGCTGGCGATCTCGTCGCGCTGGTGCCCCAGTCCGAGGAAATCGATGATCTCGTCCGCCGAGCGGGCGAAGGCCGCCTGGTCGTCCCGCGCGGTCCGGGTGCCGAAGAAGAACCCGGCGAGCGAGGAGCGCGCGCGCAGATGGTGCGCGATGATGATGTTGTCGCGCACGCTCATCGTCTTGAAGATGGTGGTTTCCTGGAAGGTCCGCACCACGCCGCGCCGTGCCGCCTTGTGCGGCGACAGCCCGGAAATGCGCTCGCCGCGGAAGCGCACCTCGCCCTCGGTGGGCGAGACGAAGGAGGCGATCTGCTTGAACAGGGTCGACTTGCCCGCCCCGTTCGGCCCGATCACCGAGAGGATCTCGTGCTCCTTCACCCCGAAGGAGATGCCGCTATTGGCGATCAGCCCGCCATAGCGCTTGGTCAGGTTGGAGACTTCGAGAATGTAATCCATGCTCAGGCTCCCTTCTTGCGCGGTAGCCGCAGGCTCAGCAACCCGTTGGGCAGCACCAGCATCAGCACGATGAGCGCGCTGGAGAAGATGAGAAGCTGGTAGACGCCGGTCTGGAACAGCAGGTCCCAGCCGAAATACAGCGCGAAGGTGCCAAGGATCGGCCCCAACACATAATGCAGCCCGCCGAGGAAGCAGTTCAGCATGAAGTTGACGGAATCGGCGACCGTGAAGCTCGACGGATAGATCGACTGCGAGATCGCTGCGAACATCGCCCCGCCCAGCCCGCCGAGGAAGGAGGAGATCGCGTAGCAAAGCACGCGGATGGAGGCGATGTTGACGCCGATGGAGGAGGCCAGCTCCTCGTTCTGCTGCAACGACAGGCAGATATGGCCGATGCGCGAATGCACCAGCCGGTACAGCGCGCCGAAGCACAGCACCATCAGCACCACCGAGGCGATGTAGAAGGCGAGACGTGGGTTCTCCAGCGTGGCGAAGTCCGGGATCAGCGTCAGGCCGAACAGGCTCACCCCGCCCGGCAGCGGGATGGAGACGATGCCCTTCGCCCCGTTGGTGATCGGCACGGCAAGCGCGAGAAGCCGCATCACCTCGGTGAGCGTCAGCGTCACCATGGCGAAATAGACGCCGCGCAGCCGAAGGATCGGCAGGCCGATGAGCACGCTGGCGAGCGCGCAGACAAGGCCGGCGGCCGGTAGCGTGAGCCAGAAGGAGACGCCATAGGTCATGACCAGCACGGCCGAGACATAGCCGCCCAGCAGGGCGAAGGCGCCCTGCCCGATGTTGATCCGCCCGATATAGAAGGTCAGCCAGACGCCGCCGCTGATGATGGAGAGCAGGGCGACGGAGGTGAGCGTGTAATAGAGGTCGTTGCGTCCGGTCGCGGCGATCAGGGCTGGCACGCCGACCAGCAGGAACAGGACGAACGCGGCGGCGAGGAGAAGCTTGGTTGCGTTGTTCACCGGTTCAGCCCCACGGCTTGCCCATCAGCCCGTTCGGGCGAAGGCTCAGGAACACCATCAGCAGCACGAAGATGACGAGATAGGTCACGTCGCCGAACTCGCGCAGCACGTTCAGGCCAACCGATTCCATCATGCCGAGGATGAACCCGCCGGCGATGGCGCCGCCGACGACACCCGCGCCGCCGATCATCACCATGAGGAACGCCTTGATGGAGATCGGCCCGCCAATGCCGGAATTGACGCCGGTGATGGTGACCAGCAGGCCGCCGACGACACCGGCGAGCAGCGCGCCGAGCGCGAAGCCGATCATCGAGTAGCGGTCGACATTCACGCCCATGAGCTGGGCGGCCACGCGGTCCTGCGCCAGCGCCCGCATGGCGCGGCCGGTGCGGCTGTACTGCATGTAGGCCATGAAGGAGGCGATCATCGCGATGGCGATCACGCCGACCAGAATGCGGTCATAGGGCATGACCAGGCTGTCGGAGACGAACACGCCGTTGATGATCTTCGGCACGCCGCGCTGCTTCTCGCCGAACAGGATGAGAATGATAGCGTCCATCAGGAAGGCGATCGCCGCGGCGAGCAGCATGGTGCTCTCCTCGCGGGCGCTTCGCCGGATCACCGGCCGGAAGAGGAACTTCTCCACCAGTGCGCCGACAATGGCGAGGGTGAGGGCCGAGCAGGCCAGCGCCAGCACGAAGGGCAGGCCGAGCTGGCCATAGATCGTGTAGGTGACGAAGCCGCCGAGAACGTACATCTGCCCGTGGGCGAAGTTCAGCACGTTCATCAGCGCGAAGATGAGGGTCAGTCCGAGCGCGATCAGCGCGTATTGCGCGCCGAGATACAGCCCGTTGGCGATAACCTGTTCCATGGCCGGGTCTCCATCGGTGAGAGGCCGGAGCGCAGGCGCGTTCCGGCCTCAACGGGGGTGAAGGAGCCTCAGTCGACTTCGCCGACGAACAGGGTCTCGAACGCGCCGTCCTTGTACTGCGTCACCACCATCGGCACCGAGAGCTGGCGCTTCTGGCCGAACGAGGTGGTGCCGACATATTTCAGCGTGCCTTCCTTCACATAGGGATTGGGCGCGTTGAACGTGTCGACGGTCTTCTTGAACTCGGCGACATCGTTGATCGCCTTCGGATTGGCCTTCAACGTCTCGACGATGTAGTCGAGCGCATAGACCTTGGTGTTGGACTCGTCGTTATACTCGCCATACTTCTTCGTATCGCGGTCGATGAACTCGTCCATCGTCTTGGAGCGGATTTCCGGCGTCGACGCGCCGCCGACCGAGATGAAGCCGTCGGCGAGGTCGCCCGCGCCTTCCTTCAGCACCGCCGCGTCATGCGCGGTCTCGGTGGAGATGAGGCCGGTATAGCCGAGTTCGCGCGCCGCACGGATCAGCAGCGGCGCGTTGCCGGGCGAGACGCCGGAGAGCACCAGCAGGTCGGGCTTCAGCCGGATGACGGGCGTGAGCACGGGGGTGAAGTCGCGTGTGTCGTTGGGATAGGTGTCGTTCTGCGCCACCACTTCGAGGCCCAGCGCCTTGGCCGCCGCCACCCCGCCATCGCGCTGGCTCAGCGGATCGGACTCATTGGCGGCGACGAACGCCACCTTCTTCACACCCTTGTTTTCCTTCAGATATTTGTAGATCGCCGGAGCGGATTGATAATTCGCCACCATGCCGAGGACGGCGTTGGATGCCGGCGGCGCGTAGAGCTCCTTCGGGAAGGCGTAGGGGAAGTAGATGATCCCCTTGGATTCCGCGACGGGCCGGACCGCGGCGGCGCCATCGTCGACATTGGGACCGACCACATAGTGGATGCCCTCCTGCGCCATTTTCTCCATGCCGGCGATGGCGCGCTTGGGGTCCTTCTGGTCGTCGAAGGTGACGACGCTGATCTTGTAGGTGTCGTCGCCGATCTTCACCCCGCCCAGCTCGTTCAGCCAGTCGGCGCGTACCTGCATCGAGCGCACATTCGAGGTGCCCCAGGCGGCGGCGGGACCGCTGGTGACGCCGACGAAGCCGATCTTCAGCTCCTTCTCGGCAGCACCGGCGGGAAGAAGGCCGGCCGAAAGCGCGAGGCCGGACACGGCGGCGATGGCGGTGCCCCTCAGGGCAGAGCGACGTGTGATCATCTGGGTGTTTCCTCTGTGAACCGACGCGGGTGGCGGCCTTGATCGGCGCTCTGTCGTTCCGCGTTCTGCCGTCGATCAGAGTGCAAGGTCGACGGATTGTCAACATTGACTGAGATTTTTGGATACAATATCGTATTCGAAGCAGCGAGAGGCGCGCCGCCAGCCCGCCTTACGCCCCGAAATCCGCGACATTCCTCGTTTTTCCAGCGCTGGTGACAGCATGGCCCATCCCCCGCCCTACCCTCGCGATCTTCTCGGCTATGGCAGCAGGGCGCCCGATCCCCGCTGGCCGGGCGGGGCCCGCGTCGCGGTGCAGTTCGTGGTCAATTACGAGGAGGGCGGCGAGAACTGCGTTCTCCACGGCGACGCCGCCTCCGAGGCCTTCCTCTCCGACGTGCTCGGCGCCCAGCCCTGGCCGGGGCAGCGGCACATGAATGTCGAGAGCATGTACGAATACGGGTCGCGCGCCGGGTTCTGGCGGCTGCGCCGGATCTTCCGCGAGCGCGATCTGCCGGTGACGGTCTATGGCGTCGCCACCGCCCTGATGCGCTCGCCGGAGCAGGTGGCGGCGATGAAGGAGGACGGCTGGGAAATCGCCAGCCACGGCCTCAAATGGATCGACTACCGCAACATTCCCGAGGCGGAGGAGCGCGCGCATCTGGCCGAGGCCATTCGTTTGCACCGCGAGGTCACCGGCGAGCGCCCGCTCGGCATGTATCTCGGGCGCACCTCGGAGAACACGCAGCGGCTGGTGATGGAGGAAGGCGGCTTCCGCTATTCCTCGGATTCCTATGCCGACGACCTGCCCTATTGGCTGAAAGGCCGTGCCGGCCCCCATCTCGTCATTCCCTACACGCTCGACGCCAACGACATGCGCTTCACCAATGCGCAAGGCTTCGCTCACGGCGAGGACTTCTTCGTCTATCTCCGCGACAGCTTCGACCAGCTCTATGAGGAAGGCGCCGACGCGCCGCGCATGATGACGGTGGGCCTGCATTGCCGCCTCGCCGGCCGCCCCGGCCGGGCCCGCGGACTGGTGCGTTTTCTCGATCATCTCGCGCGTCACGATCGGGTATGGATTCCCCGACGCATCGACATTGCCGAGCACTGGCATCGCGAGCACGGGCTGGACGAGACATGACGCAACCGGAATCCACCCTTCCGCGCGGAGCGGCGCTGATGGCGCGGCTCGACGAACTCGCCCGCCATTCCGACGAGCCGGGCCGGCTGACGCGGCTCTACCTCTCGCCCGCCCATCGCAGCGCGGCCGCGCTGGTGGCCGACTGGATGCGCGAGGCCGGCATGCGCGTGCACATGGACGCCGTCGGCAACCTCATCGGCCGCTATGCCGGCCAGAGCGAGGACGCGCCGGCACTGCTGCTTGGCTCGCACATCGACACGGTGCGCGACGCGGGAAAATACGACGGCAATCTCGGCGTGCTCGCCGCCATTCAGGCCGTCGGCGAACTGAACGCGCGCGGCGAGCGCCTGCCCGTCGCCATCGAGGTCATCGCGTTCGGCGACGAGGAGGGCGTGCGCTTTCCCGTCACCCTCTCCGGCTCCCGCGCCGTCGCCGGTACGCTCGATCCTTCGGTGCTGGACGCCGTCGACGCCGAGGGCATCCGCCTGGGCGACGCGCTCCTCGCTTTCGGTGGCCAGCCCGACGCCCTCGCCACTGCCCGCCACGAGCCGGGCGCGGTCACGGGCTATGTCGAACTGCACATCGAGCAGGGGCCGGTTCTGGAGAGCGAGGACATCGCGGTCGGCGTTGTCACCGCCATCAGCGGCGCCAGCCGTTTCACCATCGAGATCGACGGCGAAGCCGGCCATGCCGGCACGGTGCCGATGAACCTGCGCCACGATGCGGTGGCGGCGGCGGCGGAAATCGTTCTGGCGGTGGAAGATCTGGCGCGGCGCACGCCCGACCTCGTCGCCACGGTCGGCTGCTTCACCGCCCTGCCCGGCGCGGTCAACGTCATCGCCGCCGGCGCACGGCTGACGCTCGACATTCGCAGCCCGCGCGATGGCGTGCGGCGCGAGGCCATCGCGCAACTGGCGCGGAGCTTCGACGCCATCGCCGCCCGGCGCGGCGTGGCCGTTCGCATGGCGGCCTTCTACGAGGCGCCGGCGGTGGCCTGCGACGACGATCTGCAGGCCCGGCTGCAGCGGGCGGTGGAACGGCAGAACATCCCGCCCCGGCGCCTGCCCAGCGGCGCCGGCCATGACGGCCTCGCCATGGCTGCGCTCTGCCCGGTCGGCATGCTGTTCGTGCGCTGCGCTGGCGGCGTCAGCCACAGCCCGGCCGAATCGATCACCGTCGAGGATGCCGGGACGGCGGTCGCCGTGCTGCTCGACTTCCTCCGCGATTACGCGCCGCCCCGGCGCCCAGCCTCCTGACGGGTACCCCATGTCCACGCTCGCCCACCGCCTGAACGACATCATCGACCAGGAGCGCGACCGCCAGGTCGGCTTCCTCGCCGCGATCGTCCGCATGCCCTCGGACAATCCGGCCGGCGACTGCACCCCGCATGCCGAGGCCACCGCGCACCTGATCGAGGAGCTTGGCTTCACCGTCGAGCGCCACGCGGTACCGGACGAGCTTGTGCGCGCCAATGACATGGTGTCGGCGACCAATCTGATCGTGCGCCACCGCTTCGGCGACGGCCCCGTCGTCGCGCTCAACGCCCATGGCGATGTGGTGCCGCCGGGCGAGGGCTGGACACACGACCCCTATGGCGCCGAAATCGTCGATGGCTGGATGTATGGGCGCGGCGTCGCCGTCTCCAAATCCGATTTCGCCACCTATCTCTGGGCGCTGATCGCGCTGAGGGACAGCGGAGCGGCGCTCGGCGGCACGGTGGAGCTTCACCTGACCTATGACGAGGAAGCCGGCGGCGAGATCGGGCCGGGCTGGCTGCTGCGCGAGGGGCTGAGCCGCCCCGACTACGCCATTTCCGCCGGCTTCTCCTATGGCGTGGTCAACGCCCATAATGGCTGCCTGCATCTGGAAGTGGAGGTGAACGGGCGCTCGGCCCATGCCGCCAAGCCGTTCACCGGCATCGACGCGCTGGAAGCGGCCAACCATGTACTGAGCGCGCTCTACAGCTGGCGCAAGGGTCTGGCGGCGCGGGTCTCGGCCATTGCCGGCATTGGGAGCCCGCAGATGACGGTGGGGCTGATCCGCGGCGGCATCAACACCAATGTGGTGCCCGACCGAATCGCTTTCCGCCTCGACCGGCGCATGATCCCGGAGGAGAACCCGGTGGAGGTGGAAGAGGAACTGCGCCGTGTGATCGCCACGGCGGCGCAGGATTTTCCCGAGGCCCGCGTCGAAGTGCGCCGCATCCTGCTCGCCACCCCGCTCACCCCCACCCCGGCCTCCGAGCGGCTCAGCGAATTGCTGTGCCGGCATGCCAGCGCGGTCATGGGGGAGAAGGTGGAGGCCGTCGGCGTGCCGCTCTACACCGACGCCCGGCTCTACGCCGCCGCCGGGGTGCCGACCGTGCTCTACGGCGCCGGCCCGCGCTCCATCGAGGAAGCCAACGCCCACCGCGCCGACGAACGCTTGCCGCTGGCCGATCTCACGCGGGCCACCAAGGTCATCGCGCGGACACTGGCCGACTTTCTCGGGGAGGAGCCGCGCTGACGGCATCGAGGGCGCGGCGCACCGGCGGACAGCGCGTTCACGAAGGTCCGACCGCCGGCCAGTTCGTCGCGAGATGATACTGGTGTCCGGCGGCCAGGACCCTGGCGTCGCCGCCGTCCGGCCCGATGAGCTGCATGCCCATGGGCAGCCCGTCGACGCCGAAGCCGCAGGGCAACGCCAGCGCCGGCAGCCCGATCAGGCTGACCGGGACGACCACTTCCATCCAGCGGTGATAGGTGTCCATGGCGCGGCCGTCGATGGATTCGGGCCAGCGCCACTCCACCGGGAAGGGCCAGACCTGCGCCGAAGGCATCACGAGAAAGTCGTACTGGTCGAACAGCCGCGTCGCCTCGGCGTACCAGCGCGAGCGGACGACGCTCGCCGCATAGACCTGCGCAGCCGTCACGCTCTGCCCGAACTCGATCTCCCACCGCGTCTCCGGCTTGAGCAGGTCGCGGCGTTGCGCATCGGCGAGAAGCGCCCCCTTCGAGCCCGCATTGAGGAATCCGCGCAATCGGATCCACGCCTCCCACAATTCGCCGGCCGCGAAGGGCGGCGGGAGCTGATCGACCCGGGCTCCAAGCTCCTCGAACACCCGAAGGCCCCGGGCGCACATGTCCAAAATGCCCGGTTCGCAGCGATAGGCGCCGCCCCAATCCCCCAGCCAGCCGATCCGCCGGCCGCGCAGGTCGACGTCGAGTCGATCCGCGATGGAGGGACGGTCCCTTCCGAAGGGAACGGCCGGATTGGGTCCGGCCAGCGTTTCCAACAGGCGGGCAATGTCTTCGATGGTACGGGCCATCGGCCCGTCGGTCGCCAGCGTGGACAGGAAGGTG
>JAEYTJ010000302.1 GCA_023434095.1 Pseudomonadota bacterium | reverse complement strand
TCGCCCGCCACTTCGCCGCCCGCGAGGCGCGCGCGCTCATCCGCGCCGAGGGCAGCGGCCACACCGTGCCGGTCTATGCGCTCGAAGAAGGCCATCTCGTACGCGGCTTTGTCGACGGCATCCCGCTGCAGATCGCCCGGCCGCGCGGCGACCGCGCCTATTTCGCTTCCGCCCGCAAGGGGTTGCGCGAGGTGCATCGGCGCAACATCGCCCATAATGACCTCGCCAAGCCGCAGAACTGGCTCTACGCCGCCGATGGCCGGGCGGTGCTGATGGATTTCCAGCTCGCCATGGTGTTCTCCCGGCGCAGCAAGGCGTTCCGCGTCGCGGCTTACGAAGACATCCGCCACTTCCTCAAGCAGAAGCGCAGCTACTGCCCGGAAGCGCTGACCGCGCGCGAGAAGAAGATCCTCGCCCGCAAGAGCCTGTTCACCCGTGTGTGGATGAAGACCGGCAAGAAGGTCTACAATTTCGTCACCCGTCGCCTGCTGAACTACCACGACACCGAAGGGCGCGGCCCGCGCGCCATGGAGCAGGGCCCGCGCATCGCGGGCACGCTCGGTGAGGTGGCCGGCGTGCGCGGCGTGCATATCTGCGACTTCCCCACCGCCGGCCACTCCTTCGGCCTCTACGCCTTCGTCGAGGCGGAAGGCACGACCGAGGAAGCGCTGCGCGCCCATCTCGCCGCCCGCCTGCCGGACATCCTGCCGCCCGAACACCTGCAGATCGTCCCGGCCCTGCCGCGCGACGCCACCGGCGCGGTCCGCGACGACCTGCTACGCCTGGTCGCCCTCAACCAGCTCGACCAGCTCTCCCAGCTGCCGCGCGGACCTCAGGAAGAGGCGGCACTCGCTCTCATCGTCCGAAATCGCCGCAACCTCAGCGACCGCGTCCGCGGCGGCATCTAGCCTGCCGCGCCGCCGCCGCCCGCCTGCGCCTTCAATTCGCGCACGAAGGCGTCGACGAGCGGCTGCTCGCCCTTCAGCCGGCGCGTGGCGGCGAAATGGGTGGTCTCGAAGCCGTAGGCCTCGGGCTTCAGCACCCGCATCTGGCCTCGCGCCACCCAGTCCTCGCCGATATGGCGCGGGAGATAGCCGATGAACCGGCCGGAGAGGATCATCATCACCTGCGCCTCCATCTGTACGATGGCGCCGCTCGCGCGTGGGTGGTTCACCCTGTAAAGATCGTCGAGGTGGCGATAGCGCCGCACGGAGAACAGCGCCTCCTCGATGCGGGCATGGGTGATCTCAGTGCCCGGCCCCTCGAACAAGCCATGGCCGCGCCCGCAATAGAGCGCCTGCGCCTCCCGGTTCAGCGGGATGTAGGTGAGGCCCGGCACCTTCTGCGAAAACGGCCCGACCACGAGGTCGCGGGCGCCGTCCATCAGCGCCCGCTCCAGCACCAGCGGGGTGCCGAGTTCGAGATCGACGAACACCTCCGACGCATAGGCCATGTAGCGCGACAGCGCCGTCTGCAGCCCGAGCTGCGGATTGGTCACCACGCCGTCGACGATGCCGATCCGCAGCCGCCCCACCAGCCGGCGCTGGTCTTGGCCGACGCGGCCATGGAAGGCGTCGATATCCTCGAACAGCCGCTTGGCGGCGGCGAGGGTGGATTCGCCGAACGGTGTCAGCCGGAAGCCGGCCCGCCCCCGCTCGCACAGTTGCCCGCCCAGCTTGCGCTCCAGTGCCGCGAGATGGGTGGAGAGCGTTGACTGGGAGAGGTTGAGAGCGACCTGCGCGTCCTGAAAGCCGCCTTCCTCCGCCAGCGTGACGAAGACGCGCAGCAGCCGGAGGTCGATATTGTCGAGCCGGCGCATCCCATCTCCGCTTACATCGATTTTTACCGATGTATCTTTCCACTAATTCCGATTTTTCCGGAAGTGAAGATACGCGACCATGGCGCGGTCCCAAGGAGCCCGCCTTGCCCTTCTTCTCCCGCTTCACCCGGCCCTTTTCATGAGCCTCGACGGCATTTCGGGCCGCACCGTGCTGGTCACCGGCGCCAGCCGGGGCATAGGCCTCGGCATCGCCCGAGCCTTCGCCGCCGCCGGGGCGGAACTGCACATGCTCGCCGATGACGAGGCGATTTTCGAGGCCGCGGAACGGCTCGGCGCGCGCGGCCACCGCGCCGACATCACCTCGGCCGATCAGGTAGCGGCAGTCGCCGACGCGATTCCCCATCTCGCCGTGCTGGTGAACAATGCCGGGCTGGAGCGCGTCACCCCGCTGGACGATGCGGGCGCAGACAACGAAGCGATCTTCCGCCGCGTGGTGGAGATCAATGTCGTCGGCACCTTTCTGGTCACCCGGGCCTTGCTGCCGCGCTTTTCGCATGGCGGGCGCATCGTCAACACCGCCTCCATCTGGTCGCGTAGCGCCGAGTCCCTGTTCGGCGCCTATGTCGCCTCGAAGCATGCGGTCATCGGGCTGACCAAGACCTGGGCGAAGGAGCTGGGACCGCGCGGCATCACCGTGAACGCCGTCTGCCCCGGCTGGGTGCGCACGGAAGCCTCGCTGCGTTCCCTCCACGCCATGGCGGCGCGCACCGGCCTCGCGCCCGAGGTGCTGCTGGAGGAAATCGTCGCTGCGCAGATTCTGCCGGGCTTCATGGACCCGGAAGATGTGGCGGGTACTTATCTCTTCCTCGCCTCGGACCTTGCCGCCAACATCACCGGCCAGAGCCTCGGCGTCGATCGCGGAGAACTGCCATGGTAGCCCACCACAAGGACCACCCCCACCGGGATTTGCGCGTCATCGTCACCGGCGCGGCCAGCGGCATCGGCCGCGCCAGTGCGGACGCGCTGTGCGCCGCCGGCGCAAAGGTCATCGGCTTCGACCTCCATCCCCCGCCGGACGAGACGCGTTGGCCGACTATTCTGGTGAACGTGGCGGACGAAGCCTCGGTCATCGGCGGCATGGACGCGGCGGTCGCCGAACTGCGCGGGCTCGACGTCGTCGTCAACTGCGCCGGCATCTGCGAGGAGACGCCGCTGGCGAACTTCGACATCGCGACCTATGAGCGGATGGCGGCGGTCAATGTGCGCGGGCCGATGCTGATGGCGCGCGAGGCGCTCTCCCGCTTCAGCGGCGAGGCGCCGGTGCGCGGGCGCATCATCAACATCGCGTCCGAACTCGCCTATCTCGGCCGCGCCGGCTTTTCCGGCTATGCCGGCACCAAGGGCGCC
>JAEYTJ010000239.1 GCA_023434095.1 Pseudomonadota bacterium | reverse complement strand
GTGCGAGGACGGATGCGCGACGACGGTGCAGCCGGCCGCCAGCGCCGCCGCCGCCTTGCGGGTGAGCATCGCGGATGGGAAGTTCCACGGCGTGAGCAGTGCGGCGACGCCGACCGGGACACGGGCGAGCGACATCTGCGCGCCGGGGAGATGGCTAGTGACGCCCTCCACATTCACCCGCAGCGCCTCCTCGGCGTAATAGCCGATGAAGGAGGCGGCATAGGCGATCTCGCCGCGCGATTCCGCCAGCGGCTTGCCTTGCTCAAGGGTCATGAGCAGCGCGAGATCGTCGGCCGCATCGAGCATGAGCCCATGCCAGCGGCGCAGAATGTCGGCGCGCTCCTGGGGGAGAAGCCCTTTCCAGGCCGGGAAGGCGCGGTGGGCGGCGTCGACCGCCCGCGTCGCCTCGGCCGCGCCCAGCGCCGCGACCTCGGCGATGGCGCCGCCATCGGCCGGGTCGGTGACGGTGAAGGTCTGGCCTTCCGGCGCGCCGGTCCATTTCCCGTCGATATAGGACAGGCTGCGCAGCAGACGCGGATCGGACAGCCGCCCCAGCGCCGGGTGGCCGGCGGCGCGCGCGAAGCGTTCGTTACGGGCGCGTTCATTGCGGGCGGGCGCGATCATGGCGGCTCCTTTCTCTCGTTCCCTGAAGCCTAGGGGGGCGGGGGCCGAGAGGGTTTCCGAACATCCCGGCGACCGCCGACAGGCCGCCGGAACTTCGCCGGTCCGCCGAAGGATTATCGGCGGGCGCGGCTGCTACCGCAGCACCGAGGCCAGGAACTCGCAGGTGCGCGGGTGGGTGGGGGCGGTGAAGATCGCCTCCGGCGCGCCCTGCTCGCAGATGCGGCCCTTGTCGAAGAAGCACACGCGGTCCGAGACCTCGCGGGCGAAGCGCATCTCATGTGTCACCAGCAGCATGGTCAGGTCGTGCTCATGGGCGAGGTCGCGGATGACGGCCAGCACCTCGCCGACCAGCTGCGGGTCCAGCGCCGAGGTCGGCTCGTCGAACAGCAGCACGCGCGGGCGCATGGCGAGCGCTCGGGCGATGGCGACGCGCTGCTGCTGGCCGCCGGAGAGCTGAGAGGGGAAATGGTCCTTCTTGTCCGCGAGCCCTACCAGCGCCAGCAGCTCCGTCGCCCGCGCCTCCGCCTCGGCACGCGAGAGGCCGAGCACGCGCACCGGCGCTTCCGCCACATTGCGCATCACGCTCATATGCGGAAACAGGTTGAAGCTCTGGAACACCATGCCGACATGGCTGCGGATCTCGCGCAGATGGCGTTCCGATGCCTGGAACGGGCCGGTGCCGTGGGGCTCGTGATAGTCCTTGCCCGCCAGAGTGAGGCGGCCCTCCTGGAACGGCTCCAGCGTCATCAGGATGCGCAGCACGGTCGATTTGCCCGAGCCGGAGGGGCCGATGAGCGTGACCTTCTCGCCGGGCGCGACCTCGAAGTTGAAGTCGTCGAGCACGGTGAGTGCGCCGAAACGCTTGGTCACGCCGGCGAACTGGATCAGGGGCGCGGGGGCGTTTTCGGTCATCGCAGCGGGATTCCTGCCTTGGGGAGCACCTTCTGCAGCCGGTGCAGGCCGGCCGAGCAGATCAGCGTCAGGATGAGGAAGATGAGGCCGACCATGGTCAGCGGCACGAGATACTCAAAAGTCCGCTCGCCGATCATGTTGGCCAGCGCCATCATGTCGAGCACGGTGATGACGGAGAGCACGGGCGTCTCCTTGATCATCGCGACCATGTAATTGCCCATGGCGGGCAGGATGCGGGGCACGATCTGCGGCACGATGATGTCGCGATAGGTCTGCATCCGGGTCATGTTGAGCGCGGTGGCGGCTTCCCATTGCCCGCGCGGCACCGCTTCGATGCCGCCGCGATAGACCTCCGACGTGTAAGCCGAATATTGCAGCCCCAGCGCCAGAGCCCCGGTGAGGAAGGCCGGCAGGGTCACGCCATATTCCGGCAGCACGTAATAGAGGAAGAAAAGCTGCACCAGCAAAGGCGTGTCGCGTAGGAACTCGACCACGCAGGCCGTGGTCCAGGAGACGCTGCGAAAGCGGCTACGCCGGAGCATGGCGAAGACCAGCCCCAGCCCGAGCGCGATGGCGAAGCCGGCGGCTGCGGCCTTCAGCGTCACGGTGAGGCCGATGAGGATGATGGGCAGGATCGACCAGGCATAGGTGAGCGGGGTCGTCGTGTCCCAGGCGTAGCCGTACATCATGCCGGGCCCCTCACGAATGCGCCGCGCGCGGGAAGGCCGCGCCGCGCCGGGCGAGGCGTTCGATCAGGCGCATCGCCACCATCAGCACCAGCGACATGGCGAAATAGCCAAGCAGGGTCAGCGTGTAGACGCCGGCGCTGTCGAGGGTGAGGTTGCGGATCGACTGGGCGCGGAAGGTCAGGTCGGCGATGGAAATGAGCGAGACCAGCGAGGACAGCTTCAGCGTCTCGATGGCGAGGTTGCCGAAGGCCGGCAGCATCTCGATCAGCGCCTGCGGCAGGGTGATGTGGACGAGCGTGTGCCAGCGCCCAAAATTAAGCGCCCGCGCGGCTTCGTGCTGCTGCACCGCGACCGAGGCCAGCGCACCGCGCACGATCTCCGAGCCATAGGCGCCGACATGCAGGGCCAGCACCAATATGCCGGTGGCGACGGGTTCGAAGCTGATGCCGACGAGGGGCAGCGCGTAATAGAACCAGAACAGCTGCACCAGCAGCGAGGTGCCCCGGAACAGCTCGGTGTAGCACAGCGCCAGCGTGGAGACGGCGCGTCCGCCCTCGACCCGGGCGATGCCGGCGACGAAGGCGAGCACCGCGCCGATGGCGATCGCCGCCAGCGTGATCCACGCGG
The DNA here is from genome assembly GCA_023434095.1 of Pseudomonadota bacterium. Classification (GTDB taxonomy): domain Bacteria; phylum Pseudomonadota; class Alphaproteobacteria; order Rhizobiales; family Xanthobacteraceae; genus Ancylobacter. Next base: position 716 of record JAEYTJ010000239.1, on the reverse strand, counting down.
TGACGAGTGCGCCCTGCGCCAGCGAGGGCAGATAGGAGACCCACGGCATCGACAGCTCCCGGTTCGAGCGGCGGAAAACGGCACGCCCTCCGCCACGGCAAGGCCGCCGGCGGAGGGACGCGGTTCGGTCGACGGTCGGTCTACTTGCCGGCGCAGAGATCGGCGACCTTGCGGTCGGCCGCGGCCTTGATGCTCTCGTCGGAGAGGCCGTAGCCGGCAAGGATCTTCTTGTACTCGTCGGTGGTGCGGAACTCGACCAGCGCGGCGTTGAACGCCTCGTAGAGGTCCTTGTCCTCGGGACGGAAGGCGAAGCCGCCGAAATTGCGGACCGGCTTGCCATCCACCACCGGATCGGTGAAGGGCGCCACCTGCTCGACATTGGCCTGGCCCTTGGCGAGCGAGGCGACGGTCAGCTCTGTCGCGGCGTAGGCGTCGGCGCGGTTCTGCACGGTCGCGAGCGCGTCGGCATTGGCGGTGATGAAGATCACCTGCTCGTCCTTCACGCCGACGGCGCGCAGGAAGTCGATATTGTTGGCGCCGGAGACCACCGCGACCTTCAGCGAAGGATCCTTGGCGATGTCGGCATAGGTGGTGAGCTTCTTCGGGTTGCCCTTCTTCACCAGAAGCCCCTCGCCATAGGAGGAGTTCGGCTCGGTGAAGGCGACCTGCTTGCAGCGCTCGGGCGAGATGTTCTGCTCGGCGGCGACGAAGTCGAA
>JAEYTJ010000065.1 GCA_023434095.1 Pseudomonadota bacterium | reverse complement strand
GTCGAGGAAGCCGGCAATGAGGCGGCGCGTCTCCTCCGCCAGTTCCGGCGCGCCCAGCAGCCGGCGCAGGCGGCCGAGTTCCAGCGCGGTGGAGGCCGCGCCCAGCGTGCCGCGCAGATATTCGTCCTCCCCCGGCCGGGCGAGGGCGAGGCGCGGCAGCAGATCGGCCAGCGCGCCGACGATCTCGCGCAGGATCGCCCGCTCGTGCCGGGCTCCCCGCGCCGCCTCGGGCAGGCGCGTGCCGAGCGTCTCCGCCCAGAGCCTTCGGCGCGAGGCCCTTGATGTCACCGGCAGCAGGTTCAGGAGCACCAGTGCCAGCCCCATGCCGAACAGGGTGGAGAGCGCGGCGTTGAAGAAGCCGGCCTCGTCCGGACGGAACACGTTGCCGGTGCCGATCTCTGCGACAAAGAACCCGCCGAAGGCGATGCCCGCCCAGGCCAGTGCCGGCGTCCCCGCCATCAGCCCGGCCGGGAACAGGGCCAGCATCAGGAACAGCGCCAGCGCGTCGAAGCCCTCGATGCGCGGCAGCACGAACACCATGGCGAGGTACGCCGCCGCCATGCCCAGCGCGGTCCAGAGCAGGAACGCGAACCCCAGCGCGCCGGGCCGGTCCTGGTTGACGGAAAAGAACAGCAGCACCGCGAGGCCGGAGGCGGCGTTGAAGCCGTCGGTCCACTCCGTCGCCGCCCAGAAGCCGCACATGAGCAGCAGCACCAGCCCGGCCCGCAGCCCGGCGAGACACGCCTCGCGCCGTTGCGCCGGCGACGGCGCGGCGGGCCTGCGTTCCTGCGCAGGGAAAAGCCCCCGTTGCGGGCGCACGCTCGCCGCCTCGCTCACCATCACCATGGAGAGCCCGTGCAGCAGGTCGCCGGCGCGCCGCAGCACGAGCACGCCGTCGGCCAGCGGGGCGAACGGCACGCGCCCCGCCATCGCCTCGAGATCGGCGCTCGCGGCGATGAGCGCGACGCGCGCGGCGAGCAGCTGCGAGCGCACCCGCCGCGTCTCGCGGAAGGCGGAAGGGTCGGCCGCGAGCCTCTCCAGCAGCGCCGCCACCTCCGCCATGGCCGGGCGCAGCCGCGCCGCGACCGGGCCCGCCCCCTCCACCTCGAAATCGTCGAGCCGCACATAGAGCCCGCGCGCCACCGCCAGCACGCGCAGGAACTCGCGCGTCATGCGCTTGAGGCCCTCGTCGCTGGCGCGCATCTCCGGCGTCTCGAACACCGTGTAGGAGCGCAGCGCGTCGAATTTCACCACCGCTTCCACCATCTCCCGGCGCCGCGCCACGAAGGCGGCCAGCGCGGTACCGGGGGTCAGCGCCACCGCGCCATACTCGCAGAGCCTGCCGAACAGTCCCGCCAGCTGGCCGCGCAGCACGTCGCCGGCATAGACCGGGAACACCACCACGCTCACCGCCGTGATGCAGACGATGCCGATGATGATCTCGGCCGTGCGGTCGAAGGCGATCTGCCAGGCCTGCGTCGGGGCGAACGCGCCTTCCAGCCCCACCAGCAGCGCGGTGTAGCCGGCGAGCAGGAAGCTGTAGGCGGCGTAGTTGCGCCGCAGCGCGGCCTGGGTGAAGCAGATGCCGAGCCACAGCGCGAAGGAGCCGACGAGCGGCAGCGGCGCCTGCGACCACAGGCCGAGAATAACGAGGCCGCCGGCCGCCCCGGCAAGCGTGCCGGCAATGCGGAAGGCGCCCTTCGCCACGGCCGCGCCGGCGGTCGGCTGCGCCAGCAGGTAGACGGTCAGCGCCGCCCATTGCGGGTCCTGCAGCTCCAGCCAGTAAGCGATGGCGAGCGCAATTATCGCCGCGAAGGCGGTGCGCAGCGAAAAGGCGATGTTATGCCAGCCGAGATCGACGGGGACCGCGGCGCGAAGCCGCGTCCAGACATCCGGGAAGGCCGTGCCGGCGGTGTTCATGGCGCTCCGTGGGTGGAGGGGGAACACCGGGGGGCCGGCGCGGGCTCGCGCCCGAAACCGCCGCGAGCTTACCAAGACGCCGCCCTGCCGCGCAATGGCGCGCGCCGCCTTACCAGCTGAGGGCCGGCGTCGTCACCGGCGCGCACCACAGCGCGAACTCGGCCGGCGTCAGCAGGGCCAGCGTCACCGAAAGACCCGCCATGTCGAGCGAGGTGACGAAGGCGCCGACCAGCGCCCGCGCCGGCACGATCCCCCGCTCGCGCAGGAAGCTACGGGTCAGGTTGTGGGCGAGATGCAGCTCGATCGGCGGCGTGCCGCCGAAGCCGTTGACGATCAGCAGCGGACGGGCATCCCCCACCTCGGGAAGCTGGGCGAGCACCGGCTCGCAGAGCAGGCGCACGATCTCCTCGGCGCCGGCAAGGCTGGTGCGGTAGAGGCCGGGCTCGCCATGGATGCCGACACCGATCTCCATCTCGTCGGCACCGAGGGCGAGGGTGGCGCGGCCATTGCCGGGAAGCGCGACGCCGCGCAGCGCGACGCCCATGCTGCGCAGCCGTCCCGAGAGCCCGTCGCCGAGCGCCTTGAGGCCGGCGAGATCGCCGCCGCGCTCGGCCGCCGCGCCGAGGATCTTCTCCACGACCAGCGTCCCGGCCACGCCGCGCCGGCCCCGGCTGCGGACGGAAGGGCCAGTGGCGGCGTCGTCCTCGACGATCACCGTCTCGACGCGGTGGCGCCCGGCCGCCATTTCCGCCGCCATCTCGAAATTCATGACGTCGCCGTCATAGTTCTTCACCACCAGCAGGCAGCCGGCGCCGGTATCGGTCTCGTCCATGGCGGAGACGATCTGGTCGGGAGTGGGCGAGGTGAAGACATGGCCGGTGCAGGCCGCGTCCAGCATGCCGGTGCCGATGAAGCCGCAATGCAGCGGTTCGTGCCCCGCCCCGCCGCCGGAGATCACCGCCACCTTGCCCGGGTGCAGGGTGCGGCGGCGCACGAATTTGCCGTCGCGGCCGAACGCGACGAGGTCCTCATGCGCGGCGACGAAGCCGGCGAGGCTGCCGGCCACCAGCGTCTGCGTCGCGCTGAGGATCCGCGTCATCCGACCATCGTCCCGTCCGCCCCTGCGTGCCGCACCGGCTCAGCCCCGCCGGCGCGGGCCATAGGCGCCGCCTGTCGCCGCCTGCATTCACTCGTTCCCATTCACCAGCGCCGCCATCTTAGCCACGAAGTCGGTAATGGCATCGTCGAAGCTGCGGTTCTTCTTCTCGTCGCCGAACTCCGGCACCATCAACGCCAGCGTCCGCATCGCCGAGGTCCCGCCCACCTCCGGCAGCCGGCCGGGATGGGCGGCCTGGTAGGCGGCGAGGAAACGCTCCTGTTCGGCCGGGCTGAAATGGCACACCCGCAGGATGGTCGGCAGATGCCGGGCCGGCAAGGGCGTGTCATAGGCCGGGCTGGTCACCTGGGTCACGAAGCTGCGGTGCTTGCCCAGCGCCGCTGCCAGGCGCTGGCGCGTGCCCGAAGGCCGGTTGTCGAGAATGCCGGCAAGAATGGTCTTGTAGGCGATCACGGCCTCGTCGCTCGTCTCGCGCGCCATGCCTAGCCCCGCCCCGGCGCGGAACCGGGCGCAGCGGCCGCCAGCGCCGCACGTACCGTTCCGAGATGAGCCGGCGCCACGGAAAGCGCATCGAGACCCAGTGCCCGCAGGCGGCCCGTCGCGTCGGGTCGGGCCGCGAGGTCGCCGCACAGCGACACCGGCCGGCCGAGGGACCGGGCCGTCGCGCAGATCTGGTCCAGCAGCCGGAACATCGCCGTCTCCGCTCCCGCATAGAGCGGCGCCACCGCCGGATTGTCGCGCGCCGCCGCTGCGAGATACTGCATCAGGTCATTGGTGCCCACGGAAAAGAACGCCGCCTCGGGGAACAGGTCCAGCGTCAGCGCCGCCGCCGGCACTTCCACCATGATGCCTAGCGGCGGGCGCCGGCCCTCGATTCCCTGCCGCGCCAGCCGGCCGGCCTCCTCGTCGAACAGACGCGCCATCGCCGCGAGTTCGTCCGGCGCCGTCACCATAGGCAGCAGGACGCCGACCGGCCCTTGCGCCGCCGCCCGGATCAATGCCCGCGCCTGGATGCGGGCGAGATCGGGATGGGCGAGCAGGAAACGCACGCCCCGCGCCCCGAGCATGCCGGCCGGGTCGCCCTCGGCAAGGCCCGGCAGCGCCTTGTCTCCGCCGAGGTCGAGCATGCGCAGCGTCACGGGGCGACCGCCGAGCGCGGCGAGGATGCGGCGATAGACGGCAAGGTGCCGCTCCTCGCTCAGCGCCTCGGCGGCATGGGTAAGCAGGAACTCGGTCCGCACAAGGCCGACGCCGTCCACCGTTGCGGGGTCGAGCGTGTCGAGATCGGCGAGCGTGTCGATATTGGCGAACAGGCCGGGAAGGCGCCGGGGCGAGGCACCCGCCGGCGCCCCGGTCAGCGGCGCCGGCGCGGACGACGCGGCCACGGGCGCGGGA
>JAEYTJ010000040.1 GCA_023434095.1 Pseudomonadota bacterium | reverse complement strand
GCAGGTCTAGCAGATCGGGCGGGCGGACGGGAGGGGGCGGGCGCACGCCGGCCCGGTAGGCGCGCGCGGGGATGGAGCGGGACAGCCCGCTCCCGCATCAGCCCCGCTGACACCTCCCTCATCCCCGGGCTTGACCCGGGGACCCAGCCCTCATGCCAGAGAAGGCAGGAAGCCTTGGGTGGCCGGGTCAAGCCCGGCCAGGAGGGAGCGGAAAGCTCAGTTCTTCGGCGGCGGGTTCGAGGGCGTGTACTGCGCGCTCGGGTCGTTCTTGGTCAGGTCGCAGCCGGCTTCGCCCAGCCAGTACGGCTTGATGTCCTGCCACACCTTGGGGAAGGTGATGGAGTGATCGGCGCCGACCTTGGCGAGATAGATGGTGTGCGACATGTGCTGGCTCTTCGGGTCGAGGCAGACCTTGCCCTCGGGCGCGTCCATGCAGACATCGCCCTTGGCGATCTCCTTGCGCAGGTCCTCGCGCTTGGTCGACTTCGCCCGCTCCACCATCTGCTTGTAGAGGTAGACCGCGAGATAGGAGTTCTCGGCTTCCTGGTTCACATAAGGCTCGTTCGGGAACTTGGCCTTGAACTTCTCGACGAACGCCTTCGATTCCGGGGTGTCGACTTCCTCGATGTAGTTGGTGGTGACGTACATGTCCTTGAGCGATGGCGGCTTGAAGCGCTTGTGCTCATAGCCCTGGCCGACATTGACCGAGGAGGCCATCGGCAGGTTGACGTTGGCGGAAGCGGCCTGCTCGTAATAGGAGGCCTGCGCGGTACCGACCAGCAGCGTCACCACGAAATCCGGCTTGGCCTTCTGGATGTTCTGGATGTTCTGCGAGAACTGCGACACGCCGAGCGGGATGAAATCCTCGCCGACCATCTCGCCGCCATTCTCCTTGACGATGTTGCGCACCCATTCGGCCGAAATCTGACCGAAATTATAGTCGGCGGCGAGCGTGTAGACCTTCTTGCCGTACTTTTCCATCAGGTACGGGATGAGGGTCGAGAACTGCTGCTCGGGCACCGCGCCGGTGACGATCATGTTGGCGTCGCAGACGCCGCCTTCATACTGGTTGTTGTAGAAGGCGAGGCCGTCGAACTGGTTGACGATCGGCCGGTAGGCCTCGCGCGAGGCGGAGGAGAAGCCGGCGAACACCACGTCCACCTTGTCGCGCTGCAGCACGCGGCGCATGAATTCCTGGTAGCGGGTGTTGTCGGACTGGGTGTCGTAGATCACCAGTTCGAGCGGGCGGCCGTCGATGCCGCCGGCCTTGTTGATCTCCTCGGCGGCGAGCTGGATGGCGTGCACCTTGCCGATGGTCGCGGCGGCGAAGTCGCCGGACTGGTCTTCGAGCACGCCGAGCTTGATCGGATCGGCGGCGAAAGCGTGGGCGACGCTGAGCAAAAGCGTTCCCGTGAGGGCCGCGGCACGCAGCCCCCGCATGGTCTTCCCGTTCATCTTCTTCTCCTGTGAAAGGTTATCTTCTTCCCGCGCTGGGCTCCGCCGGGCGGAACTGCACGGGTTCATCGAGGGGGCCAGCCCTCGCCGTCATGAACGTCTCGCAATAGGCCTCGAGGGTCTGCCGCGAGCGCATGCTTTCGCGCCGAAGCCATTCATAGGCCTCGTCGTCATCGACGCCCGCTTCCGTCATGCGGGCGATGATGGCCTTCACCACCGCGCGGCGGCCACGCCGGCGGCGGTCCATGTCGTCGAGGCGGGCCCGGAGGTCGCCGCGCAACAGGAACTGGTTGATGCCGAGGAACAGCGCCGTGTACACCGCGCCGCCCTGCACCGGCTTGCGCAGGAAGGCGGAGGCGCCGAGCTGCACCAGGTGCTTGAGCCGGCTCGGGGCCTCGACGCCGACGAGGCCGATCACCGGAACGGGGGGATGGTGGGCGCCGGCATCGATGTCGAGCGCCACCGGGTTGTCGAGGTCGCCGTCGATGAACAGGATGTCGCGCTCGGGCTGGAGGGCGGCGAGGTCGATCTGCGCGCGCCCCTCGATCAGGGCGGGATAGACGGTGGCGACGCCGAGCTTGCCCAGCGTCTTTTCCAGCGCTTCCACCGCGGTGAGGCTGGAGGTGACGATGTGCGCCCGTCCGCCGTTGAAGTTCTGCAGAAGCCGAGGTGCCATCACTTTACCACTCTCAATGAAGAGTTGCGGGCAGCGACCGCATAGCGCGGCGAGGACTGGACGAGATAGGGGTCCGGCCGGACCGGACCCGGCGCCTCGACGAGAATGTCGAAGCGCGCCTGCGCATTGGATATCCCGATTCGTGGCGTGAGATAGGCGTGCAGCGTCTGCGGGTCGATCCGCACCTCGCCCTGCGGGGCGAGAAGGTGCTGGCGGGTGGCGGCTTCCTTCACCGTCTCCACATCGTCGGTGCCGCTCTCCGCCAGCGACAGGATGAGCAGCTTCATCGCGATGTAGGAGGCTTCCGCATCCGCCGAGGTGGTGGGCCCTTCCGGGAAGGTCTCGCCATAGAAGCGGGTGAAGGCGGCATTGGCCGGAGAGGCGAGGGAGGAGAAATAGACGGAGGAGGAGAGATGCCCGTCCACCGCCTCCTGCCCGATCTCCTCCAGTTCCGGCTCGGAGAGGGTGCAGCTGACCACCGGGAAGGTCTTGCGCTGGTCGATGCCGCGCGCCGCGCAGGCGGCGCGGAAGGCGCGGAAGAAGGCGTAGTTGCTGGTGCCGATGAGATTGTTGAACACGAAGGCCGGCCGGGCCTCCAGGATCGCCTCGACCACCTGGTCGATCTCGGTATCGCCCACCGGCACGTAGCGCTCCGCCAGCACCCGGGCGCCGCGCGCCGTCATCGCCTCGCGGAAGATGCGGGTGTTCTCCCACGCCCAGATGTAGTTGGACCCGACGCAGAAGGCGGAAGTGCCGAGCGTCGCCAGCACGTGATCGACGAGGGGCAGCACGTGCTGGTTGGGCGAGGCGCCGGTGTAGATGACGTTTCCGGAGCTCTCGAAGCCCTCGTAATGCGAGGGGTACCAGAGCAGGCCGTCATGCTTCTCGAAACAGGGGATGACTTCCTTGCGGCTTGAGGAGGTGTAGCAGCCGACCACGTGGCGGATGCCGTCATGCAGCAATTCGCGGCTCAGCGCGGCGTAGCGGGCGAGATCGCCGCCGGGATTGACCACGACGGGCTCGACGGTGATGCCGGGGGCCGGGCGCTCCGCCACCGCGAGCAGGGCGCCGTTCAGCATCGAGCGCGCGACCACATTGTACGGTCCCGTGGTCGAGAACATGACCCCTATGCGGAAGTGCTTCGACACGCCTTGCTCCGACTTGGGCCGTAGCCCAAAATAAAAAACGCCCGCCGGCCGTCAGGCCGTGGGCGTCGTTGCCGCCAACCAGCCAGCGTCGAAACGCCGTCGTTGGAAATGTTGATCGAAAGTGCCGCGACAATGGGCATCCTTGCCCGTCGCTCGTTTTCTAGGCTCGCGTGATCTTACCTTCTTGTCAAGAACCTTTTTCGCGCGCGAGCGTGAGCGACGGCTCGGGCAGGGGCGCCGCCCGCGCCTCGCCGAGAATCCAGTCGATGAGGTCGCGGGCGGGATCGGAAAGGGTCGGGCCGGGGACCAGCCAGTAGCCGGTTTCGCCCCGCGCCAGCGGCGGACCGACCGCGACCAGCGTGCCGTCGGCGAGCGCGCCGTCGATCAGCCCGGCCCAGCCGAGCGCGACGCCCTGATCCGCCATCGCCGCCTGCACCACGAGGCCATAGGTGTTGAGGCTGAGATCGCTCGCCGCCGGGCCGCGCGCCAGCCCCATGGCGGCGAACCAGTCGCTCCAGCCGAACCAGCGCGGGTGCGGCGTGCTTTCCAGATGCAGCAGCGGCAGGTTGCCGATCCGCGCCGGCTGCACGCCGAGGCCATGGCGGGCGGCGAAGGCCGCGCTGCAAACCGGCCAGATGCGCTCCTCGACCAACTGCACGCTGTCGGGCGGAAAGTCCCGCCGGGCGCCGAACAGCACCGCCACGTCCTCCGCCCCGTCGAGGCCGGGATCGGCACTGGTGGAGGCGATGATGTGCACGTCCGTCTCCGGGCGCACCTGCCGGAAGGCGGCGACGCGCGGCATCATCCAGAACGAGGCGAAGCCGTAATCGGTGAACAGCCGCACCACCGGGCGGCGGCTGAGCCTGCGTACCGCGCGCGCCGCGCCGTCGATTTCCGCCACCGCCGCCGCGCTCGCCCGGTGCAGCACCTCGCCGGCGGGGGAGAGCGTGCTGCCGCGGTGGCCGCGCACCAGCAGCGGGGTGCCGAGCTGGGTTTCCAGCTCGCGCATGACATAGCTCACCGCCGGCTGGGAAAGGCCGAGCGCCCGCGCCGCGGCGGTGAGCGAGCCGAGCCGCCCCACCGCCTCGAAGACCCGCACCCAGCCGAGGTCGAGTCGCCGCTCAGACATAGAGTGGACTTATGTCATTCATCGAAAATATCGGGCTTCACAGGCGCCCACATTTAACTACCTGATACCCCTCACGCAAGGAAAGCCGCCGCGCGACAAGGTGGTGCCTTGAACATCTCACGTGTCTCGCTCCTTCCAGAGGTGATCCTGATGACCCGTAACGTGCTGGCCGCTTCGGCCCTTTCCCTGCTTCTCCTCGCCGGCCCCGCTCTGGCGGCGGACGCGCCCGCCTGCAAGACCATCCGCATGTCGGACCCCGGCTGGACCGACATCACCTCCACCAACGCCATTGCCGGCGTGCTGCTGGAGGGGCTCGGCTATGCCCAGGACGTGAAGACGCTGTCGGTGCCGATCGGCTACGAATCGATGAAGAACGGCAATATCGACGTGTTCCTCGGCAATTGGATGCCGGCGCAGCAGAAATTCATCGACGCGCTGAACGAGGCGAAGGCGGTGGACGTGCTCGCCACCAATCTCGAAGGCGCCAAGTTCACCCTCGCCGTGCCGAGCTACGTGGCCGAGGCCGGGGTCAAGGACTTCAAGGACCTGGCCGCCAACGCGGACAAGTTCGGCAGCCAGATCTACGGCATCGAGCCCGGCGCGCCGGCCAACCAGAACATCCTCAAGATGATCGACGCCAATGATTTCGGCCTCAAGGGCTGGAAGGTGGTGGAGTCGGGCGAGCAGGCGATGCTGGCGCAGGTGAAGCGCTCGCAGAACGGCAAGGGCTGGATCGTCTTCCTCGCCTGGGCGCCGCACCCGATGAACGAGACCTTCGACCTCACCTATCTCTCCGGTGGCGACGCCTATTTCGGGGCCAATTTCGGCGGGGCGGACGTGCGCACGCTCGCCCGCGCCGGCTGGGCGGCGGATTGCCCGAACGCCGCGACGCTGTTCAAGCAGCTGAAGTTCGACCTTGCCATGGAGAACACCATGATGGGCAAGATCCTCGATGACGGGCAGGACCCGAAGGCGGCCGCCAAGGCGCTGCTGAAGGCCAAGCCCGACCTACTGGACCCCTGGCTCGCCGGCGTGACCACGCTGGACGGCAAGCCGGGCCTGCCGGCGGTGAAGGCCTCGCTCGGCCTGTGAGCCCACGGGAAGGGCCGGCGTCCCCCGGCCCTTCCACCGCCCGCGAACCGCCTGCCGCGTGGAACGTGCCATGACCGCGTCGAAGACCCCGTCGCCTGCCCGCCCGAACATCCTCATCCTGATGGTCGACCAGCTGAACGGGACGCTGTTCCCGGACGGGCCGGCGGACTTTCTGCACGCACCGCACCTGAAGGCGCTCGCCGCCCGCTCCGCGCGCTTCGCCAACACCTATACGGCGAGCCCGCTCTGTGCGCCGGCGCGCGCCTCGTTCATGTCCGGGCAATTGCCGAGCCGCACGCGGGTCTATGACAATGCCGCCGAGTTCACCTCGGATATCCCGACCTTCGCCCACCATCTGCGCCGCGCCGGCTACCACACCGCGCTGTCGGGCAAGATGCACTTTGTCGGGCCGGACCAGCTGCACGGCTTCGAGGAGCGGCTGACCACTGACATCTACCCCGCCGATTTCGGCTGGACGCCGGACTATACGCGGCCCGGCGAGCGCATCGACTGGTGGTACCACAACCTCGGCTCGGTCACCGGCGCCGGGGTGGCGGAGATCACCAACCAGCTCGAATATGACGACGAGGTGGCCTATCACGCCGCCCGCAAGCTCTACGACCTCGCGCGCGGCCACGACGCGCGGCCCTGGTGCCTCACCGTGAGCTTCACCCACCCGCATGACCCCTATGTCGCCCGCAAGCGCTTCTGGGACCTCTACGAGGACTGCCCGGCGCTCGACCCCGTGGTGGCGCCGATCCCGTTCGCGCAGCAGGACCCGCACGCGCAGCGGCTGATGCTGGCGAGCGACCATGCCGCGAGCGAGGTGACGGCGGAGGATGTGCGCCGCTCGCGCCGCGCCTATTTCGCCAACATCTCCTATGTCGACGAAAAGATCGGCGAACTGCTCGACGTGCTGGAGCGTTGCCGGCTAAACGACGACACTATTGTCGTGTTCGTTTCCGACCATGGCGACATGCTGGGCGAGCGCGGGCTGTGGTTCAAGATGAACTTCCTCGAAGGCTCGGCCCGTGTTCCGCTGATGATGGCCGCCCCCGGCCTGCCCGCCGGCCGGATCGACCGGGCGGCCTCGACGCTCGACGTGCTGCCGACGCTGGCCGAACTGGTGGGGCTCGATCTCGGCGGTGTGTGGCCCTGGACCGACGGCGAAAGCCTTGTCGGCCCGGCGCGGGGGGAGGGGGAGCGCTCCCCGGTGCCGATGGAATATGCGGCGGAGGGCTCCTACGCCCCGCTGGTGGCGCTGCGCAACGGGCCGTGGAAGCTCGTTCTGTGCGAACTCGACCCGCCGATCCTGACCAACCTCGACGAAGACCCGCAGGAACTGGTCAACCGGGCGGCGGACCCTGCCTGTGCCGGGGTGATGGCGGCGATGACGGCGGCGATGAGGGCGCGCTGGGACCTCGCGCGCTTCGATGCCGAGGTGCGCGCCAGCCAGGCGCGGCGGCACGTGGTGTATGAGGCGCTACGCAACGGGGCCTATTACCCTTGGGACTTCCAGCCGCTGCAGAAGGCGTCCGAGCGCTATATGCGCAACCATATGGACCTCAATGTTCTGGAAGAGAACCAGCGCTTTCCGCGCGGCGAGTAACCGCTTCCTTCGCTCAAAGACGCAAGGTCCATTCGCTGCGCTGCCGCGCAGTTACGTTGCGGCGCATCACGCGCTTGCGATCTGCGAACCGGAATTCCACGGAAACAATCCCGGAGCGCTCACGTTGTCCACGCAGATTCACCGGCCGTGCTCATGGCATCGTGCCAGGTGAATGTGAGTTAAGGTCAACAACGCGACGCTTCCGGCGCGCCTAACTTGTGTCAAAGTGTCGCTTTCTTCAAAGGATCTTGATTATGAAGAAGACTGTTTCCATTCCGATGCTGGGTGCCGTGCTCGCCGCTGCCTTTGCCGGCCCCGCGCTGGCCCAGACCCAGAACTCCACCATGGGCGCCCAGTCCGGCTGGTCGACGCAGACCCATCAGTCGCAGACCAACCAGTTGCCGGCCTATGGTGCGACGCAGGACGGCTGGTCCGAGCGGGGGCAGGGCGCGATGATCGAGGGGCGCAATGCCACCACGATGGAGCCCAACACCCAGGGGGTCGAGCCCTATATCGCCAACCAGATCGAAGGCAACGCGCGCAGCACCAACTGAGTGCGGCCTGCACGAGCGTTCCTCACATGAACTCGGCGGCGGTTCCGAAAGGAGCCGCCGCTTTTTCCTGCGGATGTCAGCCGAGCCGGCTGCCGCCGCCGCCCGGCCGCTCCGGCGGTGCGAGCGCCAGCATCGAGGTGACCGCCTCTGGTGCCGGGCCAGCTTCGATGCCGCGCCGGGGCATGCCCTCGACGAAGGGAACAAGCTGCAGCCGGGCGATTTCCAGGACGCGGCGCAGTTCCGCCACCGGGGCGGCATGTTCGTCGACCCGCAGGTCCAGCGCGCAGTAATCCTCCGCTCCCTGCACCCGCAGGCTGGCGGACTGGCGGCCGCGCTTGTCGCCACCGGCGGCGTCGCCGGCCTCCATCGCCCGCATCAGCCGCTCGTCGAGCTTCTGCCCGGCGCTGGCGCGGAAGGCGGCGGCCATGGCGTCGATCACCTCCGGGCCGGTGAGCATGTTGCCCTGCACGGCGAAACCGTCGCCGATCTCCTGCCCGCACCAGGACGTGCAGTCCGCGCCGGTGAAGGCGCTCGCCTCGCCCTGCGCATCGACGACGCCGATCTGGCGCAGTTCGCGGGCCTCGTCCTCCGCCAGTGCCGCCGCCAGCGCCGCCCGGGCAGGAACGCCGGCGACGATGGCGTCGAGAACGCCCAGCGCCAGATAGGGATTGACCCAGGACTGGGTGGATACCACCCCCACCTTCGCCCGCGAGAACGGGCACATGGAGCCGACCGCCGGCACGGCGGTGGCGACCGCCACGCCGAGAAGGCCGGTGGAGGGGCAGCGGGCGACGATGGAGAAGGTCACGCTTTTTTCCTCACACGCTCAGATGTTTCAGCACCCGCGCGCGCGAATCGGGCTCCGAGGTGGCGCCGGTCTCGGCGATCTCGCCGCGGTCGAGCACCGCCCAGCGGTCGGCCACCGCCAAGGCGAAGGGCAGATGCTGCTCCACCAATAGCATGGTGGTGCCGTGGCGCTCGCGGGCGCCGCGGATGACGCCGGCGAGCCGGTCGATGACCGAGGGCTGGAGGCCTTCGGTGATCTCGTCAACCAGCAGCAGCTTCGCCCCGGTCGCCAGCGAGCGGGCCATCAGCAGCATCTTCTGCTCGCCACCCGACAGCGTGCCGGCACGCTGCTTGAGGCGCTGCAGCAGGAAGGGGAAGGAGGCTTCCACCTCGGCAAGCGCCGCCTCGAAATCCGGGCGGCGCACGGCGAGGCGGAGATTTTCCTCCACGCTCATATCCTGGAACAGCGCCTTTTCCTGCGCGACATAGCCGACCCCCAGCCGCGCCACACGGTGCGGGGCGAGGCGTGTGGCCTCCGCGCCGGCAATGGCCACGGTTCCGGTCATCTTCGGCAGGAAGCCCATGACCGCTTTGAGCAGGGTGGACTTGCCCATGCCGTTCTTGCCGAGCACGGCGAGAATCTCGCCCGGTGCGATGGCGAGGCTCACCTCGCGCAGCACCACCGCGCCGGCATAGCCGCTGGAAAGGCCTTCGACGGCGAGGAGGCTCATGCCGGCATCTCCTTGGGCGCGGGGGCGGTTTCATGGTCGATGCCGGCATGGCCGGAGCCGGCATAGACCTGCTTGACGAGTTCGGAGGCGACGACTTCCTCCACGGAGCCGTCGAGCACGATATGGCCCTGATGCAGGACGATGACGCGGGAGGAAATTTCGCGCACGAAATCGAGGTCGTGCTCCACCAGCAGCACGCACAGGCCTTGCTTCTTCGTCAGCTCGATGAGGATCGCGCCGATCTGCATGCGCTCGGTCTTGGTGAGACCGGCGGTGGGCTCGTCGAGCAGCAGCACGCGCGGCTCCAGCGCCAGCACCATGGAGAGTTCCAGCGCCTGCTTCATGCCATGCGAGAGCAGGTGCGCCGGGGTGGAGAGCTGCCTGTCCAGCCCGGTGGTGGCGATGACATGCATCGCCGCTTCCGGCAGGGGCAGCGCCTGCGCGCGGCGCCACAGCGAGGGTCGGGCGTGGCGCACGCGGGCGATCTGCAGGCACTGGGCGACGGTGAGCGTCTCGAACACGTTGGCCATCTGGAACTTGCGCCCGACGCCGAGCGCGACGCAGGCTTCCGGCGGCTTGCGGCCGATATCGTAGCCATTGACCGAGATGGACCCGGCGGAGCGCTCCGCGCCGTCGGCGATGCAGCGCATCAGCGTGGTCTTGCCGGCGCCATTGGGCCCGACGAGGCTGACGAGCTCGCCGGCGCGCGCCTCGAAATCGATGGCTTCCAGCACGGTGAGGCTGCCGAAGCGCTTGGCGACGCCGGCGACGCTGAGCGCCGGCCCCTCGCCCGGCTCGACGCCCTGCGTCTGCGCGGGATCGAGGGTGGAGAGCGTCACCGCGGGGGCGGGGCTCGACGCGCGCGGGCGGACGAGGCCGAGCAGCTTGCGCGGCAGGTCGAACACCACCGGCAGCAGGCCGCGCGGGAAGGCGACGATGACCAGCACAAACAGCACGCCGATGATGAGCTGCCAGACGAAGGGATAGTCGCCGGCAAGCTGCGCGCTCTCGTAATCGACGATCAGCGCGCCGAACACCGGGCCGAGCAGCGTGCCGCGCCCGCCGAGCGCGGTCCAGATGACCAGCTCGGTGCCGAAGACGAAGCCGGCGAGCTCGGGCGCCACCACCATGGCATAGCCGGCATAGATGTAGCCGGCGATGGCGCCGATGGCGGCGCAGGCGAGATAGACCAGGATCTTCAGCCGCGAGGTGTCGAGGCCGAGATATTTGCAGCGCTGCTCGTTCTCGCGCACCGCCACCAGCAGCTTGCCGGCATCGCTCTTGACGAAGATGTAGGCCAGCGTCGTCACCACGACGAGGAAGGAGCCGGAGAGCCAGAACCAGGCTTCCATCGACAGATCGAAGCTCATGAAGCCCGACAGCCCGCTCGACGAGCCGGTGAAGGTGCCGCCGGAATAGAGGAGCTGCGTCGCCACGATGGGCAGCACCAGCGTGATGACCGAGGCATAGAGCGCCGAGGCGCCGTGCCAGAAGGCCAGCCAGCCGACGATGGCCGCCACCAGCAGGGCGCCGCCGACGCCGAGGCCCAGCGCCAGCAAGGCGTTGGCGGTGGAGAAGTCCATATGGGTGAAGACGAGGCCCGCCGCATAGGCGCCGCAGGCGAAGAACACCGACTGGCCGAAGGTGAGGATGCCGAGGAAGCCCCACAGCAGGTCGACGGTCAGCGCCACCGCCGCATAGAGCAGCGAGCGGGTGAGCACGTTCACCGAATAGGTGTCGAGCACATAGGGCCCGGCGAAGATCGCCGCCAGCGCGGCGAGGGAGACGGCGAGGATGAGGGAAAGGCGGCGCGCTTCAGTCACGGGCGAACCCCTGCGGGCGGATGCGCAGAATGATGGCGGCGAGCACGGCGATGGTCAGGCCTCCGAGAACCGGGCTGAAATGGGTGGCGACCAGCACCTGCGCCCCGCCCAGCACCAAGCAGGCGAAGAGCAGGCTGACCAGCGAGGCGCCGGAGACCAGCACCAGCATGAAGGCGTTGACCAGCCAGGGCACGCCCATGGCCGGATCGACGCTCGACAAGGGCGTGATCAGCGCGCCGGCGATGCCGGCCAGCGCCGAGCCGAGGGTGAAGGTGAGGAAGCGCACCAGCCCGCTATTGATGCCGAGCCCGCGCGCCAGGTCCTCGTTCATGATCACCGCCCGCGTCTCCAGCCCGAGCCTTGTCCCTTGCAGCAAGGCGGTCAGCGCGAGTCCGAGCAGGGCGGCGATGCCGACCAGGGCGAGGCGATAGGCGGAATAGCCCTCGCCGAGAATGTCGATGGTGCCGCTGAGCGGCGACTGGGTGAACTGCACGCCGCGCCCGAAGGCGAGGGTGATGAGCTGGCCGATGATGATCGACAGGCCCCAGGTGGCGAGAATGGCGTCGAGCGGGCGGGAATAGAGCGGGCGCACCACGAAGCGCTCGATGGCCATGCCGACCACGCCGCCGAACAGCGCGGCGATGGGGATGGCGAGCCAGGGGTTGAGCCCGGCCTGGGTGGTGACGAGCGCGGCATAGCCGCCGAGCGTCATCAGCCCGCCATGGGCGAAATTGATGATCTTCATGACGCCGAACACGAGCAGCAGCCCGGTCGCCACCGCATAGAGAATGGCGGCGGTCGTCACGATGTCCAGCGTCTGGGCGATCATGCGGGGGTCCTTGGGGTTCGAGGCACGGCGGGTCGGGAAGTGAAGCCGCGGTCACATCATCCTGAGGCGCGCGCGTAGCGCGCCTCGAAGGATGTCGTAAAAGAGCCGGTCTTCCGGGGGGTATCCTCAAAGCCCGGCTTTGCCGGGCACCTCAGGATGACGTCGCAAGGCGGGCCGTAAGGTTCGCGCCATCGGTGGCGGGCAAGCCCTCTCCCCGACGGGGAGAGGGTTGGGGTGGGGCCCCGGCGGGCGGGTACGGAAGCCGGAACCCCTCACCATCCGCGCGTCCCCCGCAAGAAAAGGGGGGACGCGCAAAGGCTCACTTCAGCTTCGGGCACTGATCGCCGGGATCGACGTCCTTGAAGGTGGAGATGATCGACACCGAGCCATCGCCCTTCACCTGGCCGAGATACATGGTCAGCGGCGCGTGGCGCTGCTTGTTCATGACGATGGTGCCGCGCGGGCCTTCCACCGCCACCTCGGCCAGCGCCGGGATCACCTTGGCGGCCTCCGTCGTGCCGGCCTTCTCCACCGCCGCCTTGTAGGCGTAGACGGCTTCATACTGCGGCACGGAGAGGTCGTTCGGGGTCTTCAGGTCCTTGCCGAACTTCTTCTCCATCGCGGCGAGGAACGCCTTGTTGGCGGGGGTGTCGATGTTGGTGAAGTAGGAGCCGGCGATGTAGATGCCCTCGGCATCCGGGCCCATGGCCTTGGCGGTGCCCTCATCCACGGCGAGGTTGCCGTAGAGCGACTTGATGCCCGCCGCGCGCAGCTGCTTGGTCAGCGTCACGTTCGGCGCGCCGCCGGCGGTGGAGGTGATGATGGCGTCCGGGTTGGCGGCCTTCACCTTGGAGAGGATGGCGGTCCAGTCGGTGGCGTCCATCGGGGCGTATTCGTCGCCGACGATCTTGCCGCCGGTCTTCTCGATATATTCCTTGGTGAAGGCCAGCATGCCGCGGCCGAAGGCGTAGTCGGAGCCGATCAGGAAATAGGTCTTGGCGCCTTCCTTGTTGAAGAAGTCGACGATGGGGGCGACCTGCTGGTCCGGCACCCAGGCGTTCACATACATGTACGGGCTGCAGGAGCGGCCCTCATAGAACGAGGTGTAGATGTACGGCACCTTGCCGCGATTGACGATCGGCAGGCCGGCATTGCGCGCCGCCGAGGTCTCCATGGAGATCAGCGCGTCGACCTTCTTCTGGAAGATCAGCGAGTCGAAGGCCTTCTGCGCGCCGGCCGCGCCGGAGGCGTCGTCGGCGACTTCGAGCACCACCTGCTTGCCGAGGATGCCGCCCTTGGCGTTGATCTCCTCGACCGCCAGCTCGGCGGACTGGACGACGGAAGGCGCCACCACCGAATTGGCGCCGGACAGGCCGACGGGAATGCCGATGGTGACGGTGTCGGCGGCGAGCGCCGGGCCGGCGAGGAGGCCGGCGGCGAACACGCCGGCCATCAGGGACATGCGGGACATAGGCTTTCTCCGGAAGGTTATGGGTTTTTGCGGCGGTGGAGAGGCGAGGGGCTCAGTACCAGCCCCGTGAAATGTCGGAGCCGAGCATCTCGGCATAGACGTCGGTGCGGCGGTCGCGCAGCACCTGGTTGAAGTCGTTCCAGTTGCGGGCGCGACGGGCGGCGCCGAGGTCGATCTCGGCGGAGACGATCTCCTCGCCGTCGCGGCTGGCCGGGCCGGCGGCGGGCCAGCCGGTGTAGCTGAGGATGAGGCTCTGGCCCTCGAAGGGCTGGCCGCGCTCGGTGCCGATGCGGTCGGCGCAGGCGATGTAGAGGGAGTTGGAATGGGCGGCGGCCATGGCGAGGATGTTGGCCATCGCCTCGCGCCCCTCGGCCTGACCGGGGATCGGCACCCAGTTGGTGGGCACGCAGACGATGTCCGCGCCCTGCAGCGCCTGCAGGCGATAGGTCTCGGGGAACCAGCCATCGTAGCAGATGGCGACGCCGATCCGCCCGAGCGGGGTCTGGAACACCGGAAAGCCGTTATTGCCGGGCTCGAAGAACAGGTTCTCGTTGCCCCACAGATGCATCTTGCGATAGGTGCCGATATGGCCTTCCGGCCCGATCACCACCGCGCTGTTGTAGAGCGCGGTGCCCTCGCGCTCGGTGATGCCGGCGACGATGTGCAGGCCCCGCTCCTTGGCGATCTTCGCCCAGGCCTGGCAGCTCGGCCCGTCGGGGATGGTCTCGGCCAGCGCGAAGGCTTCCTCGCGGGTCTCGAACACGTAGCCGGTATTGGCGAGTTCCGGCAGAACGATGAGCTTGGCCCCGCCCTCGGCGGCGCGGGCGATGAGGCCGAGCGAGTGGGCGACATTGGCGCGGGTGTCGCCGAAGCGCGGCTCCATCTGGATGCAGGCGACGCGGACAAGGCTTGAGACCGGCATGAAGGCGCACCTCTGCGATCGCCGCGGGGCGCCGCGGCGTGAAAACAAAAAGCCCCCGGCAGTGCCTTCCGGCACCATCGAGGGCTGCATAGCCTGGATGTAGAGCGGCAACGCTGCCGCCACGCTCACGAAGCGTTGGTCTTGAGAAAAGCCCAGCCGGGGGCCGCTGTCAAGCGCAAATGCCGAGGATAGAGGCAGGAGCAGCTATGCCTATGAGTTAGGCAATCTGCCTCATTTCTCCGGCTCGCCCTCGCGGTCGAGCTCGGCCAGCATGGCATGGGCGTTGATGATGGAGCCGGCGATGCTGCCGATCGGCACCCGCTTGGCGGTCGCCTGCTTGCGCAGGAACTGGTAGGCGTCGTCCTCGGAAAGGTTGCGCAGGCTCATGAGCAGCCGCGTCGCCTTCTCCACGTCGCGGCGGGTGCGCAGCGTGTCTTCCAGCTTGCCGATCTTGGCCAGCAGCCGCCCCTCATAGCCGCGCTGCGACAGCGCCAGCACGAGGCTGGAGAGCACGCCGGAGGCGCGGATGGGGCGCACCAGCACGCCATGGGCGCTGGAATCCAGCAGCGCCTTCAGCACGGTGGGGTTCTCGTAATCGACGATGGCGATATGGGCGATGGCGAGGTCGGCCATGCGCCACGGCATCGAGCTGCGCGTGTCGCGGTCGAGCAGGAAGAACACCGCGTCGAGGGGCAGCGGCAATTGTGCGGGCGGCGGCCACACCACCTGCACCTGGCAGCCGATGCGCTGGAGCTGGCGCACCAGGTCGTCGCCGTCCTGGTCGCGCGGATGCACCACGGCGACGCGGGTATTGCGCAGGTTCTGGATGAGGTGAGAGGCGCTCATGCCGCCCGCCCGCCGACCTTTTCGGGCGCGCCGTTATGCATGGTCGTAGATATGGTCGACGAGATAGGGGTCGGGCTTCACCGGCGCCTTCGCCTCCCACACCACGTCGAACTCGCCATGCTCGTTCACCATGCCGATGCGCGGCAGCAGATAGGTGTGGTTGTTGTCGGGATCGATGCGGATGCGGCCCTGCGGCGCGTCGAACTCGGTGCCGAGCGCGGCGTCGACGAGGCGCTGGGTGTCGAGCGACTTGGCGCGGGCGAGGGCGTCGGCAAAGAGGTGGATCTGGAAATAGGCGGCCTCCGCATACATCGTCACCGCCGCGTCGCGGCCGAAGCGGGCGCGGTAGGCGGCGACGAAGCGGTGATTGGCCGGGGTGTCGACGCTGGAGAAATAGGGCGCCGAGGTGATGTGGCCGACGCACAGTTCCGGCCCGATGGCGCGGATCTCGCCTTCCGACATGGTGAGGCTGGCGATGGGCATGGTGCGCGGATCGAGCCCCGCCTCGCGGAAGATGCGGTAGAGCAGATGCGCGCCCTCGCCGACCACGGTGGAGAACACCACGGAGGGCGCGCGGCGGCGGATGTCCTCCACCACGCGGCGGATCTGGTCCTCGTGCGGCTGTTCCGGCACATAGGCCTCCGCCACCACCTCGCCGCCCTCGCGCGAGACGAGATCGCGCATGATGCGGTTGGATTCGCGGGGGTAGATGTAGTCCGAGCCGACGAGATAGAAGCGAGGCCCGAAGCGGGAGAGCAGGTGACGGGCGAGCTGCAGGCTGTTCTGGTTGGGCGCCGCGCCTGTGTAGATGACGTTCGGCGAGTACTCGAAGCCCTCATAGAGCGAGGGGTACCAGAGCAGCGCGTTGCGCCGTTCGACCGTGGCGAGGATGGCCTTGCGGCAGGAGGAGGTGCAGCAGCCGAAAATGGTGCTGATGCCGTCCTCGGTCAGCAGCCGCTCGGCGTAGCGGCGGTAGAGCTCGGGGCTCGATTCCGGGTCGTAGCACACCGGCTCGATCGGCCGGCCGCGCACGCCGCCGGCAAGGTTGATCTCCTCGATGGCGAGGGCCGTGCCGCGGAAATGCTCGGTTTCCGGCTCGCGCATGTGCCCCTTGCGGGAGAACAGCACGCCGACCCGCCAGACCGCCCCCGCTCCCTGTTCCGCGCTGCCGAAATTCGCCACGAGGGCCTGCCTGCTTCACCTGTTGCCGCGCCGCACGCGCGCCGCGCGCCGGCCGGGTTCCGCCGAACCCGTCCGCCCGTTTTGGCGCGGCAGCGGCCGGCTGGTCAAGTCGCGCCGGCGTCCCGGCGGATCAGCGCGCCGCGCCGGCGCCGGCCGGGAAGGGCAGCACATTCGCGTCGCGCTGCGCCAGCCGCGCCGCCACTTCGACCAGCTGCTGCGGCGTGAAGGGCTTACTCACCACCGGCGCCTGCGCGAAGGCCGCCGGCAGGCTCTCGCGCCCATAGCCGCTGACGAAGGCGAAGGGAATGGCGCGCCGCGTCAGCGCCGCCGCGATGGCGTCCACCGGCTTGCCATGGAGGTTGCCGTCGAGCAGGGCGGCGTCGAAGGCCTCGGCCTCGATCGCCTCCAGCGCCTCTTCCACGGTGCGGGTCGGCCCGTGGACGCTGGCGCCGGCATCTTCCAGCACCGCGATGAGTTCGAGCGCGACCAGCGCCTCGTCCTCGACCACCAGCAGGCGGCGACCGTCCAGCGCGTGCGCCTCCCGCGCCGGCTCGCTCGGCGCCGGGGATGTCGGGCGGGCGGCGATGTCCGCCATCGGGTCCGGCGTACGGTCGAGCTGCATTACCAGGTCCCACACCACGCCGTCACTGCGGTAGGAGACGGAGGCGGTGCCGCCGTCGGACTTCATGCTGCTGTCGATGAGGGTGGAGCCGAAGCCGCGCTTGACCGGGGTCTGCACCGGCGGGCCGCCGCTTTCCTGCCAGCGCAGTTCGAGCTGGTCGCCTTCGACGGACCATTCCAGCACGACGCGGCCGGTGGGGCGGGAGAAGGCGCCGTATTTCAGCGCATTGGTCGCCAGTTCGTGCAGGATCAGCGCGAGGCGCAGCGCCGGCTGCGGCAGCAGCTGCACGCGCGGGCCGCGGGCGTCGAGCCGTGCCGGATCGATGGCGCCGAGCCGCAGCTGGTCGTGCACCAGATCCATCAGGTCGGCGCCCTGCCAGGTGCGGTCGCTCAGCATGCCGTGGGCGCGCGCCAGCGCCTGGATGCGCCCGGAGAAGGTGGCAGAGAACTGGTCGGGATTGCGCGTGTAGCGCAGGGTCTGGGTGGCGATGGCCTGCACGCTGGCCAGGGTGTTCTTCACCCGGTGGTTCAGCTCGCCGATGAGCAGGGTCTGCGTCTCCTCGGCACGGCGGCGATCGGTGATGTCGAGAATCTGCACGCTGAGCGAGACCGGCTGGCCGTTCGGCCGCCGCAGCACGGAGCTGTACCACTCGCAGTCCAGCACCGCGCCGTCGCGCGTGCGGCAGCGCATGGTGTGGTGCCCGCGCTGGTGGGCGACAGCGGCCAGCGAGCCGGAGAGCATGTCCGCCAACTCGCCGATGCTGCTGTCGCAGATCCAGCCGAGATCGGAAAGCGACTGGCCGGTCATCTCCGCCGCCGTCCAGCCGAAGATGCGCTCGGCGCCCTTCGACCAGCCGAGCAGGCGCATGTCGGGGTCGAATTCGACGATGGCGAGCGGGGAATTGTCGGTGTGCGCCTGCAGCCGGTCGAGCGCGCCTTTCAGTTCGGCGGCGGCGGTGGCGAGCGCGTCCTTCTGGCGGGCCAGCTGCTCGTGCTGGCGGGCGATGGAGAAGAACACCTCCGCCTTGCTCTTGAGGATCAGCGGGTCGATCGGCTTGTAGATGAAATCGACGGCGCCGGCCTCGTAGCCCTTGAAGCGGCGGCCCTCGTCGGTGGAGGCGGCGGTGACGAAGATGATCGGCACGCGCCGGGTGCGCTCGGTGCCGCGCATCATCTCCGCCAGCTCGAACCCGTCCATGTCGGGCATCTGCACGTCGAGCAGGGCGAGGGCGAAATCGTGCTCCAGCAGCATTTCCAGCGCCTCGACGCCGGAGCGCGCCTTGTAGAGGGTGAGCCCGTCGCGGCGCAGCAGCGCCTCCAGCGCGCGCAGATTTTCCTCGATGTCGTCGACCAGCAGGAATTTGACCGGATCAGGCGACGTCATGCCGTGTCTCCATCTGCGGCAGGGTGGCCAGACGGCGGTAGATGCGCTCCTCGGGCGCGAAGGCGGCGAAGGCGTCAGCATGCTCGGAGAAGCGCAGGCTCTCATTCATGCCGAGGCCGAGGAAGCCGCCGCGCGTCAGCGATTCCCGGAACAGCCGCAACGCCCGGTCCTGCAGGTTCGAATCGAAATAGATCAGCACGTTGCGGCAGGAGATCAGGTGCATCTCGGAAAACACCTCGTCGGAGGCGAGGCTGTGCTCGGCGAACACGGTGCGGGCGCGCAGCGACTTGTCGAACACCGCCCCGCCATAGGCAGCGGTGTAGTAGTCCGACAGCGAGGAGCGCCCGCCGGCCTTGCGGTGGTTCTCGGTGAACAGCGGAATACGGTCGAGGTCGTAAATGCCCAGTTCCGCCCGCGCCAGCGCCACGGGGTTGATCTCGGTGGCGTAGAACATGGTGCGCTGTTCCAGCCCCTCCTCGCGGAAGAGGATGGCCAGCGAATAGAGTTCTTCGCCGGCGCTGCATCCCGCCACCCACACCTTGAGCGAGGGGAAGGTGCGCAGGTGCGGGATCACTTCCTCGCGCAGGGTGCGGAAGTATTCGGGATCGCGGAACATCTCGCTCACCTGCACGGTGAGGCAGTCGATCATCAGCGGCAGCAGATCCGGCTCGCGCAGCAGCCGCGCCTGCACATGCGAGAGCGTCTCGCAGTGCAGCCGCTGGCGCAGCAGATCCGCCCGACGGGCCAGAGAGGCGCGGGAATAGGAGCGGAAATCATAGTGGTAGCGACGGTGGATCGCCTCGACCAGCAGATCGAGCTCGATCTTCTCGCTGACGCTGGCGGGGCCGGTCATCGCGACATCCACACCCGGGCGAGCGAGAGCAGCTTGTCGACGTCGAGCGGCTTGGCCAGATAGTCGTTGGCCCCGGCCGCCAGGCACTGCTCCTGGTCGTCCGCCATCGCCTTGGCGGTCAGCATGATGATGGGCAGGCCGTGCCATTCCTCGCGCCGGCGGATTTCGCGGGTGGCGGTGAGGCCGTCCATTTCCGGCATCATCACGTCCATCAGCACCAGATCGACCGGCCGCGCGCCTTGCGTCTTCTCCAGAAGTTCCAGCGCCTCGCGGCCGTTGCGGGCGATCTGCACCTTGGCGCCGTGGGGCTCGAAGATGCTGGTGAGGGCGAAGACATTGCGCACGTCGTCCTCGACCACGAGGATCTGCCGCCCTTCCAGCCGCGCGTCGCGGTTGAGCGAGGTGGCGAGCAGCTTCTGCTGCTGCACCGGCAGGTCCGACACCACCTGATGCAGGAACAGCGTCACCTCGTCGATCAGCCGCTCCGGCGACTTCGCGCCCTTGATGATGATCGACTTGGAATAGCGGCGCAGCCGCAGCTCCTCGGCTTCCGTCAGCTCGCGCGCGGTGTAGACGATCACCGGCGGGAAGGCGGCGGCCTCGTTGTCGTCGAGCCGGCTCAGCAGGTCGAAGCCGGTGGCGTCCGGCAGCGTCATGTCGAGCACCATGCAGTCGAAGGTCTCGGCCTCCAGCCGGGTGAGGGCGTCGGCGGCGGTGGCGCAGCCGACCGTCTCCACCTCCTTGGCGGCGAGCAGCTCGCTGAGGCCGCGCAGTTGGGCCGGGTCGTCCTCGACGATGAGGATGCGGCGCAGCTGGCGCGCCATGCGGAATTCCAGCCGCTCCAGCGTCTGCACCAGCTCGTCGCGGCGGATCGGCTTCATCATGTAGCCGGCGGCGCCATAGGCCAGCGCGGTCTGCTCGTAATCGCTGGCGGAGACCACATGCACCGCGATGTGGCGGGTGCGGGGGTCATGCTTGAGCCGGTCGAGCACGGTGAGGCCGGAATGGTCGGGCAGCCCCATGTCGAGGATCACCGCGTGCGGCAGATATTGCCGCGCCGCGATCACCCCGTCATCGGCGGTGGTGGTGACGATGCACTGGAAGCCGAGCTCATGGGCGAGGTCGAGCAGGATGCGGGCGAAGGCGAGGTCGTCTTCCACCACCAGGATCAGCCGCGCGCCGGCGGTGAGGCGGGAGCGGTCGTCGTCGATCCCGGCCGGCGCGGGCCGCGCCGGTGCGTCCACCGCCAGCGGGGCGGGCGGGGCCGGGC
>JAEYTJ010000032.1 GCA_023434095.1 Pseudomonadota bacterium | reverse complement strand
CTTCCACCTCCAGCGGCAGCTTCACCGGCTTTCTCAGCCGTGCCGAAAGGTCGAGCGCCTTGGTCAGCATCAGCCGGTTATGCGCCTCGGCGGCGGTGGCGTGCTGGGTCGGCAGGTCGAGCGCGATCCGGTTGAGCCAGGATTCCGTCTCGGTGCGCATCGGCCCGCGCAGCTCGCCCAGCGCCATGTCGCCCGGCGGGTAGCTGCCCATGAAGTCGACCAGCCGGGTGCGGTCGGGCAGGTAGCCCTCCTCCTGCGGCGCGGAAACCGCCAGCACGATGTCGCGATGGGTGTCGTCGATGGTGAGCACGCCGGTGGTGCCGACGATGCCGACCTCCAGGCTGTACACCGCGCCGGGCCAGGTGACCGGGAGCGCCCAGTTGATGTTGAGATGGTAGATGGAGCCGTCCGACATCATGATCATGCCGGCGGTGCCGTCGATGCCGCGCCAGTCCGGCCCGAGCACGTTGTCGACCGAGCGGGCATAGACCTCGACCGGCGTCTTCGCCTCCAGGTACCACATGACGATATCGAGCGCGTGGGTGCCGGAGATCACCATCGGCGAGATGGTCTCGGGCGCGTCGGAGCGCCGGTAATTGTCGATCGCCACCAGCCGGTTCATGAAGGCCCGCGAGGTCACCATGGTGACGTCACCCAGCGCGCCGGTGCGCACCTTCTCCTTCGCCGCCAGCCAGCGGCGGCGGAAGCGCTGGGTGTAGCCGACCACGGCATCGACGCCGCTGCGCTCGATCGCCCGCAGCACCCGCGCGGAATCGTCGAGATGCGTCGCCAGCGGCTTTTCGATCAGCATCGGCAGGCTGCGCTCCAGCGCCGCCATGACCGGGTCGACATGCAGGTGCTCGTCGGTGGCGACGATCACCGCCGTGACTTCCGGCCGCTTGAGCAGTTCGCGGTGATCGGTGGTGACGAAGTCGGCGCCGATTTCCGCCCCGACGCGCCGGCCCTTCTCGGCGTCGATCTCGGCGAGGCCGATCCACTCCACCGCCGGGTGGCGGGCGGCGACGGCGCCGCGGAACAGGCCGACGCGCCCGGCGCCGACGATGGCAAGGCCGATCCCCTTGGGCGAATTGCGGCGCATCACCGGCCTCCCCTCACGGCCGCGCCCGTCGGGGCCGGCATGTCGGGACGGGAAGCGGACGCCCCCGCATGGCTGATCCTGGCGATGTCGTTCGGCCTCATCGGTTTCCACCCTGTCACACGTTGTTCTTGACCGTGAGCGGAACATGTGGCGGTGGACCCGGCAAATGCTGTTTCGCCATTGGGACATAGCCCCCGGGCATGGGTCCGGCGAAAGCCGCCCGCCATTACCGGCACGTCAGCGGCGTTCAAAGGCGATGTTGAGCGTGAAGCGATTTTCCGGGTGCACGGAATAGGTCACGAGATAGACGCCGCCCTCCGGCCCGCGATAACGGCGCACGATGATGAGCGCCGGGTCCCCCGGCTGCGCGACCAGCGGGCCCGCGAGATCGTCGGTGATGCGGCCGACGAAGATCTCGATCTGCGCATGCGCCGCGCGCACGCCGAGCGCCTCCTCGATCTGGCGGACCACCGGCGCGCCGTCGGGATTGGGCAGGTCGAGCACCCCCGCATGCTCGAGCCGCAGATAGATGTCGAAATAGGCGATGGGCGCCTGCGCCACTCTTGTCTGGCGCACCGCCTTCAGCCGCACCCACGCCTCCCCGACCGGACAGGCGAGGAGATGCGCCAGCTCCGGCGAGGCGGTCACCGGCTCGATGCCGAGGGTGCGCCGGAAGGTCTCGGCGGGGTAGTGCAGCAGTTCCTCGACCGAGGCCAGCGTATGGACGAAGGCCTCGCGGCGCCGGCTCGCCACCACCACCGTCCCCGCCCCGGCGCGCGCGGCGATCAGCCCGTCCTCGCGCAGCCCGGCCAGCGCCTGGCGGATGGTGAAGCGGCTGGCG
Organism: Pseudomonadota bacterium; assembly: GCA_023434095.1. Taxonomy (GTDB): domain Bacteria; phylum Pseudomonadota; class Alphaproteobacteria; order Rhizobiales; family Xanthobacteraceae; genus Ancylobacter. The sequence continues at coordinate 4,748 of JAEYTJ010000032.1, read as the reverse complement.
GCGAAGCGCGCGCACAGCGCGTGCTCGGTCGGCAGCCGGGCGCCCTGCGGCGGAGAGCCAGCCTCGATCTCGGCGCGCAGCGTCGCCGCGATCTCGGCATAGCGCGGTGTCCCGCCGCCACCGGCGGGGGCCTCGGCCGAAGGGCGGCGCGTCCGGGAGGGTCTGGCCTGCGTCATCGCTCTCTCATACGGGCGGGCGCCGATGCACGTCGCCGGGCGCCGGGCACCCTAGCGCGGACCGTCAGGCGCTCGCCAGCGCGCCGGCCTTGAGGTCGTCGATCTGCGCCAGCGCCTGGTTGGACAGCGGCAGGTCCACCGGCTCGTTGATCGCCGCCGAAAGATCCGCCGCCATGTAGGACTGCATCACCATGCGCGCATGTTCCGGCGCCACCATGGGCGCCCGGTCCAGCAGCACGGATTCGAGGAAGTGCAGCGTCTCCGGTCCCATCTGCCCGGCGAACACATGGTCCACCTGCTCGCCCGGCATGGTCGACATGGGAAAGCGCGTGCCCTCGGAAACCGTGCTCAGCCAGTTGTCGCGCTGGGTGTCGTCGAGGATCAGCGCCCCCTCGGTGCCGGTGATCTCGATCCAGGTGCCGCAGTAATTGGGATAGGCCGGCGGCAGGTTCCAGCCGCCGCCGACCACCACCAGCATGCCGTTGTCCATGGTCACGGTGGACCACATGCAGTCATAGGAACCGTTCACCGCCTGCATGTAGCCATAGGCGCCCTGCGCATAGACCCGCACCGGTTTCGCCGGCTCCAGCAGCCAGAACACGAAGTCGAGGTCGTGGGTCGATTCCATCGCGGCGGGCGACAGCTTCACCCGCGAGGCGATCTTCTTGCCGAGGCTGCGCGACAGATGCCGCGAGACCATCACATTCACCACCCGGCCGAGCGTGCCGTCGGCGATCGCCTTCTTGGCGTAGGCGATCTTCGGGTTGAAGCGCTGGGAATAGCCGATGGTGAACTTGACGCCGTTGCGCTGCGACAGCTCGATCAGCTCATTGGCCTCCCATAGTTCGAGCGCGATCGGCTTCTCCAGCAGCACATGCTTGCCGGCCTTCAGGCAGTCGCGGGCGATGGGGTAGTGGGTGCCTTCCGGCGTGGTCGAGATGTAGACGACCCGGATCGCGTCATTGGCGACGATGTCGTGGTAATCCAGCGTCGCGGTCGCCGCACCGGTCAGCCGGCGTACCTCCTCCAGCCGCTCCGGCCGGATCTCGCAGATATGCAGACGGTCGACCAGCGCCGAGCGCGCCAGCGTCTCCGCCCGGATTCCGCCGCACCACCCGGTGCCGATGACCGCAACTTCCGTCTGGCGCATGCCGCTCTCCCCTCCGTACGTTTTTCATTTGTACGGACAAAGTAGGCGACATGGCGCAACAAGCCAATCTTTCGTTCACGGACTTCGCAACATTGTCCGGACTTTATCGGCTAATGACCCGTAGGGCACAGCGCCCCGGCGCCGGGACGCCTTACTCCCGCGCCAGCCTCCCCAGCCCGAAGCCGTCGAGATCCTCGATCGTCATCTCCTCCGCCGTGCCGGCAGCATCGAGCGCGAAGCGCACCGCCGAGGGCATGTCCGGCAGCTCCGGCGCCGGGAAATAGGCGAACACGTCGCGGCCGACATGGGTGAGCGGGAAGCGCCGCTGGCCGTCCGGCCCCAGCCGCAATTCCAGCCCGCCATCCGCCACCGCCACCGCCACCTCGGCGACGCCGACATAGGCATTGGCGTAGCGCCCGACATAGGCGGCGGGCGGGGCCGCCGGCAGCGCGTCGGCGGGCGGGCTCAGGCGCTCGCGGGCGGCGTCCATGGCGGGCGCGAACATGCCGGAGAACACCGCGTTCCAGGGTTCGATCCAGTCCTTCTCCGCCCGCCCGTCAAAGGCGAGGTCGAAAAAGTCGTCCGCCAGCCCTTCCGGCACGCCGGTGGGAAAGGCGTTGGTCAGCACCACGATGCCGATATCCGCCTCGGGATAGAGCGTCACCAGCGTGCGCGCGCCGGTGCTGAACGCCCCCGCATGGCCCCAGCTCAGCCCATGGCGGCCGAATTCGACATTCCAGCCGAGGCCGTAGAAGGACGCCGCGCCGGTGACCGGATTGGTGCCGCGCGGCATCAGCGGCTGGTGCGTCGCCGCCAGCGCCGCCTCCGGGATCAGCCGGCGCCCCTCGAACAGCCCGCCGGAAAGCTCCAGCCGCAGCCATTGCGCGAGGTCGCGGGCGGAGGAGGACACGCCGCCGGCCGGCGCCTGCGCGTCCGGCTGGCGCTTCACCGTCGCCGCCCAGTGGCCGGGCCCGCCGATATGCAGTTCGGCGCGGTTCGCGCGGGTGAGGAAGTCGGCATGGCGCGAGGAGGTGGAAGCCATGCCGAGCGGGCCGTAGAGCTTCTCCTGCGCCACCTCTTCCCACGGCATGCCGGTCGGCGCGGCGGCGGCCACCGCCCCGGCGGTGAGGCCGAAATTCGAATAGGAATAGCCGGCCCGGAAGCTGGAGGAAGGCGGCACGAGGCGCAGCCGGTGCAGGATGGTGTCGCGGTCGAAGCCCAGCCCCTCCAGCTCGTTGCCGGCATCCCCCGGCAGGCCGGAGCGGTGCGCGAACAGGTCGCGAACCGTCACCTGCTGGCTGGGATAGGCCTCCTTCAGCTGGATCGACGGGTCGAGGCTGGCGACCGTGCTGTCCCAGTCCAGCACCCTCTCGCCGACCAGCGCGGCCACCACCGTGGCCGAAATCGGCTTGGAGCAGGAGGCGAGCTGGAACACCGTGTCGGCGTCCACCGCGCCGGCCTTTCCCGCCTCCCGAAGGCCGTAGCCCTTCAGGAACACCGCCTTGTCGCCCTGCACCACGGCGATGGCGAGGCCCGGCACCTGGCCCTGCGCCACCACGGCGGCGGCCCGCGTGTCGAGCGCGGCAAGCGCGGCCTCGAGCCGCTCGGCCGTCACCTGCGGCGCCGTGCCGGAGGCGGCGGCGGGAAGCGCGGCATTCGCGAGCAGCGCGGCGGCGAGAAGGGTGCGGACGTTCGGCATCGTGGGCGGCTCCTCATCGGATACCGCGCCAGTGTGGACGAGCGGGCCGCCAAGGCCAAACCCGCGCCGCGCGTCCCGGCCCAGCGCCGCCGAAGGCGGAGCGCCGCGCCGGAATCGAGAGGAGGCTCTTCCGCCGAGCTCCAGTCCAACCGCCCCGCCAACACACCGTCATCCCCGGGCTTGACCTGGGGACCCAGTCTTTCCAACGTCACATGGCGGAACGTCTAGGTGGCCGGGTCAAGCCCGGCCATGAGGGCGCAAGCGGCGGCGGCGCCCCGCCTCAGCCCTTGGCGTGGGCGGCGAGCAGGTGGATTTCCTTCACCAGCGCCTCGACGCCGCCGGTCAGGAACTTCACCGTCTTCTCGTCGGTAAAGGCGCCGTCCTTGATCTTGTCGCCGACATTGGGAATGGCGAGGTGCGGGTAGGCGACCACGCGCGCGCCCGCCGCACTCAGCGATTCGCGCAGCTGCGCCTGCGCACGGATGCCGCCGGTGGAGCCGGGCGAGGAGGTGAGTACCAGCACCGGCTTGCCGAGCAGCGAGCCCTTCGCATAGGGCCGCGAGCCCCAGTCCACCGCGTTCTTCATCGCGCCCGAGGGGCCGTAATTATATTCCGGCGAGGCAAAGATCACCCCGTCGGCGGCGGCGATGCTGGCGCGCAGCGCCGCGGCACCGGCCGGCTGGGTGGCGCCGTCCTCGTCCTGATTGTAGAGCGGCACATCGTTCAGCGTCAGCACGGTGAGGTCCGCCGTCGGGGCGAGCGCGGCTTTCAGCGCCTCAAGCACGGCGGTGGAATAGGCGCCGGAGCGCAGGCTGCCGGAAATGCCGAGAAGCTTCGGGCGGTCGGTCATCGCTAGGGAACTCCACATGGAACGAAAAGGGTGGTGGGTCCCAACTTGTGGCGAGGCGCGGCCGGGCTCAAGTCCCTTTCATTGCATTGCCGCATGAAACATCCTGCAGCGCACCGGAAAACGCGCCGCGACACCGCGCCCGGCCGGAGGCGGCGCGACCGGCATGGAAATTCGCGCGGGGAGAGACCATGTTAGCGCTCCCGCACTGCGGGAAAGCTCTGCGCGCGCCATCTGCGAAAGGCCTGCCCGTGATCCTGACCGACCGCGACATCCTCGATGCCATGGCCGAAGGCTCGATCGTCATCGAGCCGCCCCCGCCGGCGGAGTTCTACGCGCCGAACGGCGTCGACCTGCGGCTCGACGCCCGCCTCACCCTCTACCGCGATCCCGCGCCGGACGAGGACCCGGTGATCGATCCCGCCGGGCCGGGCTACAGCTTCCGCGAGGCCATCACCCGCATGGCCGGCGACATCGACATCGGCACGGAGGGCTTCGTGCTCGATCCCGGCCGGCTGGTTCTGGGCTGGACGCTGGAGCGGGTGGACCTGCGCGCCGGGGCGCGGCTGGCCGCGCGGGTGGAGGGCAAGAGCTCGCTCGCCCGCATCGGCCTCATCGTCCACCTCACCGCCCCCACCATCCACGCCGGCTCGACGGGGCAGATCCAGCTCGAGATCATCAATCTCGGGCCGCGCCCCATCCGCCTGCGGGCGGGGATGAAGGTGTGCCAGCTGATCCTGGAGCAGACGCTGGGCGTTCCCCAGCGCGGCTATGGCGGGCAGTTCGCCGGCCAGCGTGCGGCCGGCTAGGCAGCCTCAGCGGCGGCCGACGCGCTGCTTGCGGGCGGCGTAGCGCTCGTCGCGGCGGGCCTTGGCC
>JAEYTJ010000005.1 GCA_023434095.1 Pseudomonadota bacterium | reverse complement strand
CCTGTGTGACGCCGCCCGCCGCGTCTTTCTGACATCGTCTTGCGGATGTCGCGCATCTCGGGCACATCCGTGACGCACCTCCCTGCGATCGAGTTTCCGCCGATGGCCCACGCCGCTCCCGTCTCTCCCCTTGCCCCGAAATCCGTGCCCGAGGTCGGCCCCGTGGCGGGCGTGCGCTTCGCCACCGCCGAGGCGGGCATCCGCTACAAGGGCCGCACCGACGTGCTGCTGCTGGCGCTCGATGCCGGCACCACGGTGGCGGGCGTGTTCACCCGCTCCAAATGCCCGTCGGCGCCGGTCGAATGGTGCCGCGCCAACCTCGCCCACCGCACGGCGCGGGCGCTGGTGGTGAATTCCGGCAACGCCAATGCCTTCACCGGCAGCAAGGGGCGGGAATCGACCGCGCTCACGGCGAAGATCGCCGCCAGGGCGCTCGGCTGCCGCGAGGAGGAGATCTATCTCGCCTCGACCGGCGTCATCGGCGAGCCGCTGGATGCCACCAAGTTCGCGGGCGTGCTGGAGGAGACGGCGACGCGGCTGGCCCCGTTGCCCTGGATCGAGCCGGCCAAGGCGATCATGACCACCGACACCTTCCCCAAGCTGGCCACCGCCAAGGTGAAGATCGACGGGGTGGAGGTGACGATCGCCGGCATCGCCAAGGGCGCCGGCATGATCGCGCCCGACATGGCGACCATGCTCTCCTTCGTCTTCACCGATGCCGCCATCGAGGCCCCGGCGCTGCAGGCCCTGCTGTCCAAGGGCGTGGTGGACAGCTTCAACGCCGTGACCATCGACGGCGACACCTCGACCTCCGATACGCTGATGCTGTTCGCCACTGGTGCCTCGGGCGCGCCGCGCATCGCCGACGCCAAGGACCCGCGCCTCGCCCGCTTCCGCAAGGCACTCACCGGCGTGCTCGCCGATCTCGCCGAGCAGGTGGCGCGCGACGGCGAAGGCGCGCGCAAGCTGGTGAAGATCCATGTCTCCGGCGCCACCTCCAAACGTTCCGCCCGGCGCATCGCCATGTCGATCGCCAATTCGCCGCTGGTGAAGACGGCGGTGGCCGGCGAGGACGCCAATTGGGGCCGCATCGTCATGGCGGTGGGCAAGGCCGGCGAGCCGGCGGAGCGCGACCGCCTGTCCATCTCCTTCGGCGGCATCCGCGTGGCGCATGAAGGCGCGCGCGACCCGGCCTATGACGAGGCCGAGGTCTCGGCCTACATGAAGAACGAGGTGATCGACATCACCGTCGATCTCGGCCTCGGCCGCGGCACGGACCGGGTGATGACCTGCGACCTCACCAAGGAATATGTCGCCATCAACGGCGATTATCGCTCGTGAGCGGCGCGGGGCGACCGGCATGAAACTCGTTCTCGTCGCTGCCGCCGCCCTCATCGACGCCGATGGTCGCGTGCTGCTCACCGAACGCCCGGCGGGCAAGTCGCTGGCCGGGCTGTGGGAGTTTCCCGGCGGCAAGGTCGAGCCCGGCGAGCGGCCGGAGGACTGCCTTGTCCGCGAGCTCGCGGAGGAACTCGGCATCACGGTGAAGGAGCCGTGCCTCGCCCCGCTCACCTTCGCAAGCCACACCTATGAGAATTTCCAGCTGCTCATGCCGCTGTGGATCTGCCGCCGCTGGGAAGGGCAGGCGCAAGGCTGCGAGGGCCAGCGCCTCGCCTGGGTGAAGCCGGGCAAGCTTCGCGACTACCCCATGCCGCCAGCGGACGAGCCGCTGATCCCGGTGCTGCTCGATTTGCTGGGACCCGGGCGCTAGACGGGCCCGCTCTGGTCGGAGCAGGCCCAGAAGGGCGCTCTCTGCCAGCAGTCCCGCCATTGACATGCCTACCTATTGGAAGGTAGAAAGTCTTATGGGCAGGTCAGCAACCACATCCGACGACATTCTCGCCTCGGCGCGCGTCCTTATCAGTGCGGGCGGATATAACGGCTTCAGCTATGCGGATATCGCCGAGGTGATCGGCATCCGAAAGGCGAGCATCCATCATCATTTCCCCGGCAAGGCCGATCTGGTGCGAACCCTCGTGCAGCGCTACCGGCGGGAGACCGAGCAGGGGTTGGGCGAACTGGAACGGCAGATGGACGATCCGGTCGAACGCCTGCGCGCCTATTTCGGCTATTGGAGCGCCTGCATCGCCGACGCCCGCGCGCCGATCTGCATCTGTGCGCTGCTCGCGGGCGAGCTTCCCGCTCTGCCGGAGGCGGTGGCGGTCGAGGTGCGCGCGCATTTCCGCATGCTCGCAGCCTGGCTGGCCTCGTCTCTTTCCGCCGGCGCCCGTCAGGGGCGGGTGCGGCTGACAGGCACGGCGGAGGCGGAAGCCGAACTGGTCATGGCGACGGTCCACGGCGCCATGCTCTCGGCGCGCGCCTATGGCGAGGCCGCCGCCTTCGACCGCGTCATCCGCCCCCTGCTGGAACGTCTCGCCGGCTGACCGCCCGGCGCCTTTGAGGCGCGTTTGTCGCGCACATCATCTACCGATCAGTAGATAGGTCCGAAAATCGCTTCATCCCGTTTTCACCTGAAGGATACCCAATGTTCGGCATCTCCCCCCTCGGCTGGGTCCACACGCTCGGCAGCCTGCCCGCCATCCCCGCCGCCGCCTATATGCTCGTCCGCTATGGCCGGATCGTGCCGCGCTCCGCCGCCGGCCGGATCTATCTCGCCTCCATGCTGCTCGGCGGATTCACGGTCTTTCTCGTCTCCCACGCGCCGGTCGGCAATGTCGTTGGGGCGCTGACGCTGCTGTTCCTGGCGGTGGGCTATACGGTCGGAAGGGTGCCGGGCCTCGGCCGGGCGGCCCGCTATATTGAGACGGTGTGCCTGAGCGTAACGGCGTTTCTGCTGATGGTGCCCACGGTGAGTGAAATCCTGCGCCGGGTGCCGGACGGCCATCCCATCGTCACGCGGCTGGATTCGCCGCTGCTGCTCGGCGCGCAGGCGGGCCTGCTGGTTCTGCTCGTCGTCGGCCTGACCGCGCAACTCGCGGTCCTGTACCGCTCCGCCGGGCGGCCGTCGCGCTGAACGGGCTTCAGCCCTCGCCCTTCAGCCGCTGCTCCGGCACGCTGAGGGCGTCGGCCAGCCGCGTCTTGGCCGAACCGGGGCGCAGCGGCTTCTGCTGGCTTTCATGCGGCGCCCAGCCGGAAATCCACACGATCTCGAACGTGGCGCGCAGGCGCCCGTCCGGGTCGGAAAAGCGCTCCGCATAGACTTCGAACAGCCGCACCAGCGTTTTCTTCAGCAGCGGCGCGCGGCGGCGGTCGGTGAGCGGGTTGGCCGCGCCCATGCGGCGCAGATCGTGCAGCAGCGCCAGCGGGTCGCCATAACGCACGACAACGCGGTCGACATCGGTGACGGGTAGAGCGAGGCCGGCGCGCTGCAGCAGGCCGCCGAGGTCACGCAGGTCGACAAAGGGCGCGACGCGCGGGGAGATGCCGCCCAGCGTGTCGCTCTCGGCGATGGCGAAGGCCTCGCGCAGTTCATTGAGCGTGCCGCCGCCGAGGAAGCCCGCGAGCAGCAGCCCGTCGGGCTTCAGCGCGCGGCGGATCTGCGCCAGCACGCCGGGCAGGTCGTTGACGCTCTGCAGGGCGAGGGTGGAGACGACGAGATCGAGCGAGGCCGGCGCGAAGGGGAGGATTTCCGGGTCGGTGACGACGTCGACATCCGAGCGTTCGGCCGGCCCGAAGGCGCGATAGGTGTCGACCATGGAACTGCCCGCCAGCGCCTCGCGCAGGGCGCGGGTCGGCGTGCCGAGATCGGCCACCGCCCCGAAATGGCGCTTCACCGCCTGAAGGCGATCCACGAGGTCTTCCACCGCCCGGTCGAGCAGGAAGGTCTCCGGCCCGAGCGCCAGCGCCCGGCGGCGGCGTTCGGCCAGCGCCCGCGGATCGAACACGTTCATCGGCGAGGGGGCGGTCGGGTCAGTGGACATGGCAGGCTCCTCCGCCAGAGCCATAGGGCGGCGGGGCCGGCGGGTCAAAGACGGTGTCATCACGGCCGGGGCCGCGGCGCCGGCCGGCCCGGGCCGTGCTAGTCTCGCCGCATGAACCCTTTCCCGCAGCCGGGCCGCGAACCGACGGGTGACGAGGAGCCGCTGCCCCCGGCGCTGGCCGCGCGCCTGCGCGGCTTGGCCCGGCGGTTGTGGGGCGGGCTGGTCGATGTCGCCCTGCCGCCGACCTGCATGGCCTGCCGGGCGGCGGTGGATGCGCCGGGGTGCCTGTGCGGGGCCTGCTGGAGCCGGCTCGACTTCATCGCGCCGCCGATCTGCGACCGGCTGGGCACGCCGCTGCCCTATGGGTTCGGGGAGGGGCGGCTGCTCTCCGCCGCCGCGCGGGAAGCCCCGCCGGCCTATGGCCGCGCGCGGGCGGTGGCGGCGTTCGGGGATGTGGCGCGGGATCTCATCCATGCGCTGAAATATGCCGACCGGCTCGACATCGCCCCGCCCATGGGCCGGATGATGGCGCGCGCCGGGGCGGATATCCTCGCCGATGCGCAGGCGCTGGTCCCGGTGCCGCTGCACCGGCTGCGGCTGTGGCGGCGGCGGTTCAACCAGTCGGCGGCGCTGGCCGGGAT
>JAEYTJ010000377.1 GCA_023434095.1 Pseudomonadota bacterium | reverse complement strand
GGCCGGCGGCTTCCAGGATCGCCCGCATGAAGGCGACGGTGGAGCCCTTGCCATTGGTGCCGGCGACATGGATCACCGGCGGCAGCCGTCGTTCCGGGTGGCCCAGCCGCTCCAGCAGCCGCCACATGCGGTCGAGCGACAGGTCGATCAGCTTCGGGTGCAGGGCCAGCAGCCGGTCGAAAATGTCGTCCACCGGCGCCCGCGGCCCCTCCGTGGGAGCGGGGCCGGCGGCGGGATGCGCGCTCATGGGGGCCTCAGGCGCTGGCGGGCGCGGCGCTGGCGGGAGCGGGGGCCGGCAGGGCCGGAGCCTCGGCTGGCTTGTCCTCGGCGGGCTTCGCCGGTGCCTTGGCGGCGTCCCCCGCGACGGCCGGGGCGCGCATCAGCAGGCGGCAGAGCCGGCCCAGCGTGGCCCGCATCTCGTGGCGGTGCACGACGAGGTCGATCATGCCATGGTCGCGCAGATATTCGGCGCGCTGGAAGCCCTCGGGCAGCTTCTCGCGGATGGTCTGCTCGATGACGCGCGGGCCGGCGAAGCCGATCAGCGCGCCCGGCTCGGCGATCTGGATGTCGCCCAGCATGGCGTAGGAGGCGGTGACGCCGCCGGTCGTCGGGTTGGTCAGCACCACGATATAGGGGAGCTTCGCCTCGCGCAGTTCCTGGATGGCGCAGGTGGTGCGCGGCATCTGCATCAGCGAGAGGATGCCTTCCTGCATGCGCGCGCCACCGGAAGAGGCGAACATGATGAAGGGCGTGCCGCGCGAGGCGGCGGTCTCGAGCCCGGTGACGATGGCCTCGCCCGCCGCCATGCCGAGCGAGCCGCCCATGAAGCCAAAATCCTGCACCGCGACGGTAACCGGCAGGCCCTCCAGCTTGCCGTAGCCAACCTTCACCGCGTCCTGGGCGCCGGTCTTGGTGCGGGCGTCCTTGAGCCGGTCGACATACCGCTTCTCGTCGCGAAACTTCAGCGGGTCGACGGGGACCGACGGCAGCGCGATGTCGTACCATTTGCCGCCGTCGAACACCGAGCGCAGCCGCGACGCCGGGTCCATGCGCATGTGGTAGCCGGAACCGGGGACGACGTGGAGATTGGCCTCCAGATCCTTGTGGAACACCATCTGCCCGGTCTCCGGGCATTTGACCCAGAGATTTTCCGGCACTTCCCGACGGTTCAGGAAGGAGCTCAGCTTGGGGACGACGTTCGAGATCCAGTTCAACGGTCGGGCTCCGGACGGTGACGCAGCGGCGGGCGACGGGGTTCTTCCCGCCGCCGGCCGCCCTTCATCTAATGCCGCAGAAGGGCGATGAAAAGGCGCAGGCGCGATTCGGCCGCGTGCCGCGTGCGCGCAGGGCCGGTCCGGCGGCTATTCCGCCGCCTGCCGGCGCACCCCGCGCACCGCTTCGGCAAGCCTGCCGACGAGGCCGGTGACGGCGGGAAGGGTGGCGGGCGTGGCGCGGTTCTCGCTGTCGAGCGTGGCGCGCAGCGCGTCGATCAGCGCCGAGCCGACCACCACGCCATCGGCATTGGCGGCGATGGCGGCGGCGCTCTCCGGCGTCTTCACGCCGAAGCCGACCGCGACGGGCAGCGAAGTGTGGCGCTTGATGCGCGTCACCGCCTTGCCGACCGCGTCCGGGTCGGCCTGCGCGGCGCCGGTGATGCCGGTGATCGAGACATAGTAGACGAACCCCGCCGTGTTCGCGAGCACCGCCGGCAGGCGCTTGTCGTCCGTGGTCGGCGTGGCGAGGCGGATGAAGTCGAGCCCCGCCGCCAGCGCCGGCAGGCACAGCTCGTTGTCCTCTTCCGGCGGCAGGTCGACCACCACGAGGCCGTCGACGCCGGCGGCCTTGGCGTCGTTCAGAAAGCGCTCGACGCCATAGACATAGACCGGGTTGTAATAGCCCATCAGCACCAGCGGCGTGGTGTCGTCGCCTTCGCGGAAGCTCTTCACCATGGCGAGCGTCTTGGCCAGCGTCTGCCCGGCGGCCAGCGCCCGCAGGCCCGCCGCCTGGATCGCTGGACCGTCGGCCATCGGGTCGGTGAAGGGCACGCCGAGCTCGATGATGTCGGCCCCCGCCCCGGGCAGCGCCTTCAGCAAGGTGAGCGAGGTGTCGTGATCGGGATCGCCGGCGGTGACGAAGGTGACCAGCGCGGCCCGCCCCTCGGCGGCGCAGGCGCGGAAGCGGGTTTCGATGCGGGTGCTCATAGGCTCGTTCCCAGAATGTCCGCCACCTGCGGGATGTCCTTGTCGCCACGGCCGGAGAGGTTGACCACCATCAGGTGATCTTCCGGGAAGGTGGGGGCGAGCTGCGCGACCTTGGCCAGCGCGTGCGCCGGCTCCAGCGCCGGGATGATGCCTTCCAGCTTCGCCACCAGCTGGAACGCTTCCAGCGCCTCGTCGTCGGTGGCGGAGATGTAGGTGGCGCGGCCGGTGTCGTGCAGCCAGGAATGTTCCGGCCCGATGCCGGGATAGTCGAGGCCGGCGGAGATGGAATGCGCCTCGGCGATCTGCCCGTCGTCGTCCATCAGGAGATAGGTGCGGTTGCCGTGCAGCACGCCCGGACGCCCGCCGGTGAGCGAGGCGGCGTGCTGGCCGGAGGGGATGCCGTGGCCGGCGGCCTCGACGCCGAAGATCTTCACGCTCGGATCGTCGAGGAAGGGGTGGAACAGCCCCATGGCGTTGGAGCCGCCGCCGATGCAGGCGATCAGGCTGTCCGGCAGCCGGCCTTCCATCTCCAGCATCTGCTCGCGCGTCTCGGCACCGATGATGCTCTGGAAGTCCCGCACCATGGCGGGATAGGGGTGCGGGCCTGCCACCGTGCCGATGCAGTAGAAGGTGTCGGCGACATTGGTCACCCAGTCGCGCAGCGCCTCGTTCATCGCGTCCTTCAGCGTCTTCGAGCCGGACTGGACGGGAACGACGCTGGCGCCGAGCATCTTCATGCGGAACACGTTGGGCGCCTGCCGGGCGACGTCGACGGCGCCCATATAGACAACGCATTCGAGCCCGTAGCGCGCGCACAGCGTGGCGGTGGCGACGCCGTGCTGACCGGCGCCGGTCTCGGCGATGATCCGCTTCTTGCCCATGCGGCGGGCGAGCAGGATCTGGCCGAGGACGTTGTTCACCTTGTGCGAACCGGTGTGGTTCAGCTCTTCACGCTTGAAATAGATCTTGGCGCCCATCCCCGCCGGGGCGCCGGCGCGCAGGTGCTCGGTCAGGCGCTCGGCGTAGTAGAGCGGGCTAGGCCGGCCGACATAGTGCTTCAGCCCGGCATCCATTTCCGCCTTGTAGGCGGGATCGGCCTTGGCCTCGTTATAGGCCGTCTCCAGATCGAGGATCAGCGGCATGAGCGTTTCGGCAACGAAACGGCCGCCGAAGAGGCCGAAATGCCCGTTGTCGTCGGGGCCGGTGCGGAAGGAATTGGGAGCGTTCACGACGGGCTCGTCTCTCTGGCAGGTGAAGGCGGCTTGGGCGCGGAGCCGGTGCGGGCGTCGCCGGCGGTGTCGGGTGATCCGCTTTCCGCCTCGGCCGCCCGCGCGGCGCGCAGGAAGGCCTCGATGCGGGACGGGTCCTTGATGCCGGGTCCGCGTTCGACGCCGGAGGATACGTCGAGGCCGGGCGGACGGATGAGCCGCACCGCGCGCGCGACGTTTTCCGGGTCGAGCCCGCCTGACAGCATGAAGGGCCGGGCGGGGTCAAGGCCGGCGAGCAGGTTCCAGTCGAAGGCGACGCCGTTGCCGCCGGGCAGAGCGGCGCCGCGCGGCGGCTTGGCATCGAGCAGCAGCCGGTCCGCCACCGCCTCATAGGCCGGCAGGGCCGCGAGGTCCTCCCGGCCGGCGATGCCCATCGCCTTCATGACCGGCAGGCCGAAGCGCGCACGGATCGCGGCGACGCGTTCCGGGGTCTCGCGGCCATGGAGCTGGAGCATGTCCGGGCGCAGCGCGTCGGCAATGGCGGCAAGCGTTGCGTCGTCGGCATCGACGGTGAGCGCGACGATCCGTGCCCGCCCGCGCGCCTGCGCGCCGAGGGTCGCGGCGGTGGCGAGGTCGACATGGCGCGGCGAGGGGGCGAAGAACACCATGCCCACCATGTCCGCGCCCGCGCCGAGGGACGCCTCCAGCGTCTCGGCGGTGCTGAGCCCGCAGATTTTGATTTCAAGCGACAAGGCCGCCTCCTCGGAAGAGAGCCACCTAGCACGGAACCGCCTCGCGAATCGAGGGCGTCGCCGACGCGCGGGCGGAAGCATGCCGACACGC
>JAEYTJ010000358.1 GCA_023434095.1 Pseudomonadota bacterium | reverse complement strand
GGGACAAGGCCATCCTGCTCGAGGCGCTGGACGGACGCGTGCCGTCCCGCACGCCGATCTGGATGATGCGCCAGGCCGGGCGCTATCTCCCGGAATATCGCGAGGTGCGGGCCAAGGCCGGCGATTTTCTTACCCTCTGCTACACGCCAGAGCATGCCGTCGAGGTGACCCTTCAGCCAATCCGCCGTTTCGGCTTCGATGCCGCGATCCTGTTCTCGGATATTCTGGTCGTCCCGCATGCGTTGGGCTGCCCGCTGAGCTTCGAGGCCGGCGAGGGGCCGCGTCTCGTGCCTGTCACCAATGGTGCGGAACTGGCCGCGCTGCGCGAGACGCTGGACCCGGCAAAGATCGACCGGGTCTTGGAAGCGGTCGGCCGCATCCGCGCCGAACTGCCCCGCAAGACCGCGCTGCTCGGCTTCTGCGGCGCGCCGTGGACGGTGGCGACCTATATGATTGCCGGGCGCGGCACGCCGGACCAGGCCCCGGCGCGCCTCGCCTCGCTCACCGATCCCGCCTTCTTCGCCGCGCTGATCGACCTGCTGGTCGAAACCTCCGCCCGCTATCTCGTCGGCCAGCTCAAGGCCGGAGCGGACGCGGTGCAGATCTTCGACAGCTGGGCCGGGGTGCTCGATCCTGAAAGCTTCCGCCGCTGGTCGATCGAGCCGATCCGCCGCATCGTCGCCGCCGTGCGGGCAGAAGTGCCGGGCGCGCGCATTATCGCCTTCCCCAAGGGCGCGACGCTCTCCGGGCTCACCGAGATGGTGCAGGCGACCGGGGTGAACGCGGTCGGGCTCGACTGGACCGCCGACCGCAAGGCGACCCGCTATGCGCTGGGGGCTAAATGCGCGCTCCAGGGCAATCTCGATCCGCTCACCCTCATCGCCGGCGGTGCCGCGCTGGATTCCGCCATTGACGGCATTCTGGCGGATTTCCACGGCGCCTCGCATGTGTTCAATCTCGGCCACGGCATCCGTCCCGAGACGCCGATCGCCCATGTCGAGCGGATGATCGCGCGGATTCGCGGCGTCTAGGCGAGGATCGAAGGCGTTCCATGCTCTACGAATGGATCAAGGCGCTGCATGTGATCGCCATCATCTCGTGGATGGCCGGCATGCTCTATCTGCCGCGGCTGATGGTCTATCACTGCGACGCGCCGAAGGGCTCGCCGCAGTCGGAAACCTTCAAGGTCATGGAGCGCCGCCTGCTCAAGGCGATCATAAACCCGGCGATGATCGTCGCCTGGCTCGCCGGCCTGTGGCTCGCCTGGGACGGCGGCTGGTTCACCGCCGGGTGGTTTCACGTGAAACTGGCGCTGGTGCTGGCGATGAGCGGCTTCCATGGCGCGCTGTCGCGCTGGGTGAAGGATTTCGCCGCCGACCGCAATGTCCGCCCGGCCCGCTTCTACCGCTTCATGAACGAGGTGCCGACGCTGTTGATGATCGGCATCGTCGTCATGGTCATCGTTAAGCCGTTTTGACGCGTTGAAAGCGTCACGAGGCGCACTTGCGCCGAATCGTGCCTTTGCCTATGGTGCGCGGACTCCACGAAGCTGGCTGTCGCTCCGTTCAGGCGGGCATCTTCCCCGATGCCGCACGGTGTGCCGGACAAGAAGCCGATCCCCTCGGCCTGGGTCCGCAGACCAGCGCTTCCCACCTTTTGTCGTTTCGGCGGGTGTTTCCCGGCCGGCTACGTCCACATTCAATTATCGAGGCCTTTTCCCATGGGGGAAATGAAGCTCCAGGACCTCAAGTCCAAGAACCCCGCCGAACTTCTGGTGTTCGCCGAGGAACTTGAGGTCGAGAACGCCAGCACGCTGCGCAAGCAGGAGCTGATGTTCGCCATTCTCAAGCAGCTCGCCGCCCGCGACACAGACATCATCGGCGAGGGCGTGGTCGAGATTCTCTCCGACGGTTTCGGCTTCCTGCGCTCGCCGGACGCCAATTATCTCCCCGGCCCCGACGACATCTACGTCTCGCCCAGCCAGATCCGCCGCTTCGGCCTGCGGACGGGTGACACGGTCGAAGGCCAGATCCGCTCCCCGAAGGATGGGGAGCGCTACTTCGCCCTCCTCAAGGTCAACACGATCAATTTCGAGGACCCGGACAAGATCCGGCACAAGATCAACTTCGACAACCTGACCCCGCTCTATCCCGACGAGCGGTTGAAGCTGGAAATCGAAGATCCCACCCGCAAGGATTTCTCGGCCCGCGTCATCGATGTCGTGGCGCCCATCGGCAAGGGCCAGCGCGGCCTCATCGTCGCGCCGCCGCGCACCGGCAAGACGGTGCTGCTGCAGAACATTGCCCAGTCCATCACCACCAATCACCCCGAGTGCTACCTCATCGTGCTGCTCATCGACGAGCGGCCGGAGGAAGTCACTGACATGCAGCGCTCGGTGAAGGGCGAGGTGGTCTCCTCCACCTTCGACGAGCCGGCACAGCGCCATGTGCAGGTTGCCGAAATGGTGATCGAGAAGGCCAAGCGCCTGGTCGAGCACAAGCGCGACGTGGTCATCCTGCTGGATTCCATCACCCGCCTCGGCCGCGCCTACAACACGGTGGTGCCGTCGTCGGGCAAGGTGCTGACCGGCGGTGTCGACGCCAACGCCCTGCAGCGCCCCAAGCGCTTCTTCGGCGCCGCGCGCAACATCGAAGAGGGCGGCTCGCTCACCATCATCGCCACCGCGCTGGTCGATACCGGCTCGCGCATGGACGAGGTGATCTTCGAGGAGTTCAAGGGCACCGGCAATTCCGAGGTCATCCTCGACCGCAAGGTGTCGGACAAGCGCGTCTTCCCGGCCATCGACATCACCCGTTCGGGCACCCGCAAGGAAGAGCTGCTTGTGCCGGCCGACGTTTTGAAGAAGATGTACGTCCTGCGCCGCATCCTGAATCCGATGGGCACCGTCGACGCCATCGAGTTCCTGGTCGACAAGCTGCGCCAGACCAAGACCAATGGCGACTTCTTCGACTCGATGAACACCTAAGGCAAAAGCACAAGGCAAGCGCGCCCACGGTGAACACGCCGGGGCGAGGCCGCTGGGAGGCGGGCATGCGGGCAGGGCGGATCTACCGGCTTTCGTTGATGGCGCTTCCGCTTGCCCTGCTGCTGGCGCCGCCGGTGCAGGCCGGCGTCGCCGAGCGTGAACCCCCCATGGCCGAGCTGTGGCTGTTCGTCATCGGCATCGCCGCGCTCAGCTGGGTCATGGCCTGCCGGCGCTGGTGGCTACCCCTCGCGGTGTGGCTGCCCCCCGCGCTGTTCGTGGCCAGCCTCATCGCCGATTTCGCCGACCCGGTCATCGGGCCGGCGGTGCGCGAGGAACTGGGCGTCGCCTATGTGCTGCAGGCGGACCTCGCCGGGGCGCTGATGCTGGTGGTGCCGCTGATGCTGGCCAATGTGAAGTTCAGCCGGCTCGACACGGACAACCGTCCGGGCATGCGTCGCCATCGGCGCTGATTGCCAGTTTGCAGTTTTGCAACAGCTGAAAGCCAGTTTATCTATTTTTCCGGCAATTTTGCCTAATAAGCCATCATTTCGTTTCCGGAATGATGGCCTCCACAAATGACTCTGGATGGGCGAGAGCCACGTCGTCCGATCCATCCATCGTAAAAGTCGAAACAACCGCCAGCGGTCATTTCTGTCGATCTACGGGCCGGTAGTGGATTTTGCCCCCGACTTATCCACAGGCTTATCCCCGGATCGAAATGTCCCCTCAAACGACGCGATGAGCGGCGAAAGGCGGCGGTGGTCGCCGCCGTCCCGTGCCCTTCGGCTTGCTCAGCCACCGCGAACCGTCTCGGCCAGTCGATTCACATCCGTAACAGGCAGCGAGCAGACCCCGCCGGCGCAGACATAGGCGGCGGGCGCACCGGCGGCGCTCGCGGCTTTCGCCCGTGCGGGGTGATCGGCGGGAAGGGCGGCGGGATTCGCCACGCGCTGCACGGTGACATCCAGGCGCGGCAGTTGCCGCGCGGTGGCCTCCAGCGCATCAGCGTCGTGACCGACCCCCACCACCACGATCTCCGGCGCGCGCAACCGCGTATCGAGCGCGTTGAGCAGGCCGGCATGACCATACAGGCTCGGCGCCGCCCGTGGCAGAAGCGCATCTAACAGGCGGTCGGCGCGGACGCGGTAGGAATCGTCGCCGGTGAGCGTCGCGAGGCGCACCAGATTGCGGGCGATCAGCGCTTGCGGGTTGGTCACCGCATCATCGGCGGTGGCGTCCGGGCGTAAGATCAGCCCTTCGGCGTCGTCGGCGGTGAGGTAATAGCCGCCAGCCTCGGTCGCGTGATGCCGCTCAAGCATTCCCTGCCAGGCCACGGCCCGCTCCAGATAGGCTTGCTCGCCCGTCGTTTCCGCCAGCGCCAGCGCCGCGCCGATCATCGCGGCATAATCCGAGGCGAGACCGGGGAAGACCAGCCGGCCCGCCCGCCAGCTATGGCCGAGCCGCCCGTCCCTCACCATCGATTCGGCGATGAAACGGAAGGCATCCGCCGCCAGCGTCACCCATTCCGGACGGCCGAAACGCGGCGCGGCCCCGACCAGCGCGGCGATCGTCAACCCGTTCCAGTCCGCCAGCACCTTGTCGTCGCGGCCGGGTGGCACGCGGGTCGTGCGCACGGCGAGCAGCTTGTCGCGCAGCAAAGCGAGCCGCATCTCGTCGGCGCCGGACCGCTCCATCTCCTTCAGCCGATTCGGGATCGAAACGCCTTCCCAATTGCCGAACGGGACGATGTCGTAATGCCTTGCGAAGAACTCGGCATCCTGCGCGCCCAGCGCATCCAGCACCTGCTTCAGCGTCCAGACGTAATAGCGTCCCTCATGCCCTTCGGAATCCGCATCGAGGCTGGCCGCGAATGCGCCGCCCTCCAGCCGCATCTCCCGCTGCAGCCAGCCGACCGTCTCTTCGGCGCGGGCGCGGAACAGCTCGGCATGGGTCTCGCTATAGGCAAGGCCGAGCAGGTCGAGGATTTGCGCATTGTCGTAGAGCATCTTCTCGAAATGCGGCACAAGCCAGCGGTCATCGACGCTGTAGCGGGAATAGCCGCCGCCGATATGGTCGTAGATGCCGCCCTCGCTCATGCCGTCCAGCGCGTGCAGCGCCGCGTCGCGCAGCTTCTGCCGGCCCGTGCGCTCCCAGCCGCGCCACAGCAGTTCGAGGAAGGGCGTGTTGGGGAATTTCGGCGAGCCCTGGAGACCGCCGTGCTCGGTATCCATGATGCCGAGAATGCGCCCGGCGATGTCGTCCAGCTCATTCGTCCCGATCACCACCTGTCCCGCCGGCCGCGCCTTCTGCCGCAGCCGCTCCAGCAGGGCGACGCGGTTCTGCGAGATGCGGGGATCGCCGGAGGCAAAGGCGCCGGCCATGGTCTTCAGCACCTCGACAAAGGCCGGCTGGCCGTAGCGCGCCTCCTTCGGGAAGTAGGTGCCACCCCAGAACGGCGCGCCTTCGGCGTCGAGGAACATGGTCATCGGCCAGCCGCCCTGCACGCCGAGCTGCTGCAGGGCCGACATGTAGATCTGATCGACCTCCGGGCGCTCCTCGCGATCGACCTTGATGTTGACGAACAGCTCGTTCATCACCGCCGCCGTCGCTTCGTCCTCGAAGCTCTCATGCGCCATCACGTGGCACCAGTGGCAGGCGGCGTAGCCGATGGAGAGCAGCACCGGCCGGTTGCTGCGCCGCGCTTCGGCGAAGGCTTCCGGCGTCCATTCCCACCAGTCGACGGGGTTGTCCTTGTGCTGGAGCAGATAGGGGCTGGCGGCGGCGGCGAGCTGGTTGGGCAAGATGTCGCTCCGGCTGGGGACACGGTATCGTGGGCGCCACCCTCGGGTGGCTCATCAACACATAGGGCGTAGCGGGTGGACGTGCAGAAAAACAGCGCAATCGGCGAGGGCGCAAGCCGCAACCTTGCCGTCACAAGCGCCGACACCATCGCGGCCGTCTCCTCCGGTGCGGGCGGGGCGGTGGCGGTCATCCGCCTGTCCGGCCCGCAGGCCGGCGCCGTACTCCAGGCGCTTATCGGGCGCCTTCCCGAACCGCGCCGGGCGCAGCTGGCGCGGCTGCGCGATCCCGCCTCGGGCGAGGTGCTCGACCAGGGCCTGACGCTGTGGTTCCCCGGCCCGCGCAGCGCGACCGGCGAGGACATGGCGGAGCTGCAGATCCATGGCGGGCGCGCCGTCATCGCCGCCGTGCTCGGCGCGGTGCTCACCGTTCCCGGGCTGCGGCCGGCGGACGCGGGCGAGTTCACCCGCCGCGCCTTCCTCAATGGCCGGATGGACCTCACCGAAGCCGAGGGCCTCGCCGACCTCATCGGCGCGGAGACGCAGGCGCAGCGCCGGCTCGCCTTCGCCCATGCCTTCGGCCATCTCGGCCAGCAGGTAGAAGCGTGGCGGATCCGGCTCATCCGCGCCATGGCGCTGGTGGAAGCCGGCATCGACTTCGCCGACGAGGACGACGTACCGGCGCAGGCCCGCGCTCTGGCCCGGCCGGAAGTCGAGGCGCTGCGGCAGGACCTTGCGGCCGCGCTTGCCGACCGGCGCGGCGCCATGGTGCGGGAAGGCGCGCTCATCGCCATTGCCGGCCTGCCCAATGCCGGCAAATCCTCCCTGCTAAACGCGCTCGCCCGGCGCGACGTCGCCATCGTCTCCGACGAGCCGGGCACGACGCGCGACCTGCTGGAAGTCGCGCTGGACCTCGACGGCCACAAGGTCACGCTGGTCGACACGGCCGGCCTGCGGGAGGCGGAAAGCCGGGTGGAGGCGGAAGGCATCCGCCGCGCCCGCGCCCGCATGGCGGAGGCGGACCTCGTTTTGTGGGTGCACGATCTCACGGCCGGGCCGCCGCCTTCGGCCGCGCCGACGCTGGAAGGCGAGGTCCCGCTCTGGCTGCTCGGCAACAAGCTCGACCGGGCGAGTGGGGGTCTGCCGGTGGCGGACTGGGCGGCGCAGCGGCTCGCGGTCTCGGCGGCGAGCGGGGAGGGGCTGGAGACGCTGGCGCAGGCGCTCAGTGCCTTCGTCGCGGAGCGGGCGGCCGGCGAACACCCCGCGCTGCTCCGCGCGCGCCACCGGACCAGCGCGGAAGAGGTCTGCGCCCATCTCGACCTCGTCCTCGAACGGTGGGAGGCGCTGGACGACGAACTGCTCGCGGAGGAACTTCGCCTGGCAGCCCGGGCCCTGGGCCGCATGACCGGCGCCATCGGTGTCGAGGATCTTCTCGACGTCGTGTTCCGCGAATTCTGCATCGGCAAATAGGCCGGGCCGGCGAGCGGATTCACGTGAAACGCCAGGGCTGGCGGGGCCGATTCGTAAACGAAATGTTTCACGTGAATCAGGTTCCCGCGCTATCCCCCGCGAAGCGGCCCGGCCCCGCGTCTTGACGGCGCGGCAAATGGGTGGCTCAAACGGCGCCACCCCGTCGCCTGCGATGCGTGCGCGCCCGTTCCAGCGGCGCGACAGAAATCCGCGAGCCCATGACCAGCTCTTCCGCTTCTCCCGATCTCTCCTTCGACGTCGTCATCGTCGGCGGCGGCCATGCCGGCACCGAGGCCGCCGCCGCCGCGGCGCGTCTCGGCGCGCGCACGGCGCTGGTGACCCACGCCCGCGCGACTCTCGGCACCATGTCCTGCAATCCGGCGATTGGCGGGCTGGGCAAAGGTCATCTCGTGCGCGAGATCGACGCGCTGGACGGGCTGATGGGACGGGTGGCGGATCAGTGCGGAATCCAGTTC
>JAEYTJ010000264.1 GCA_023434095.1 Pseudomonadota bacterium | reverse complement strand
CTGCCGCACTGGCCGACCGCCCGGCGGCGGATGTGACGCTGGTCGAGAGCGACAGCCGCAAGGCGGCGTTCCTGCGCGAGGCGGCGCGGCTGGCCGACCTGCCCGTGACCGTGCTGCCGGCCCGCATCGAGCAGGTGGCGCCGCGCATCGCGGCGGGGGTCGAGGTCGTGTCGGCCCGCGCGCTTGCGCCATTGCCGCGCCTCTTGGAGCTGGCGGCGCCCTTCCTTGCACAGGGAGCAACCGGTCTGTTCCTGAAGGGACAAGATGTTGATAACGAATTGACCGTGTCAGCTAAATCTTGGAGAATCGACGCCGACATCAAGGCCAGCCTCACGGGTGGCGGTGGGCATGTCCTGATCGTCCGCAGCGCGGTTCCCCAGGGCGGTAGAGCGGCAGGTGGCACAGGATTTTCGCAGGGTGGACATCATGAATGAGGCTTCGCTCGCTCCCGCCACACCCCGGCCGGTGCCGCGCGTGCTGGCACTTGCCAACCAGAAGGGCGGGGTCGGCAAGACCACGACCGCGATCAATCTCGGCACGGCTCTCGCGGCGATCGGCGAGACGGTGCTGATCATCGATCTCGACCCGCAGGGCAATGCCTCCACCGGCCTCGGCATCGACCGCCGCAGCCGTCGCGTCTCCACCTATGACGTGCTGACCGGCGAGATCGAGCTGCGCGACGCGGTGCTGGAAACGGCGGTGCCGCGCCTCCACATCGCACCCTCGACGCTCGACCTCTCTGGCATCGAGCTGGAACTTGCCAGCCAGCGCGACCGCGCCTATCGGCTGCGCGACGCCATCCGCCGGCTCAACGGCCCGGCCGACGCATCTGAACGGGAACGAAACGATCCCGAATACACCTATGTGCTGATCGATTGTCCGCCCTCGCTGAACCTGATCACCGTCAACGCCATGGCGGCGTCGAACGCCATTCTGGTGCCGCTGCAGTGTGAGTTCTTCGCACTGGAGGGCCTGTCGCAGCTTTTGAAGACGGTCGAGCAGGTGCGTACCACGCTCAACCCGTCGCTCACCATCCACGGCATCGTGCTGACCATGTTCGACGCCCGCAACAACCTTTCGACCCAGGTGGTCGACGATGTGCGCCAGTTCATGGGCTCCAAGGTCTACGACACGGTCATCCCGCGCAATGTGCGGGTGTCCGAGGCACCGTCCTATGGCAAGCCGGTGCTGCTCTACGACCTCAAATGCGTGGGGTCGCAGGCCTATCTTCGTCTCGCTTCCGAAATAATCCAGAGAGAGCGCAGCCTGCGCATGGCGGCAGCGTAGGGGGAGGGCATGGCGATGGCGGAAGATGGAGGACGCTCGCGGCTCGGGCGCGGTCTGGCGGCACTGATCGGCGATATGGGCGAGGACGGCAGTCCTGCCAATGACCGGGGGCGGGCCGCCGGCGGCCCCCGCAAGGTGCCGCTCGCCTTCCTGCGCGCCAACCCGCTCAACCCGCGCCGCAGCTTCGCCGAGGCGGATCTCGAGGATCTCGCGGCGTCCATTCGCGAGCGCGGCATCATCCAGCCCATCGTCGTGCGCCAGATCGCCGGCGAGCGCGAGGCGTATGAGATCGTCGCTGGCGAACGCCGCTGGCGGGCGTCCCAGCGCGCCGGCATCCACGAGGTGCCGATCGTCGTCGTCGAGGTCAACGACCGCGAGGCGCTGGAAATCGCCATCATCGAGAACGTCCAGCGTGCCGATCTCAACCCGCTGGAAGAGGCGGCGGGCTACCAGTCGCTGGCCGACCAGTTCGGCTATTCGCAGAACGATCTGGCGCGGGTCATCGGCAAGAGCCGTAGCCATGTCGCCAACACCATGCGGCTGCTGCGCCTGCCGGAGACGGTGAAGCAGTTCCTGGCGGACGGCCGTCTCTCCGCCGGCCATGCGCGCGCGCTGCTGACCCAGGACGACCCGGAGGCGCTGGCGCAGGCGATCGTCGACCAGGGCATGAATGTCCGTGCCATCGAGGCGCTGGCGCAGGAACTCAACGTCGCCAAGGCGGAAGCGGCCGGCAAGCCGCTGAAGAAGCCGAAGCACCCGGCGCTCGACGCCGACACGGCGGCGCTGCAGCGCCGGCTGTCCGACGAGCTCGGCCTAGCCGTGACCCTCAAGCATGATGGGGAAGCGGGCGAGATCCGCATCCGCTACTCCTCGCTCGACCAGCTCGACGAGGTCTGCCGGCGCCTGGCGGGAATCTGAGGCCGCAGACCGGCGTCGTCCTCCGCTCAGCCGCGCCGTGCCTGCCCCGCGACCTGCAGCAGGGCGCGCTCGGCGATGGCCGGCCCCAGCGCGGCGTTGCGGCGGGCGGCGAGCAACGCGTCATCCAGCGCGAACAGCGCCGTCTCCAGCCGCGCCACCGTCCAACCGCGCAGAGCCTTCTCGATGAACGGCTTGCGGCGGAAATGAATCGCCGGCCGCGCGCCCTCCACCGCCCGCTCGACACTGCCGCCAGCCTCGATGGAAAGGCGCATCTGGTGCAGCGCCTGCGCCGTGCGGCACACCGCTCCCAGGACGATATCGGCGCGCATGCCCTCGCCGGTCGCCTTGGCGAAGGCGCTCGCCATCTCCGCCGGCTGCCCGGCGAAGGTGGCGTCGGCGATTTCGTCCAGCGCGAGGCTTGAGGCGTCGCCGACAATGGCGCGCACATGGGCGCTGGTGATGCGCGGCTCGCCGGCGGCGTAGAGCAGCAGCTTGGCGATCTCGCCGCGCGAGGCCATGCGGTCGCCGCCCAGCAGCGCCATCAGCTCGCTGCGCGCATCGCGGTCGAGCTGGGTGCCGGCCTCGGCCATCATGGTGTCGATGAGCCGGTTCAGGTCGCGCTCGGTGTCGCCGTAGCAGGCGATTGCGAGGGCGTGCGGCGAGGCTTCGCACAGCGCCCGCAGGCCCTGGCCGCGCTTGAGGTCGCCAGCCTCGATCACGACGATCGCCTGCTGCGGCGGCGTGGCGAGCAGGGCCTCCACCGCCGGCAGGACATTTCGGCTGCCGACACGCAGCGAGACCACGCGCCGGCCGCCGAACAGCGCTACGGTGCCGGCTTCGTCGACCAGCCGGCCCGGATCGCCGGAAATCTCGTCGCCGTCGAGGCGGACGGTGCCGAAGGGATCGTCGGAGCCCGCGCTGGCGCGGGCGAGATAGGCCCGGGCACGCTCGCGCACCAGCCCGCTGTCCGGCCCGAACAGCAGGAGCACGGGACGCAGCGGATCGAGGCGGCTCAGCGTCGCCTCGACATCGCCCGGCCGGACGGCGACCATGGGCGGCCTCAGCTCTTGGGAGCGCGGGTCAGGAAATAGGAGGCCAGCTGGCTCTTGATGGACTCGGCGGCGACCGAGGCGGAGCGGTTCTCGGCGTCGCGAATGGCGCGGGCGCGGGCGAAGCGCTGGTAGCCGCTGTCGAGCGACGCCTTGCCGCTGGCCTTGCCGACCCGCAGCGGCGTCTTGGTGTTGCCGGCCTCGAAGAGCTGCCAGGTGACGTCGACCGAGACGATCTCCACCTCGGGCAAGCCGGTGAGCGGGCTCACCACCGAGGCTTCGGCAGTGCTGCTGCGCACTTCGAGAATCAGCCGGTAGGGCGCGCCGGCCGGGTTTCCGGCGCCGCCGGTGAGGGCGAAGATGAGGTCGTTGCGCACCTCGTCGCCGACACGGCCCTGCGCGAACACCACCTCGACCTGGCTCAGGCTGTCCTGCAGCGCCGATCCCTGACCGGGCGTGGTCTCCGCATACATGGGCTGGAAGCAACCCGCCGTGGAAAGGGCGAGCAGTCCCGCCCCGGCGAGACCGAGCAGGCGGCGGCGTGAGGGCATCGTGTTCCTCCGGTCAGGCGACGACATTCACAATCCTTTGCGGCACAACGATGATACGCTTCGGCGCGCGTCCGTCGAGGGCCTGCGCGATGAGGTCGAGCGCCAGCACGGCCTTCTCCACCTCGGCGGGGCTCGCATCCTTTGCCACCACGATTTCGCCGCGCCGCTTGCCGTTGATCTGAATCGGCAGCGTAACGCTGTCCTCTACCAGCAGATCGGGCTCGACCCGCGGCCAGCCGGCCTCGGCGACCAGACCGCCGGCGCCCAGCACCTCGCCGCATTCCTCCGCGAGATGCGGTACCATCGGCGCCACCACGGCGACGAGGAAGGCCGCCGCTTCGCGCAGGGCGAAGGCGAGATCGGGCGCCAGCGTGCCGGCGTCTGCGGCCTTGCGGGCGCCGCCGAGGGCCTCGCCGAACACATTGGCGAAGGCATGCACGCGGGCCACGGCGACATTGAAGCGCAGCCGCTCGATATCTTCCGCCACCTGCGCCGCCAGCTTGTGGGACGCGCGGCGTAGCGCCATCGATTCGGCACCGAAATCATCCGGCCGCACCACGGTCTCGGGTACCAGGGCGACGCTGTCGCCCACCAGCCGCCACACGCGCTGCACGAAGCGCCAGGCGCCCTCGATGCCCTTGTCGGTCCACTCGCTGTCGCGTTCGGGCGGGGTGTCGGAGAGCATGAACCAGCGCGCGCTGTCGACGCCGTAGGTGTCGGCCACCACTTCCGGCGGCACGACGTTCTTCTTCGACTTCGACATCTTCTCCGGTGCGCCAATGGTCACCGGTTCGCCGGTGCCCACCTTCACCGGCTGGCGGTCGGCATTGCGCTCCACCTCTTCGGGGAAGAGCCAGCGGCCGCCGGCGTCCTTGTAGGTCTCGTGGACGATCATGCCCTGCGTGAACAGCCCGGCAAAAGGCTCGGCCACGGAGACACGGCCGAGCTTCTTCAGCGTGCGGATGAAGAAGCGGGAATAGAGCAGGTGCAGAATCGCGTGCTCGATGCCGCCAATATACTGGTCCACCGGCAGCCACTGGTCGGCGGCGCCCTTTTGCAGCGGCGCGGTGCCGGGCTCGGCGGCGAAGCGGGCAAAGTACCAGGAGGAATCGACGAACGTGTCCATCGTGTCCGTCTCCCGCCGCGCCGGTGCGCCGCAGCTCGGGCAGTTCACATGCTTCCAGCTGGGGTGGCGGTCCAGCGGGTTGCCCGGCTGGTCGAAGGACACGTCCTCCGGAAGCTTCACCGGCAGCTGGTCCTCGGGCACGGGCACCGGGCCGCAGGCGTCGCAATGGATGATCGGGATCGGGCAGCCCCAGTAGCGCTGGCGGGAAATGCCCCAGTCGCGCAGCCGGTAGTTCACCGCCCGCTCGCCGACGGGGGCATTGCCGATAATCTCGTTCTCCAGCCGCAGCGCCACCTTCTCCTTGGCCGCCGGAACGGTCAGCCCGTCGAGGAAGCCGGAGTTGAACAGCACGCCCTCGCCCTCGTAGGGCGCGTCCGTCACCGAGAAGCCGGCGGGGTCGACATCGGGGGGCAGCACGACCGGGGTGATCGGCAGCCGGTACTTGCTGGCAAAATCGTGGTCGCGCTGGTCATGCGCCGGGCAGCCGAAAATGGCACCGGTGCCGTACTCCATCAGCACGAAATTGGCGACGTAGACCGGCAGATCCGGCCCGCCGAGCGGGTGGCGCACCTTCAGCCCGGTGTCGACGCCCATCTTCTCCTGGGTCTCGATCTCGGCGGTGGAGGTGCCGCCGCGCCGGCATTCCTCGACGAAGCCCGCCAGAGCCGGGTTCGCCGCGGCCAGCGTCTCGGTCAGCGGGTGGCCGGGCGAAAGCGCGAGGAAGGCGGCGCCGAACAGCGTGTCGGGCCGCGTGGTGTAGACTTTGATCTCCTGTGTCAGCCCCGCCGGCGCATTCGCCAGCATGAAGCGCACATGCAGGCCTTCCGAGCGGCCGATCCAGTTGCGCTGCATCAGCCGCACCTTGTCGGGCCAGCGCTCCAGCGTGTCGAGCCCGGCGAGCAGTTCCTCGGAGGCGTCGGAGATGCGGAAGAACCATTGCGCCAGCTTGCGCCGTTCCACCAGCGCGCCGGAGCGCCAGCCGCGCCCGTCGATCACCTGCTCATTGGCGAGCACGGTGTTGTCGACCGGGTCCCAGTTGACCTCGCTCTCGCGGCGGTAGGCGAAGCCGCCCTTGAGGAAGTCGAGGAAGATGCGCTGCTGCTCGCCATAATAGGAGGGATCGCAGGTGGCGATCTCGCGCGACCAGTCGAGCGACAGGCCGAGCAGCTTCAACTGCTCGCGCATGGTGGCGATGTTCTCGTAGGTCCACTTGCCCGGATGGGTCCTGCGCTCGATGGCGGCGTTCTCCGCCGGCAGGCCGAACGCATCCCACCCCATGGGATGGAGCACGTTGAAGCCCTTCATCCGCTTGAAGCGCGCCACCACGTCGCCCATCACATAGTTGCGGCCATGGCCGATATGGATGCGCCCCGAGGGGTAGGGGAACATTTCGAGCACATAGTATTTGGGACGCGGATCGTCGTTGCGGGTGCGGTAGATGCCGCGTTCGTCCCAGATCTTCTGCCAGCGGGGCTCGGCCTCGCGGGCGTTGTAGCGCTCGGTGCTCATGGACAGGCTTCTTGGATAGGCGGACGTCGACTAAGGAGCCGCAAGGGTTCATGTAATGGCGCCGGACTAGGCACCAAGTCGCGTTCCCGGTCAACCTTTCGCTGCGCTGCGGCGGTCTCGGCGCGGCGGCGTTTGCGCAGGGGCGCGATTGGCGTATCTGGACGGTGCAGGAATGGAGGAGGCCGACATTGGAACCGCATCGCGACGACAACGCTGCCGCGCGTGACGTGACCGCCCGTCTGGAGGAGGTGCGCGCGCGCATCGCCCAGGCCTGTCGGGACTCGGGGCGCGACCCGGCCTCGGTCCAGCTGATCGCCGTGTCCAAGACCTTCGGGGCGGAAGACATCGTGCCCGTCATTGCCGCCGGCCAGCGGCGCTTCGGCGAGAACCGGGTGCAGGAATCGGCGGCCAAATGGCCGGCGCTGCGCGCGGCCCATCCCGATCTCGAACTCCACCTCATCGGCCCGCTGCAGACCAACAAGGTGCGCGAGGCGCTCGGCCTGTTCGACGTGATCCAGACGCTGGACCGCCCCTCGCTCGCCGCCGCGCTGGCCAGGGAGCTGCGCCGCGAGGGCGCCCCGCCGGCGCCGCGCCTGCTGGTGCAGGTCAATACCGGCGAGGAGCCGCAAAAGGCCGGCGTCGCCCCGCACGAGGTCGACGGCTTCCTCGCCGAATGCCGCGGCGAACATGGGCTGGCGGTGGAAGGGCTGATGTGCATCCCGCCCGCCGACGAGCCCGCCGCGCCGCATTTCGCCCTGCTGGCGAAGATCGCGGCCCGCCATGGGCTGAAGACCCTCTCCATGGGCATGAGCGGGGATTTCGAGACCGCGATCACGCTGGGCGCCACCCATGTGCGGGTCGGCAGCGCGATCTTCGGCAGCCGCTAGGCGCCGTGCGCCAGCGGCTTGCGGCGACGGCGCACCATCGCCCGGCCGAGCTCGATGCCGGGCTTCTCGACATAGGTGAAGCTCAGCCACGCCAGCGGAACCGTCAGCACGCAGACGGCGACGATGAAGGCGAAGCCGTCGGCATGGGGGTGCACGAGCCCCATGACGATGGGGTGCAGAAGGTAGAGCGAAAAGCTGATCCGGCCGAGAAACAGGAGCAGCTGCCCGAGCCGCCCCTGTGGCGTCCCCACGCCGAACAGCGCGATGAAGAACAGCAGCGAGGCGAAAAGCCAGGGCAGCAAAGCGTGGTGCAGCCGGATCGCCGGGTGGGAAAAATAGCCGAACGCCACGCCGTTGGCCGCCATCATGAGCAGCACGAAGGCAAAGGCCGACAGGACGATCTCCCGGCGTCCAATCTCGCCCTCGGCAAAGCGGTAGCACTGCATGCCGATGACGGCGGCATAGAGCATGCCGATCCGGCCGAAGGGAAGGCGGATCTCCATGAGCAGCGAGAACAGGATCAGCACGGCCATGCCGGCGGGAAAGGCGACGCCCAGCAGCCGCAGCCCCCGCGGTCCGAGGAGGAAGAAGCTCAGCCCGAAAAGCCCGTACCAGGCGAATTCGATCGGCAGCGTCCAGGTGACGCCGAGCAGGCCGGGCACCCCGACGAAATCCTGCAGCAGCAGCAGGTTCATCACCCACACATAGGGCGAGCCCGAGGCGCCGGGCGGCAAGGCGCCGAGCGCCATCAGCGCCGCCAGCAGGGCGAAGGCGAATAGGGTGAGCGGGTAGATGCGGAACAGCCGCCGCAGGGCGAAGGCCCGCCACTGCGGGGCGCCGCGAACCGAGAGCGGAATCACGAAGCCGCTGATGAGGAAGAACAACACCACGCCGAACACGCCGGGCGCCAGCTCCAGCAGGTACCAAAGCTCGGCCCGGCCGGAGGATTCGGCGACATGCTGCACCACCACGGCGCTCGCCGCGATTCCGCGGAGCATGTCGACGATGGCGATGCGTCGTCCGTGCCCGGTTGCGATCTCCGTCGTCTGATGCGCGCTCACATGCCTCCACCCGATGGCCCCGCGCGACCGGTCGCCGCGCTCCGCCACTGTGGCGGGCGGGCTCGCCGGGCGCTACGCCAATCCGCGCCGGAGCGGCGAATTTCCACCGGGCAGCGGCCTCAATCGGCGCTTTCCGGCCGCCGCGGCTCGCGCGCCAGATCCTGAAAGGCCTGCGCCGCCTTGGTGGTGTAGCGCTCGCGGTGGCGCAGCGAGAGGAAGGGGCGCGAGGGCAGGGGGTAGTCGATCAGCGCCATGGTGCCGGCGCGGATGGCGCCTTCCACCACGCGGCGCGAAATCACGGTCACCCCGCTTCCCGCCTCCACCGCCGCCCGCACCGCTTCGTTGGAGGGGTATTCCAGCACGAGGCGCAGCGCGGCGGGCGCGATCCCGGCCGCGCCGAGATAGGATTCGAAAATGGCGCGCGTGCCCGATCCCGGCTCGCGCAGCACCCAGGGGCCGTCGATCAGCTCCCCCGGGGAGGTGGGCGGGCGCCAGTGCCAGGGATGCGTCACCGGCGCCACCAGCACCATTTCGTCTTCCGCCACCGCCGTCGCCGCCAGCACCGGCGCCTCGATCCCGCCCTCGATGAAGCCGAGATCGGCGGCCCCCTCCTGCACCCGCGCGGCGACGAAATCGGTATTGCCGATGATCAGGCTCACCGCCACGCCGGGATAGCGGCCGCGATAGGCCTCGATCAGCGGCGGCAGCCAGTAATTCGCCACCGTCTGGCTGCCCGCCAGCGCCAGCGTGCCGTGCACCAGCCCGGCGAGGTCGGCCAGCACCTTCTCGGCGGCGCTGGCGCGGGCCAGCACGGCGCGCGCCTCCGGCAGGAACAGCCGCCCGGCCTCGGTCAGCACGATGCCGCGCCCCACCCGGTCGAACAGCCGTGCGGCGTGGCGCGCTTCCAGCGCCGCAATGGCTGCGCTGGTGGCGGAGGGCGTTAGGTGGATGTCCCGCGCAGCCTGCGTGATGTGCTCACGCTCCGCCACGGCCACGAAGATGCGCAGCTGTTCCAGGGTCATCCACCGTCCTCGCCTCGCTCAGGCGGTCATCTTTACCAGAGCGAGGCTGAACAGGGCGATGAAGACGAAGGCGGCGAAGCCGAGAAGTAAAGGCCGCATGCCCTTGGCGCGGAGCTTGACGATGTCGGTTTCCAGCCCCATCGCCGCCAGCGCCATGGAGAGCATGAAGGTGGTCGCCAGCACCAGCGCCGATTTCAGTTCGGTGGGCAGGGTGACGAGGCTGTTCAGCCCCACCATGGCGAGGAAGCCGAGCACGAACCACGGCATAGGCGGGCGGGCACGGCCGGAATCATGGCCGCGCTTGCGGGCGTGGCGCGCCGCCATCAGCCCGAGCGCGATCACCATCGGCGCCAGCAGCATCACCCGCGAGAGCTTGGCGATGGTGCCGAATTCGCCGGCCGCCGGCCCGCCCTGATAGGCGGCGGCCACCACCTGCGCGATCTCATGGATCGAGGCGCCGGTCCACAGGCCATAGGCGTGCGGCGAGAGGCCGAGCACCACCGGCAGCAGCGGATAGAGGAACATCGCCACCGAGCCGAAGACAGTGACGCAGGCGACCGCATAGGCGACATCCTCGTCAGGCGCGCGCGTCACCGTGTTGGTGGCGATCACCGCCGAGGCGCCGCAGATCGAGGTGCCGGCGGCGATCAGCTGGGCGAGCCCGCGCTCCACCCCCATCAGCCGCCCCAGCCAGGTGGTGAAGAGAAAGGTGGAGACGAGGGTGAGCGCGATCACAGCGAGGCCGGTGGCGCCGACCTCCGCCACCTGCGCGGCGGTGAGCTGCAGGCCCAGCAGCACGATGGCCGCGCGCAGGATACGCCGCATGGCGAAGGTGACGCCGGGCTTGGCCCGCACCGGCGTGCCGATGAGATTGTGGAAGCCGATGCCGATCATGATGGCGAGGATCATCGGGCTCAGCACCCCGACCATGGGCAGCTGGCGCAGGCCGAAAGCGAGGCCGGCAATGCCGGCCGTCAATGCGAGGCCGGGCAGGATCGCGGTGTAAGGCAGCCTGGCGGTGCGCGCCTTCGCGGTGCGGCTGTCCTCGGCCATGTCGACATGCGCGACCATGATGCGTCTCCCCTTGCGGCAACACCTTCGTCGCAGCAGAAGATCGTTCGATCCAGCGCATTATATCGCACAAATCATTCGACATAATCGGATGATCGGGCGCTGCCGTCGTCACCCCGTCAGCTGCGAAGATGAGGCGTGGCACCTGACCATTGGCGGCGAGGGGCATCTGGGGCGCAGTCGATGCTCGGTGCTGCCCCGCGA
>JAEYTJ010000288.1 GCA_023434095.1 Pseudomonadota bacterium | reverse complement strand
GTATCGCCCAGCGCGGCGCCCGCACCAATGCGGCTCGACGGCACGTCGAGCGACGGGCTTGCCGGCATCGTCCCCGGTCGGGCGGCGGTGCGCGGCGGGGCGCCGTGTTCCACCGCCGGAGATGCGGCCTTCCGTGCCGGCCGTCTTTCACCGGGGGAAGCGGTGGCCCGCGGCTGGTGCCTGCTCGAGCTTGACCGCCCGCGCGAGGCCATCGATGCGTTCGACATCGGCGTCCGCTACGGCGCCGGGCGGACGGCCGAGGACGCGGCCTATGGCAAGTCGCTGGCCTATCTGCGCCTGGGCCTGACCAATCACGCTCAGGTGGCCGCGATCGAGACCCCGCAGCCGCCCGCCCGCGCCATCGAGCTGAGCGCGGACCTTCTGGCCCAGCGAGCGATCGCCGCCTATCGCGACGCCCGCTATGTCGAGGCGATCCTGGCACTCGACGAACGCGGTCGCCTTGTCCCCGAGCAGCAGGATCTGATGATGATCCGGGGATGGTCCTACTTCCAGATGCGGGACTTCGTCTCCGCCAAGCGCATCTTTGCCGCGCTCCGCGCCGCCGGCTATGCAGAGGCCGGCGCGGGCATAGATGCCGTGATGGCCGCCACCCGTCAGTGGCGCAGCTGATCCGCGAGCCGTTCAGAGGGCGGGATAGCGGGGCACATAGGCCAGCTCGTCAATTTGCGCCGCGATATCGTCCGGGCGGGGTACCCGGGCCAGGCCCTTGTCGAAGATCAGCTCGGCAATGCGCGCCGCCACATGAAGCGAGGCTTTGCGGATGTCGCGCTGCGGCGGATAGATGAGACCGACTTCGAGGTCCTCCGGCGTCACCTGCTCCGCCACCGCCTTAGCGGCGACGATGAACATGTCTTCGGTGACGCGGGTCGCCTGGGTGGCGAGTACCGCCATTCCCATGGCGGGGAAGATGTAGACGTTGTTGCCCTGTCCGGGCACGAGGCGTTTGCCGCCGAACTCCAGCGGCGGGAACGGGCTTCCGCTGGCGAAGATCGCCTGGCCGTTCGACCATTTATACGCCTCTTCCGCCGTGCATTCCGAGCGCGAGGTGGGGTTGGAGTAGGGGAAGATGACCGGCCGGGCGTTGATCCGCGCCATGGCCTCGATCACCGCCTGGTTGAACAGCTTCGGCACGGTGCTGACGCCGATGATGCCCGTCGGCCGGATCGCCTCGATGGCCTCGACGAAATTCGAGATCGGCGCGTGGTCATGGGCGAAGGGCTTCTGGAAGCCGGCGATGTCGCTGCGCGAATCCACCATGAGCCCGTTGACGTCGAAAAGCCAGTTGCGGGCCCGCGCCTCTTCAATGGTTGCGCCTTCCAGCACCATGGCCTGGCTGATCAGCTCGGCAATGCCGGTCGCCGCCGAGCCGCCACCGAGGAACAGGAAGTTCTGGTCGGTGAGCTTCCCGCCCGAGAGCTTGAGCGCCCCGTAGATGCCGGCCACGGCGACCGCTGCCGTGCCCTGGATGTCGTCATTATAGGTGCAGATCGTGTCGCGGTAGCGCTCCAGGATCGGCACCGCATTGATGTTGGCGAAGTCCTCCCATTGCAGGCAGCACAGGGGGAACAGTTCGGTCACCGCCTCGACGAATTCGGCGATGAAGGCGTCGTATTCGGCGCCGCGTACGCGGTTCTGGCGCAGGCCGAGATAGAGTGGGTCGTCGAGCAGCGTGACGTTGTTGGTGCCGACGTCGAGGGTGATCGGCAGCGTCATTTCCGGTGGCACGCCGGCGCAGACGGAATAGAGCGCGAGCTTGCCGACCGGAATGCCCATGCCGTTCACGCCGAGATCGCCGAGCCCGAGAATCCGCTCGCCATCGGTGACGACGATGAAGCGCACATCCTTCTGCGGCCAGTGCGAAAGCACCTCCTTCAGGCGGCCCTTGAATGTGATCGGCAGATACATGCCGCGCGTGGCGCGCAGCACATGGTCGTATTTCTGGCAGGCTTCGCCCACGGTCGGCGTGTAGACCAGCGGTATGAACACCGCCGGATCGGACATCAGCACCGCGTAGAACAGCGTTTCGTTGCGGGCCTGCAGGTCGCTCAGCAGCAGATATTTCTGCAGATCATTGTCGAGCACCGAGAGCTGCAGGTGAATGCGCGCCACCTGCGTCTCCAGCGTATCGGCCACCGGCGGCAGGAAGCCCTCAAGCCCGAGCCGCGCCCGGTCCTCGGTCGAGAAGGCGGTGCCGCGGTTGAAGACGGGATCGTGGAGCAGGGACGGGCCGGTGGGGATGGGCTGGGTGCCGGAGGGCGGCATGGCGTGTACTCCCGGTGGGATATATGGACGGCTGTTCCTGCGGCGGTCGCGTCCGCAGCCCCGCGGGCAGATGGTCGCGGCGACTCCGAACGTTCAGGCGGGATTCCCGTCGCGCACGGACGAGAGCCGTTGAAGCCTCGCCGCCAGGATGCCCGCCGGCATCAGGGACCATCATGCCGTCGACCCCATCCCGTCGTCCACGCTCAAAAAATGCCGTCCCGTCGGTGGAGCGGTCGCGTGCTGGGGTGTCGGGAGGACTGCCGCATCGGAAATAATCCGCCGGGGGCTTTGGGCAGGAGTTCACCGCTCTCGCTTCGCCGGCTAGAACGTCGGCGCTGCGGATGGAAAACGAGATGCCCA
>JAEYTJ010000286.1 GCA_023434095.1 Pseudomonadota bacterium | reverse complement strand
CGGGAAGCGAGATGCGCGAGGACCATCGCCGCATGCTGGCGCTCGCCATCGCCCGGCTGCGCGGCAAGATCAAATACCGGCCCGTCGTGTTCGAGCTGATGCCGCCCGCCTTCTCGCTCGGCCAGCTGCAGCAGGCGGTGGAGGCGCTGTCCGGGGCGAGGTTGCACAAGCAGAATTTCCGCCGGCTGGTGGAGCAGCAGCGGCTGGTGGAAGAGACCGGCGAAACCACGAGCGAAACCGGCGGGCGCCCCGCCCGTCTGGTGCGCTTCCGCCGCGAGGTGCTGCTGGAACGCCCGGCGCCGGGGGGGAGGCTGCCGGGCGGCTTCGGGCGGCGGTGAGGGTTACGCGGCCCACGGATCGATAACCGGCACGCCCGCCGCCTCGAACGGGGCCCGGTCGCGGGTGGCGACGGAAAACCCGTGAACGGCGGCGATGGCGGCGATCTGTCCGTCCGCCATCGCCATCGTCCGTCCGGCGCTGCGGGCCTGCGCCACCAGCCGGGCGAAAGCGTGGGCGGCCGGCGCATCGAAGGGAAGGATGCGGTCCTCGAACAGGGTGTCGAGAAGCTCGGCAAGGCCGATGCCCAGCTCATCGCGCCGGCGGCCGGCGGGCAGGATTTCGATGCCGAGCATCAGTTCCGACAGGCTCGTCGCGGTGAGGTAAAGCGTTTCCGCCGCCTGACGATCGAGCCAGTCCCGCACCACAGGGCTGCCGGAAGGGCGCATCGGCTCCGACACGACATTGATGTCGAGGATGATCATTCAAACGATGCCGGTTCGGACGGGTCGAGGGCGCGCCGCGGCTCGAACTCCGCATCGCCAAGCCGGCGGCCGAAGGCGGCGAGCGCAGAGCCGATCTTCACCCGCTCCGCCGGGCGAACGGCGTCCTGCAATATCGCACGGATTTCCGCCTCCGTGCTGCGCCCGTGGCGCGCCGCCCGGTCCTTGAGCGCACGGTGAACCTCGTCGGGAATATTGCGGATGGTGACGGCGGACACGGCATCTCCTCCACGCTGGCGAGGCGCGATATCATATATTGGGGAAATGATATCAGTCCGGTCCTACGCCGATCCAAAATCCCCATGGCCCGATTTGTGACGAACTGTTGACAGCGACTTATACTCAGTCCTAGCATAACGACGAGCTGCCGGGCCCTGTTGCCCGGTCTTCTTTGACCCTAGATATACTCATAACGAGCATAAGAGAGATGGCGATGCTGGACTTCGACGCCGCGGCCCATGCGGACCGACCCGAGGCCTTCGCGCCCACGCAGGAAGCGCCCGCCACGCCCGCGCTGGGCCACCTCTATGCCCGCGTCGCCAAGCATGTCACCCCGGCGGAATGGCCGCTGATCGCCCGCGAGGTCGAGGCCATCGAGCGGCTGAAGCGGGAGCGCAACGCCGTGGTGCTCGGCCACAACTACCAGGCGCCGGAGATCTTCAACACCGTGGCCGACATCGTCGGCGACAGCCTCGCGCTGGCCCGCGAAGCGGTGACGGTGGAGGCCGACGTCATCGTCATGGCCGGCGTGCATTTCATGGCCGAGACCGCCAAGCTGCTGAATCCGTCCAAGACCGTGCTGATGCCGGATATGGGCGCGGGCTGCTCGCTCGCCGACAGCATCACCGCCGCCGATATCCGCCTGCTGAAAGAACGCTATCCCGGCGTGCCGGTGGTCACCTATGTCAACACCTCCGCCGAGGTGAAGGCCGAGAGCGATTACTGCTGCACCTCGGGCAACGCGGTGAAGGTGGTGCGCGCGGTGGCGAAGGAATGGGGCGTCACCCGCATCCTCATGCTGCCCGACGAGTTCCTCGCGCAGAATGTGCAGAAGGAAGTGCCGGAGCTGGAGCTGATCGCCTGGAAGGGCCATTGCGAGGTGCATGAGCGCTTCACCCCGCAGGACATCCGCGACCTGCGCGAGAACCATCCCGGTGTCGTGGTGCTGGCGCATCCCGAATGCCCGCCCGAGGTGGTGGCGGAAGCGGACTATGCCGGCTCCACTGCCGGCATGGCCGATTATGTCCGCGACGAGAAGCCGGCGCGGGTGGTGCTGATCACCGAATGCTCCATGGCCGACAATGTGGCGGTGAACCACCCCGACGTCGAGTTCGTGCGCCCGTGCAATCTCTGCCCGCATATGCGGCGCATCACGCTGCCGAACATCCGCCGGGCGCTGGAGACGATGACCACGCAGGTGGAGATCGACCCCGCTATCGCCGACCGCGCCCGCCTCGCCGTCGAGCGCATGCTCGCCATCCGCTGATCGCGGCTCCTTCGCTCGTCGCAGCCCGGAAAGGCCACACCGTGAGCCATTCGCGTGAAAATATCGTCGTGGTCGGCGGCGGGGTGGCGGGTCTTGCCACCGCGCTGCGGCTGGCCCCGCTCCCCGTCACGCTGGTCGTCGCCTCGCCTTTGGGGGCGGAGGCCGCCACCGGCTGGGCGCAGGGCGGCATCGCCGCCGCGATCGGTGCCGACGACCGGCCGGACCTGCACGCCATCGACACGCTCGCCGCCGGTGCGGGCCTCTCCCAGCCGCTGGTGGCGCGGCGCGTGGCGGGGGCGGCGCCGGAAGCCATCGACTGGCTGGTCGGCCTCGGCACGCCCTTCGACCGCAATCCCAATGGCAGCCTCGCCCTCGGGCTGGAAGCCGCGCATGCGCGCCGGCGCATCGTCCATGCCGAGGGCGACGGCACGGGCCGGGTGGTGCTGGAAACGCTGGCCCGCGCGGTGCGCGCCTGCCCCTCCATCACGCTGCTGGAAGGCTGGCGCGCGGGCGAATTGCTGACCGACGCGCAGGGCCGCATCGCCGGCGTCGCCGCCCGCGACCGCGAAGGGCACGCGCTGACCCTGCCCGCCCGCGCCGTGGTGCTCGCCACCGGCGGGCTCGGCGGGCTCTATGGCGCCACCACCAACCCGCTCGGCGCGGTCGGCTCCGGCCTCGCTCTGGCGGCGCGGGCGGGGGCGGTGCTGCGCGACATGGAGTTCGTGCAGTTCCACCCGACCGCCATGGCGGTGGGCGGAGATCCGATGCCGCTCGCCACCGAGGCGCTGCGCGGCGAAGGCGCCCGGCTGTTCAACAGCCGCGGCGAGCGCTTCATGGCCGAGGTGCCGGGGCAGGAACTCGCCCCGCGCGACGTGGTGGCGCGCGCCATCTTCGCTGAGATCGCCGACGGCCAGGAGGTGGTGCTGGACGCGCGGATGAAGGACATCGAACGCCGCTTTCCCGGCGTCGCCGCGCTGTGCCGCGCCCATGGGCTGGACCCGGCGGTGACGCCGATCCCGGTGCGGCCGGCGGCGCATTACCATATGGGCGGCATCCGCGTGGACGAGGCCGGCCGCGCCAGCGTGCCGGGCCTGTGGGCCTGCGGCGAGGTCGCCTCCACCGGGCTGCACGGCGCCAACCGGCTGGCCAGCAACTCGCTGCTGGAAGCCCTTGCCTATGCGCAGTGGATCGCGCAGGACATTGCCGGCGAGGAGGCCGCGCCCGGCACGCCGCACGCGCCCGCCCCGCCCCGTCCGCGCTCCCCCGCCCGCGCCGAGATCCGCGCGCTGATGGACCGGCAGGTGGGCGTGGTGCGCGACGCCGAGGGGCTGGAATCCGCCGCCGCCCGGCTCGGCGCGATCGCCGACCGCGACGGCTGCGATCTCTCGCTGGTGGCGCTGGCGATCACCGAGGCGGCGCTGCGGCGCGCGGAGAGCCGGGGCGGTCATTTCCGCGCCGACCATCCCGCGCCGGGCGCGGCGGCCCGGCATTCGGAGACGCGGCTGGTGGATGCGGCGGACGCGGAAGCCGTCGAGACCCGGCAGGTGGCGTGAGAAACGCCGCAAGACCACCGTCATGCCCGGGCGTGGCCCGGGCATCCACGCCTTCCGGCCCGACGGCCAACGGGAAAGACGTGGATGGCCGGGACAAGCCCGGCC
>JAEYTJ010000240.1 GCA_023434095.1 Pseudomonadota bacterium | reverse complement strand
ACCAGCATCTGCATGCTGTCGCCGTAGAAGCGGATGATCTGGCGAAGGAAATTGATCGGCAGCAGGTTCTGGCCCTTGCCTTCCTGCTCGAAGATGATCTGGGTCAGCACGGAGTGGGTGATGTCGTCGGAAGACTTGGCGTCGTAGACGACGAAGTCTTCGCCGTTCTTGACCATCTGCGCGAGGTCTTCGAGCGTCACATAGGTGCTCGTGCCGGTATTGTAGAGGCGGCGGTTCGCGTATTTCTTGATGGTGACGGGTTCGTTGGATTTTGCCATTGTGATCCAGTCGCCTTGATCGTTTCCCATTGAAAACTCTAGGACGTTTCCCGACGCCCGGCTACAGGAATTGTGGCGGCCCCGGGAGCGCGCGCGCCGGCAGGGTGCACTGCACGCTGACCTCGCATCGGGAAAATGCGCGCGGCATTGACATGGATCACAGGTGGCCACCACGATGCTGTCACACCTAAACAACAAGGTGAGGCGCCGGCCGGCAGGCCGAGCCCGCATCCAGGCCCGTACCGGAGGACGTCATTCATGAAAGACGGCATCGTCATTGTCGGCGCCGCCCGCACCGCTGTCGGCGCGTTCAACGGCGCGCTCTCCTCGCTTCCCGCCCATGAGCTGGGCAAGATCGCGATCGCGGCCGCGCTGGAGCGCGCCGGGGTCGAGCCGGGCGCGGTGAGCGAGACCATCATGGGGCAGATCCTCACCGCCGGCGCGGGGCAGAACCCGGCGCGGCAGGCCTCGGTGGCGGCCGGCATCCCGGTGGAAAGCCCGGCCTGGGGCGTCAACCAGCTCTGCGGTTCCGGCCTGCGCGCCGTCGCGCTGGGCTATCAGGCCATCCTCAACGGCGACAGCGAGATCGTGGTCGCCGGCGGCCAGGAGTCGATGAGCCAGGCGCCGCATTGCGCCCATCTGCGCAACGGCACCAAGATGGGCAGCCTCGAAATGGTCGACACCATGATCAAGGACGGCCTGTGGGACGCCTTCAACGGCTACCACATGGGCACGACCGCCGAGAACGTCGCCCGCCAGTGGCAGATCACCCGCGACGAGCAGGACAGTTTCGCCGTCCGCTCGCAGAACAAGGCCGAGGCGGCGCAGAAGGCCGGGCGGTTCAAGGACGAGATCGTCCCCGTCACCATCTCCTCCCGCAAGGGCGACATCATCGTCAGCGACGACGAATATCCGCGCCACGGCGCGACCGTCGAAGCGATGAACAAGCTGCGTCCGGCCTTCGCCAAGGACGGCACGGTCACCGCCGGCAACGCCTCCGGCATCAATGACGGCGCCGCCGCCGTCGTGCTGATGTCCGCCTCCCGGGCCGCGAGCGCCGGCAAGACGCCGCTGGCCCGCATCGTCTCCTGGGCGCAGGCGGGCGTCGATCCCGCCATCATGGGCTCCGGCCCCATTCCCGCGTCCCGCCGCGCGCTGGAAAAGGCCGGCTGGAGCGCCGCCGACCTCGACCTGATCGAGGCCAACGAAGCCTTCGCGGCGCAGGCCTGCGCGGTGAACAAGGACCTCGGCTGGGACACCGACAAGGTGAACGTCAATGGCGGCGCCATCGCCATCGGCCACCCGATCGGGGCCTCGGGCGCCCGCATCCTCACCACGCTGCTCTACGAGATGGAGAAGCGCGACGCCAAGAAGGCGCTCGCCACGCTGTGCATCGGCGGCGGCATGGGCATCGCCATGTGCCTTCAGCGCGACTGAGGCGGCAGGGTCACGGCGGGCTCAAACCGTGACCCACGCCGGCGGCAAGGCGGGCTCTCCGCCTTGCCGCATCGACGAATCGACGTACAAAAGTCGCGAGTTCCCTTAAGGAAGGGACGCCAGAGGGGGGAGACATGGCGCGTGTTGCATTGGTCACGGGTGGAACGCGCGGCATCGGCGCAGCCATCTGCAAGGCCCTCAAGACGGCGGGCTATTCCGTCGCCGCGAATTACGCCGGCAATGACGGTGCTGCCGCCGCCTTCACCGCGGAAACCGGCATTCCGACCTTCAAATGGGACGTCTCCGATTTCGAGGCCTGCAAGGCGGGAATCGCCGAGGTGACGGCGAAGCTCGGACCGATTGAGGTGCTGGTGAACAATGCCGGCATCACCCGCGACGGCATGCTGCACAAGATGTCGCCCGAGAACTGGCACGCGGTGCTCAACACCAATCTCTCGTCGGTGTTCAACATGTGCCGCAACGTGATCGAGGACATGCGCGAGCGTGGCTTCGGCCGCATCGTCAATATCTCCTCCATCAACGGCCAGAAGGGCCAGATGGGGCAGACCAACTATTCCGCCGCCAAGGCCGGCGAGATCGGCTTCACCAAGGCGCTGGCGCAGGAAGTCGCGCGCAAGGGCATCACCGTCAACGCCATCTGCCCGGGCTATATCGCCACCGAGATGGTTCTGGCGGTGCCCAAGGACGTGATGGAGAAGAGCGTCCTGCCGCAGATCCCGGTCGGCCGGCTCGGCCAGGCCGAGGAAATCGCCCGCTGCGTGGTGTTCCTCGCCGCCGACGACGCCGGGTTCATCACCGGTTCGACGCTCTCCGCCAATGGCGGCCAGCACCTGGCCTGAGGTCTCCACGCGTTCGCCCGTCGACGCCGCCCGCCGGCGCGGGCGGGCGGCGGGGTGCGGGGTCAGCGGGTCTCCGTCTTCAGCACCTTGCCGGTCGCCGGATCGATGTCGATCTCGATCTTCCGCTGATCGGCATTCATGCCTTCGACCTCCCACTTGCCGTCGTCCAGCTCGATCTTGGTGACGGTCGCCACCCCGTTGTCGCGGGCGATGCGTAGCGCGTCGTCGATGCCGGTCGCCGGCGTCTGGGCCAGAGCCGGCATCGCGAGGAGCATGCCGAGGGTGAGGGCGGGGGCGACAGCACGGCGGAACGTCTTCATGGGGAACTCCTCAACTCGGGGGCGACGCAAGGGTAATCGGCGCCCTCGGCCCTGGTTCCTTCCGGCAGGGTGATTGTCAGCAAAAGCGGTCTTGGCGCGGGCGACGGCCCCGGCCATAAGGGGCACCCGCACAGGTGTCCCATGCCCCATTCCGCTTCGCCCGATTCCACGACCGCCTCCCATACCCTGTCCCGCCGTGCCGCCACCCTGATCGGCTTCAGCGCCATTCTGCTGTGGTCAACCCTGGCGCTGGCGACCTCGTCCACCGGCGCGGTGCCGCCCTTCCTGCTGACGGCGCTGACCTTCGCCGTCGGCGGCACGGTCGGCCTCGTGACGGCGGTGGCGCGGGGTGTCGGGCTCGGCGTGCTGCGCCAGCCCTGGCCGGTGTGGCTGCACGGGGTCGGCGGGCTGTTCGGCTACCATTTCTTCTATTTCTCGGCGCTCAAGCTGGCGCCGCCGGCCGAAGCCGGCCTTATCGCCTATCTCTGGCCGCTGCTCATCGTGCTGTTCTCCGCGTTCCTGCCGGGGGAGAGGCTGCGGCCCGCGCACATCTTCGGGGCGCTGATGGGCCTTGCCGGCACGGTGGTGCTGCTCGGCGGCCGGGCGGGCGGCTTCGGCTTCGCGCCGGAATATGTGCCGGGCTATCTCGCCGCCGCGCTCTGCGCGGTGATTTGGTCGGTCTATTCCGTCGCCTCGCGCCGCTTCGCCGGCGTGCCGACGGAGGTGGTGGCCGGGTTCTGCCTCGCCACCGCCGCGCTCTCCGCGCTTTGCCACGCGCTGTTCGAGCCATCGGTGTGGCCGACGGGGGCGGGGGAATGGCTCGCGGTGCTGGCGCTCGGCATCGGACCTGTCGGCATCGCCTTCTATACCTGGGACATCGGCATGAAGCGCGGCGACATCCGCCTGCTCGGCGTCATGTCCTATGCCGCGCCGGTGCTCTCGACCCTTCTGCTGGTGGCGGCGGGTTTCGCGGCGCTGAGCTGGTCGCTGGGGCTGGCCTGCGCGCTCATCGTCGGCGGCGCGGCGGTGGCGACGCTGCTGGCGCGGCGCTGAGATCGGCTCAGCCCGGCGACCAGCCGGGCGCGGCCAGTTCGAAACCGGCAAACTCGAAGCCCGGCGCCACGGTGCAACCGACCAGCGTCCATTCCCCGAGGCTGCGGGCGGACTGCCAGGCGGCACGGGGCACGACGCGCTGGGGCTCCTCGCCGGCATCGATGCCGGGACCGAGCCGATGCGGCACGACGGGGCCGGCCGCGTCCGGCGCGATGGAAAGCTCCAGCGGCGCGCCGGCGTGCCAGTGCCATATCTCGACCGCGTCGACGCGGTGCCAGTGCGACACCTCGCCCGCGGCCAGCAGGAAATAGATGGCGGTGGAGGCCGAGCGCCCGTCCGGCGTCGGGTGGGAATCGCGGAACGTCTCGCGGTAGTGCCCGCCTTCGGGGTGCGGGGCGAGGCCGAGATGGGCGATGACGTCCGCAGCGGAAAACCCGTCCAGACGCATATGTCAGCCCCGGAAGCTGTTCTTCAGGTTGCGCAGCTCGGTGAACACCGCGCCCGGCTCGGCGCCGGGCAGCCCGATGCGGGCGGCGATTTCGGGATCGTCGGCGCGCATGAAGGGATTGGTCGCCTTTTCCGCGCCGATGCTGGTCGGCAGGGTCGGCGTGCCCGCCGCCCGCTGCGCCTCGATCTCCTTGAGCCGCGCGGCGATGGCGGCGTTGTCGGGGTCGACGCTCAGCGCGAAACGGGCATTGGACAGGGTGTATTCGTGCCCGCAATAGACGGCGATGTCGTCGGGCAGGGTGCGCAGCCGGGCGAGCGACTCCCACAGCACCGGCGGATCGCACTCGAAGGGCCGGCCGCAGCCCATGACGAACAGCGTGTCGCCGGAGAACAGCAGGCGCTCCTCCTCGAACAGGAAGACGATGTGCCCCTTGGTATGGCCCGGCGTCTCCATCACCCGCCCGACCAGCCCGCCGACGGCGACGGGATCGCCATCGACCACGGCGAAGTCGAGCCCGGGAATGGTGTCGCGCTCGGCGCGCGGGCCGATCACCGTCGCCCCGAAGCGCTCCTTCAGCGCTTCCACGCCGGCAATGTGGTCGGTGTGGTGATGGGTGACGAGGATATGGGTGAGCGTCCAGTCCTCGCGTTCCAGCGCCGCGAGGACCGGCGCCACTTCCGGCACGTCGATGACGGCGGTGGCCTCGGTGACCGGGTCGCGCAGAAGCACCGCGTAATTGTCGGCGAGACAGGGGATGAGCCGCAGTTCGGCGGGCATGATGACCTCGAAGATGGGCGCTCGGGGAACGGCGGGGCGGCACGCCGCCGCCGTCAGTCTAGCAGGCGCGGGCGCGGCGTCAGCGGCATTCCTGGGCGGCGCGGTCGATGGCGGCGGAGATGCCGCTGAGCGAATAGGTGTCGGTGGTGACGTTGCCGCGCGCGGAAGTGCTTTTCACCACCACGTCGCGGCCCTTGCGCAGCGCGTCCACCAGCCGCGCCTCCTCGGCCACGTTGCGCACCCAGGCCCCGGTGCCGCGCGTATAGAGGTCGAAGTTGTTGGTGCCGATCGTCAGGGTAGCGTCGGTGCCTTCCTTGAGCGCGAAGCCCATCACCACGCTGACCTCGCCCTTCACGTTCTCGGCGGTGCGGGTGGAAATGAAGAAATAGGCGGGATCGCGCTTCAGCCCGGCCGGCATGCGGGTCTTGGGCTGGGACAGCGCGTAGCAGATCTTCCCGCTGCCGCTGGTGTCGAGATAGACGCCCCAGTCGCCGGACTGGGTGACGAGCTTGGGCGCACCCTGGGCACTTGCCCCGCCGATGCCGATCAGTGCCATTGCCAGGCCGGCGAGGGCGGCGCGCACGGTGCGTCGAGCCATGGTCTGCATCCTCCGTATCCTTAAGGCCGCCGTGGC
Organism: Pseudomonadota bacterium; assembly: GCA_023434095.1. Classification (GTDB taxonomy): domain Bacteria; phylum Pseudomonadota; class Alphaproteobacteria; order Rhizobiales; family Xanthobacteraceae; genus Ancylobacter. Next base: position 2,432 of record JAEYTJ010000240.1, on the reverse strand, counting down.
GGCTCCGCGTGATTCTCCGTCTCAGCGGCCTCAGGGATATCCGCGCTCTTCGCGGCTGTGAACCCTTGGCGCTCCGATCGGAGAGCTTTGCTGCTCAATTGGCGAAAGGGCGGCGGCGAATTGATGGCGGGGCGGGCCGTTGCGGCAAAGATCGGTGTGGGACGCCGCTACCTCGCCCGCAGCCGCGCGATGGCCTCGCGCGCCGCCGCCCGGTGATCGGCGCTGATATGGCTGGCGAGCAGGTTGAGCGCTGTCGCCAGCACCGCCGCATCGTCGGTGAAGCCGAGGCCCAGAAAGACGTCCGGCACCGCATCGGTCGGCAGCAGGAAATAGGCGAGGGCACCGAACAGCAGCGCCCGCACCCGCGTCGGCGTCTCCTTGTCCAGCGCGCAGTAATAGGCCGCCGCCGCGTCCTCGGCGAACGGGATGCGGGAAAGCGCGCCGGCGAGCTTGGGCCAGAAGCGGGCGCGCACCCGCGCCTCGTCCTCGGCGCTGGTGCCCGACAGCCCCTCGCGCTCGACGTCGAGGGCATCGACATCGAGAAGGCCGGCATCGACGGCAGGATCGGATCGGTGGATCATCGCGTACTCCCGGCGGCCCATGGCAAGGCCGACACCAGAGACATGGTTGCCGGCCCCGCCTTTCGCAACATGCGGGCCGTCACATCAGCGGGTAGGCCGCCTCCACCCGGTAGGGCCCGCCACCGACCGAATCGCGCGAGGAGTAGAGGACGAAGCGCGAGACCTCGAAGGTCTCGCTGCGGAAATAGCCGCGCAAGGCGAGATAGTCCGCCACCTGGCGCGGGGCAGCGTCGCGCAGCCGGGCGAGGGTGACATGCGGGCGGAAATTGCGCCCCTCGGGCGGCAGGCCGATGCGCTTCATCGCCCGCTCATGCTCGGCCTGAAGCTCGTTCAGCGCCTGGTTAGCCTGCACCCCGGCGAAGATGGAGTGCGGCTTGTGATTGCCGAACTGGTCGACGCCCGACAGGGTGAGGTCGAAGCCGAAGCGTTCGATCTCGTCCAGCGCGGCGGCGGCGTCGCGGGCGACCACATGGTCGACGTCGCCGATGAAGCGCAGCGTGACGTGGTAGAATTCCGGGCTTATCCAGCGCGCGCCGGGAAGCCCGCCGCGCAGCATGGACAGGTGTTCGGCAACCTCGCTCGGGATTTCGAGGGCGGTGAAGAGCCGCGGCATGACCCCCTCCTGTTGGTGTCGGCAGGGAACCCGCCACCCATTGAGACGGATTCGTAGGCCGAGGAAAAGCCAAAAATACGACAGGCAAAACACGGGCCGGCAGCGCCCATTCTGGGCATCGCCGCGGCTGACGCGCGCGCTCGGACCCGATATGGTGAGGCATGATGAGCGAATCGACCGACGACGCCGACCTTTTCACTGCGGCTGACGAGGGGCCGAAGTCTCTCAGCTTTGCCAGTATCCAGTCGCTCTACCGTTACCCCGTGAAGGGTCTGACGCCGGAGCGGCTCGAACTGGTCGAGCTCGAGGCGGGGCAGTATTTTCCCGGTGATCGGCTCTACGCCATCGAGAACGGCCCGTCCGGCTTCATTCCCGAGGCGCCGGCGTTCCAGCCCAAGATCAAGTTCCTGATGCTCATGCGCAATGAGCGCCTCGCTGCGCTGGAAGCGCGCTTCGACGACGCGGCGGCGGAACTGGTGATCCGCCTCGACGGCGAGGAAGTGGCGCGCGGCAAGCTCGACACGGCGGAAGGGCGCGAGGTGATCGAGGCCTTCTTCCAGCGCTATTCGCGCTATGAGCTGCGCGGCGCGCCGCGCGTGCTGGCGGCGCCGCCCGCCTTCCGCTTCGTCGACACCACCGAGGGCTATGTCTCGCTCATCAATCTGGCGAGCTGCCGGGCGCTGGGGGAGATCATCGGCCGGCCCGTGGACCCGCTGCGCTTCCGCGGCAATCTCTATCTCGACGGCATGGAGCCGTGGGAGGAGTTCGATCTGGTCGGCCACACCATCGAGGTCGGCAGCCAGGTGCGGCTCAAGATCACCCAGCGCATCTTCCGCTGCGCCGCGACCAATGTGGACCCGATGACGGCCAAGCGCGACCTCGACGTGCCGGGCACGCTGATGCGCACCTTCGGCCACACCGATTGCGGCATCTTCGCCGAGATCGAGCAGGGCGGCCTCATCGCCGAGGGCGATTCGGTGCGGATCACCGTCTGAGCGCGCCGTCTCGCCTCGACGCATCGAAAAAGGCCCGGCTCGCGCCGGGCCTTTTCATGTTGGGGGCGCGGTTTATTCCGCGACTTCGGCCGGCGCGGTCTCCGCGCCTTCACCCTCACCTTCGCCGTCGGCGCGGCGGTAGCGGCGGCGGCGGGTGCGCGGGGCGCGGGCCTCGCCGTCCTCGGCCGGAGCTTCCTCGGGCGCCGGCACGGCGGCCGCCTTGGCGGCGCGGCTGCGCGAGGG
>JAEYTJ010000141.1 GCA_023434095.1 Pseudomonadota bacterium | reverse complement strand
CATTTGCACCCAGGACCTAGACGCTCAGATTGGTCGTACCCCAGGCGACGGCAATCCGCTCCACCGCATCGCGCGAAATGGCGCTTAAGGCCGCAGATCCGCCGGCAGCAGTTCGGCCGGCATGTCCTGATAGGCAACTGGCCGCAGGAAACGCCGGATGGCGAGCGTACCGACCGAAGTCGATGATGCGTTGGTGCTGGCCGGATAAGGTCCGCCATGCATCATCGCATCGGCCACCTCGACGCCCGTCGGAAAGCCGTTGGCGAGGATACGTCCGGCCTTGCGCTCCAGAACCGGTACGAGACGCCGGCCGAGATCCATGTCGCCGGGATCGAGTTGCAGAGTGGCGGTCAGCTGTCCGTGCAAGCCTTCCGCGATGGCCACCATTTGCTCCGGCCCGTCGGCGCGGACCATGATGCCGAGTGGGCCGAAAACCTCTTCGCCGAGCTCGGGGTTGGCGATGAAGGTGTCGCCATCGGTGACGAAGAGCGCCGGCGCGGCATTCCGCCCTTCCGATGCGCCACGATGCGCCGTACGCACCGCGTTGCTGGCAGCGATGCGCTCGGCGCCTTTGCGGAAGGCCTCGGCGATCCCTCTGGTGAGCATCGTCTGCGCCGCCACCGTCGCGAGCGACTCCGAAGCGTCGCGTTCGAAATCGTCCGCCGCCTGGCCCTCGGGCACGACGACGATACCAGGATTGGTGCAGAACTGGCCGGCGCCCAGCGTCAGCGACGCGGCCCAGCCCTTGGCGATCGCACTGCCGCGCGCCTTCGCAGCCTCGGGCAGGACGAAGACCGGATTGACCGACCCGAGTTCGCCGTAGAACGGGATGGGCTCGTCCCGGCGCATGGCGAGGTCGAACAGCGCCCGCCCGCCGCGCAGCGAGCCGGTGAAACCAATGGCCTTGATCAGCGGATGGGTGACCAGCGCCTCGCCGGCTTCGTTGGTGTTCGACTGGACGAGCGAGAAAACCCCGGGATGCTGGCCGGTCTGGCGGATCGCTTCCACGATCGCGTCGGCGACGATCTCGCCGGTGCCCGGATGGCCGGGATGCCCCTTCACCACCACGGGGCAGCCGGCCGCGAGCGCCGAGGCTGTGTCGCCGCCGGCGGTGGAGAAGGCGAGCGGGAAGTTCGAGGCGCCGAACACCGCGACCGGGCCGATGCCGATATGGCGCAGGCGCAGATCGGCGCGCGGCAGCGGCGTGCGCGCGGGCAGGGCGCTGTCGAGACGCGGCTCGTCCGCCCCGCCGGCACGCACCCAGCTGGCGAACAGCCTGAGCTGGCCAGTGGTGCGGGCACGCTCGCCATTCAGCCGGGCGACGGGCAGGCCGGTCTCGCGCGCGGCACGGGCGATCAGCACATCACCGAGGGACTCGATGTTGGTAGCGATGGCCTCCAGGAAAGCCGCACGGGCCCCCGGAGCGGTGGCGCGGTAGAGCGGGAAGGCGGCGTCGGCAAGGGCGGTGGCCTCGGCGACCTCGGCCGGGCCGGCCTCGAAGAAGGCCGGCTCCAGCGTCGTACCAGTGGCGGGATCGATGGCCTGGAACGTCGCCGCGCCGGTGAGGTCGCGGGAACCTAGAAGAGCGGCGCCGGTGAGGTCGGTCATGGCCATAGCGCTCACTTGCCCCACCGCAGCACCATCGGGTCGAGCCGGCGGGCGAGTTCGAGAAGGCCGGCGCGGGTGGCGGGATGAACCGGCGGCAGGGGCGCGCGCAGCGTATCGTGCCTGATGACCCCGCCCTCCTGCATCAGGATTTTTGCCGTCGCAAAGCCGGCCTGCCGGTGCTCGTATTTGATCAGCGGCAGCCAGCGCATATAGGCGTCGAGCGCCGCCTCGCGTTTCCCCGCGACATAGGGGTCGAGAATCTGGCGGATGCCGTCGGGATAGCCGCCCCCGGTCATGGCGCCGGTGGCGCCGGCGTCGAGATCGGCCATCAGCGTGATCGCCTCCTCGCCGTCCCACGGGCCGACGATGGAATCCCCGCCCGCCTCAATCAGCGCCCGCAGCTTGTTCGCCGCCTGCGGCACCTCGATCTTGAAATAGGCGAGGTGCTCGATCTCCTTCGCCATCTTGGCGAGGAACGGCACGGAAAGCGGCGTGCCGGCGACGGGGGCGTCCTGCACCATGATCGGAATGTCGATGGCGTCGGACACGGCCTTGTAGAAGGCGTAGACGGAAGGCTCCGGCACGCGGAAGGTGGCGCCGTGATAGGGCGGCATGATCATCACCATGGCCGCCCCCGCCTCCTGCGCCCGGCGCGAACGCTCGGCGCAGATATGGGTGGCGAAATGGGTGGTGGTGACGATGACCGGCACACGCCCGGCGACATGTTCCAGCACCGTGGTCATGACGAGGTCGCGCTCCTCGTCGGACAGCACGAACTGCTCGGAGAAATTGGCGAGGATGCACAGGCCGTGCGAACCCGCATCGATCATGAAGTCGATGCAGCGCTTCTGGCCGTCGAGATCGAGCCGGCCCTCGGCGTCGAACACGGTCGGGGCGACCGGGAAGACGCCCTTATACGGGCCGGCGGCGGAAAGGCGGGTCATCCTGCACCTCAGTGATTGTCGCGGGGAACGGGCGAACCCGACCGCCCGACCAGAAAGTCGAAATCCGCGCCACGGTCGGCCTGCAGCACATGGTCGATGTAGAGACGCTGATAGCCGCGCGCGGCATGCGGCTCCGGCGGCACCCAGGCGGCGCGGCGGGCGGCCAATTCCTCGGCGCTCACATGCAGGTGCAGCGAACGGGCGGGCACGTCGAGCGTGATGAGATCGCCATTCCTTACCAGCGCCAGCGGCCCGCCGGCGGTGGCCTCCGGCGCGACATGCAGCACGACGGTGCCATAGGCGGTGCCGGACATGCGGGCGTCGGAAATGCGGATCATGTCGCGCACGCCCTCGCGCAGCAGCTTGGCGGGCAGCGGCATGTTGCCGACCTCGGCCATGCCGGGATAGCCCTTCGGACCGCAGTGCTTCAGCACCATGATGCACGAGGCGTCGATGTCCAGCGCCTCGTCGTTCACCGCGTGGTGCATCTCCTCGACGCTCTCGAACACCACGGCGCGGCCGGTGTGCTGCATCAGTTCGGGCGAGGCGGCGGACGGCTTGATGACCGCGCCGTCCGGGGCGAGATTGCCGGTGAGGATGGCGATGCCGGCTTCCGGCTTGAACGGCGCCTCGAACGGGGTGATGACCTCGGCGTTCCAGTTCGGCGCCGCCGCCACGTTCTCCCAGAGGGTGCGGCCGTTCACCGTGCGGGCGTCCCTGTTGAGCAGGCCGCGCTCGCCCAGCGCCCGCAGCACCGCCGGCAGGCCGCCGGCATAGTAGAAATCCTCCATCAGGAAGCGGCCCGACGGCATCAGGTCGACGAGGCAGTGAATGTCGCGCCCGAGCCGGTCGAAATCCGCCAGCGTCAGGTCGACGCCCACGCGCCCGGCGATGGCGAGCAGATGCACCACAGCATTGGTCGAGCCGCCAATGGCGGCCAGCGTGCGGATGGCGTTCTCGAAGGCGTCCCGCGTCAGGATGTCGGAGGGCTTGAGGTCCTCCTGCACCATGTCGACGATGCGCCGCCCGGCCAGGCGCGCCAGCAGGTTGCGGCGGGCGTCCACCGCCGGAATGGCGGCGTTCTCCGGCAGGCCGATGCCCAGTGCCTCGACCATCGAGGCCATGGTGGAAGCGGTGCCCATGGTCATGCAGGAGCCGGAAGAACGGTTCATGCCCGCTTCCGCCTCGTGGAATTCGGCCATGGTGATCTCGCCGGCGCGCAGCTGCTCGCTCATCGAGATGATGTTGGTGCCCGAGCCGATGATCTGGCCGCGGTAATTGCCGCGCAGCTGCGGCCCGCCGGAGACGCCAATGGCCGGCAGGTCGGCGGAGGCGGCGCCCATCAGCAAGGCCGGCGTGGTCTTGTCGCAGCCCATCAGCAGCACCACGCCGTCGAGCGGGTGGGCGCGGATCGCCTCCTCCACATCCATCGAGGCGAGGTTGCGAAACAGCATGGCGGTGGGGCGCATCGTCACCTCGCCGAGCGAGGAGACGGGGAATTCCAGGGGATAGCCGCCCGCATCCAGCACGCCGCGCCGCACATGCTCGGCGAGGTCGCGGAAATGGATGTTGCAGGGGGTGAGTTCCGACCAGGTGTTGCAGATGCCAATCACCGGCCGGCCGTCGAAACGGTCCTGCGGCTGGCCGGAATTCTTCAGGAAGGAGCGGTAGTAGAACCCCATCTTGTCCTGCCGGCCGAACCAGGCCTGACTGCGCAAAGGCTTCTGGCTGCGCAGCGTCTTCCTGTTGTCGTTGCTCGATCCGTCGTCGTTCATTTCGGCACCCGTTCAGCCGGCCGCGCCGTGGCGGCGCAGGCCGTTGAAGATCACATTGGTCATGGCGGCGGCGGCGGCTTCCGCGTCGGCATCGGCGATCGCCTCGACGATGCGCTCATGCGCGGC
>JAEYTJ010000080.1 GCA_023434095.1 Pseudomonadota bacterium | reverse complement strand
CCCCCACCCTCTCCCCAATGGGGAGAGGGGGCGTGGCGCGAGGCTTACGGCTGCTTGGGGGCGAGGCCGAACTTGCCGTCCTTCACCTCCAGGAAATACAGCGCGCCGGCGCGGTCGCCCGAGGCGTCGAAGGTGGTGGGGCCGGTGACGCCGGGCACGTCCTTGAGCTTGCCGAAGGCGGCGTTGAGGCTTTCGCGCGTCACCGGGCCGTCCTTGGCGGCGAGGTCGACCGCCGCGCCCAGCGCCATGCCGGCGTCATAGCCCAGCGCCGCCCAGGCGCTCGGGTCTTCCTTGTAGGCGGCCTTGTAGGCGGTGAGGAAGCTCTCGGTCGCCGGGGTGGCCACCGCCGGGTCGAACATGCCGTAGACGATCATGCCTTCCACCGCGCTGCGGCCGAGCTTCATCAGATCGACATTGAGCGCGCCGTCGGTGGAGAGAAGCTGCGCCTTGATGCCGAGCGCGCGGGCCTGCTCGGCGATCTTCGCCGCCTCGGTGTAGAAGCCGCCGATGAAGATGGCGTCGGGCTTGGCGGCGCGGACCTTGGTCAGCAGGGTGCGGAAATCCTTGGAGCCGAGCAGATAGGATTCGGTGCCGAGGATCTTGGCGCCGTCCTTCTCAGCGGCGGCGGTGAACGCCTTGGCGACGCCGATGCCGTAATCGTCCTGCTGGTTCAGCACATAGATCGACTTCAGCCCCAGCGTCTTGGCGGCGTAGTCGCCCATCATCGCGCCCTGTACCGCGTCGGTGAGGACGTTGCGGCGGAAATACGGGCTGACATTGGTGAGCGCCGGGCTGGTGACGGCGGAGGCCAGAACGGGGAGCTTGCACTCGTTGAAGACCGGCACGGCGGCCAGCGCGATGGACGAGAAGGAATAGCCCATCACCACGTCGACATTCTTGTCGGAGCAGAAGCGCTGGGCGATCAGCACGCCCTCGCGGGCCTCGCCGCGGTCGTCCACCGCGTCGATCTTGTAGGTGTTGCCGCCCTGCTTGTTCAGCGCCTCCACCGCGAGGTCGAGGCCCTTGCGCATGTTGAGGCCGAAGGCGGCGAAGTCGCCGGAGAGCGCGGCGGTGAAGCCGATGGTGATCTCCTCCGCCCGCGCGAGGCCGGGGGAGGCGAGAAGGCCGATGCCGAGAACGGCAGCGGCAAGGCGGTGGGTCGTCATGCGAATTCTCCTCTGGAAGAGACTAGGCGTGCTGCACGCTGCGGAAGGTTCCGGCCTTGGGGCTGTGTCGTGTTTGGGTCGGCGTCGGGTTCAGTGGAGTTCCACCGTCACCCAGGTCTCGAAGCAGTAATCGTCGGCCAGCGACATCACCCCGATGGAGGCGCGCCCGCCGACCCCGATCTCCGGGCCGAACACCTGCTCGAACAGGTCGGTGAGGCCGCTCGCCACCAGGTGCGGCTGGGTGAAGGAGGGATCGCAGGCGATGAAGTTGAGGGAGCGCACCAGCCCCTTCACCCGGTCGAGATCGCCGACCGCGTCCCTGATGCAGGAAAGGCAGTTGAGCCCGGTGAGGCGCGCGGCCTCATAGCCCTGCTCGACGGTGACGTCGCGCCCGAGCCGGCCGGGATAGAGCGCCTGGCCCGCTGCATCGACGCCCGCCGTCTGGCCGGAGAGGAACAGCAGCCTGTCGCTGAGATAATGCGGCTTCATCTTGCCGTAGCGCGTGCCGTAATAGTCCGCCCCGCCGCCGGCGCCCGGCAGCACGAGGCCGAGTTCCTCCACGCGGCGTGTCGCCGAGGCGGTCATCGTCGGATTGCTCATGGGGCTCCCTCGCGCAGGCTATTTCTGCGCTGATTTCCCGTCGATTTCACGTCGGCGTCAAACAGGAAATAGCAGGAAGTCCATAAAGCAAAGTTATAGACTCGGCGCGGCCCCGCGACCTTGCCCGAACATTGAGCGACCGATGGTCCTGCGCGGGCCGTCGTCAGCGGGCGGTGGCGAGGTCCGGCGCGACGGTGCGGCGGAACCGCTCCATGAAGGCGACGGAGATGCGCGACGGCGGCCGCGTGCTGGGGCGGAACATGCCGAAGCGGTAGGGCACGACGGGGCGGAACGGGATCGCCACCAGCCCCATCGCCTGGAAGAAGCGGGCGGTGGCGGGGTCGACCAGCGTCACCGCGCCGAGCTGCTGCACCAGCACGCAGGCGGTGCCGAAGAATTCCACCTCCGCCACCACGTTCCAGTGCGCCTGCGCCTCGAAGAAGGCCTCCGCCGCCGCGATATGGGTGATGTGTTCGGCAAACAGCGTAACGAAAGGCAGGGCATCGAGCTGCTCCGGCCCGACGCAGCGCTCCCCCGCCAGCTTATGGTCGGCCCGCATCACGCACATGCACGCCACCTCGAACAGTTCGAGCGAGGCGACATGGATGTCGATGGGCAGTTCGGCGAAGCCGACATCGAAGGCGCCGATGGTGCCGAGGTCGCGCACCGCATAGGAGGAGCGGGTGATGAAGCGCGCGGTGGCGCCGGCATTCTCCTTCAGCACGTCGGCGATGATGGGCGGCAGGAGATAGGTAGCGAGGCCCGGCGGGCTGGCGATCAGCAGGGTCGCCGAGGACAGGCTCTTCAGGTTGCGCGAGATGGCGAGGGTGCGGTCCATCGCGTCGAGCGTGCGGACGATGGCGGCGAAGAAGGTCTCGGCCTCCGGGGTCGGCTCCAGCCGGCCATGGGCGCGATGGAACAGCTTCAGCCCGATCTCGTCCTCCAGCCGGGCGATGAGGTTGCTGATCGCCGGCTGCGACTTGCCGAGCAGCACGGCGGCGGCGCTCATCGAGCCGTTCTCATAGACGGCGCGGAAGGCTTCGAGATGGCGGGTGTCCATCGCTGGCGCTTACTCCCCTGGCCGGCCGCCCGCCGGCCCGTCCTCGCGATTCGCCGGCATTGTCGGGCGCGCGGCAGACCGGCGCAATGGCGGGGTCAGGGCGCCGTGCGGCGCTCCGGCCAGAGGGAGAGCGCCTGCGCGGCGACGGCTTCCAGCTTCTCGCGGCTGAAGCCGGCCTTGGCCTGCACGCCGATGCCGTGGAGGACGGCCATCAGGAAGGCGGCGAGCGCCTCGGGCTGCGCCTCCGGGCCGAGATCGCCCTCCGCCTTCGCCTGTTCGAAACGACGGCAGATCGCGGCCTCCCCGGCGGCGCGCGCCTCGATCAGCGCCTGCCGCACCGGCTCGGCCTCGTCCGAGCCGGCCATGACGCCGTTGATGAAGAGGCAGCCGGCATGGTCGGCATAGCGGGTGTTGAGGTCGACCGCGCCGTGGAGGATGTGGGCCGCCACCTCCCGCGCCGTCGGCAGCGCCAGGGCGGCCGGCACATAGCCGAGATAGCGCGCGTCGTAGCGGGCGAGGGCGCGGCGGAACAGCGCCTCCTTGTTGCCGAAGGCGGCATAGAGGGCCGGGCGTTCCACCCCCGCCGCCTCGGTGAGGTCCGCATAGGACGCGCCTTCATAGCCCTTGCGCCAGAACACGCAGAGCGCGGCGTCGAGCGCCTTGTCCACATCGAAGGTACGGGGGCGTCCCATCAGACGGGTCCGATCGATTTCATAACGTCCATTATTAAACGGCTTGACACGCGCTGTCCAGGTTTCATACCAATCGTTACATAACGAACGTTATGAAACGCGTTCACCTCCGGGTCGGGCAGCGCCCCGATCGCGTGTCGAAAGGATTCCCCCATGTCGTTCCCTCTCAAGGGCAAGGTCGCCCTCGTCACCGGCGGCTCGCGCGGCCTCGGCGCCGCCACCGCCGAAGCGCTGGCCGACCAGGGCGCGGATGTCGCCATCAGCTATGTCGCCTCGGCAGAGAAGGCCGAAGCGGTGGCCGCCAAGCTGCGCGCGAAGGGCGTGCGGGCGCTCGCCATCCGGGCCGACCAGGCCGACATGGCGGCGGCGAAGCCGCTGGTCGAGACGGTGCTGGCGCATTTCGGCCGGCTCGACATCCTCGTCAACAATGCCGCCATCGCCGTGCAGGGCAAGACGGTCGACGATCCGGAACTCGACACCGCAAATCTCGACCGCCAGTGGCGGGTCAACGTCCTCGGCGCCGTGGCGACCACGCGGGCGGCCGCGCCGGTGCTGTCCGACGGCGGGCGCATCATCTTCATCGGCTCGCTGCTCGGCAGCCGCGTGCCCTTCGCCGGTGTCGCCGACTATGCCGGCACCAAGGCGGCCATTGCCGGCTACGCCCGGGGCGTGGCCCGCGACCTCGGCCCGCGCAACATCACGGTGAATGTCGTTCAGCCCGGCATCATGCCCACCGACATGGCGGTGGATGCGTTGGGCGAGGGCGGTGCGCCCGACGCGCTGATGGACATGCATCCGATCCGCCGGATCGCGACGCTGGAGGAGGTTTCGGCACTCGTCGCGTTCCTCGCCGGTCCGCAGGGCGGCTATATGTCCGGGAGTGCGGTCGACATGGCGGGCGGTCTTCAGACCTGAGGGATTCCGGGCCGGCGGCGTGGCCCCTCCCGCTGCCGCTAAGGGGCGGGGGGCTCGGCGGCGTCGCCGGTCTGGGCCGGCGTGGCGCTGGCGGTGCGGATCAGCGAGTCCAGCATCCGCTTGCGCTTGGCCTCGTAGTAATAGCCCCGCGCATAGAGCATCACCGCGCGCTTCTCGTCGCGGCCGGCGACGCGGTACGCATTGGCGAGATAGGCGACCGCGAAGGACAGGTTGGTGTCGGCGTCGAGAAGATCCTTCGGCGCCCCGCGGAAGCCGAGACCGCGCGCCGTGTCGACGCGAATCTGCATCAATCCCCAGTAAGGACCGTTGCGCTGGCTCGGGTCGAACTTGCTCTCCCGCCAGGCGACGCGCCGCACCAGCCACACCGGCACGTCGAAGCGCCGGGCGTGACGTTCCAGCAGCACCTCGATCTCCGGCGGGGCCCGGTCGGCGGTGGCCCGCGTCGCCACCGGCTCGGGCGCATCGTTGATCGGCCGTGCGGCGTCTTCGCCGGCCGGCGGCGTCTCGATCTCCGCCTCCGCCGCGGCCTCGGCGGGCACGCGGGCGTCTGTGGGGGCGAAGGCCGCGGAGGCGGCCGTCTGCTGTGGCGCAAAGGCCAGTGTGTCGCTCGGGCGGCTGGGCGGCAGCGGCACCAGCGAGGCGAGCACGATCGGCCGCTTCTCGGCGAGGCGCTTCGGCGGCACGGGAATCGTCGGGGGAAGGGCGGCGGCCGGTGCCGGGGGCGCCGGAGCGTCCGTGACCGCCGCAGATGTGACTGCCGCCGGGGCGGCGGCGGCCGGATCTTCCGCGAGGACGGCGACCGTTTCCTCGCGGATGACAAGCATCACGCCAGTCCGCGCGCCGCGCGCCGGGTCGGTGACCCAGGCGGCGTAGGAGGGGGCGACGAAGCCGGCGGGGGCGAGGGCGACAGGCGCCAGGATGGGGATCGGCACCGCCCGGGTGCCGGAGACGGCGACGACGCGCAACGTCCGGTTTGCCGCTGCAGGCTTGCCCGCCCCCCATGCCGGGGTCGCCGCCGTGAACGGCGCGGCGGCGAGCGACGCCACGAGCGCGACGCCCGCGACGGCGAGGGGCCTTGCGCCCGTTGAAGGTCGTGCTGCTCGCGGTTCCACGCCGTTGCCTAGCATATTTCGCCGGGGGCCGAAATCCCGCCGGCTCAGCGCCTCAGCGGCTCATGGCACGCAGCTCGGCAATCTCGCCTTCGGTGAGGTAGCGGATCTTCTCGCCGCGCAGGATGAAGGCGAGCCGGGCGGTCTCTTCCAGCTCCTCGGCATTGTTGACGGCGTCTTCGAGGTCCCGGCCCAGCACGACCACGCCGTGCGAGGCAAGCAGGAAGGCGTTGACCGGGTGCGCCTTCGCCGCGACGGCGAGGTCGCGGGCGATCTCGGGGGCGCCGGGCCGGTAATAGGGGATCACCGGCATGTAGCCGGCGCGCATCACGTAATAGGGCGTGAAGGGGCGCAGGGCATTGTCGGCCGGCAGGTCCTCAAGGCAGGACAGCGCGGTGAGATAGGTGGAGTGCAGGTGCACGATGGCCCCCGCCTCCGGGCGTGCCTCGAACAGGGCGAGGTGGAAGGCGAATTCCTTGGACGGTTTCGGCCCCGGCACCGGGCGGCCGGCGGCGTCGATCTGCGCCAGCATGTCCGGCGCGAGGCGGCCGAGGCTGCCGCCGGTGGGGGTGACGAGAAAGCCGCCTTCCGCCAGCCGCACTGAGACATTGCCGGCGCCGCCGACGCTGTAGCCCCGGTCGAACAGGCTCTTGCACAGGGCGCACAGCTCTTCGGCTCTCGACATCCGGCTCACCTTTTCGCCTCCTTCGGAAATGACCGCCCGGCGGGGGCGCCGGGCGGGAATGCGCCACGCTAGCGGGTGATGGCCCAGCTGGTGAAGGCCGGCACATAGGTCACCAGCGCCAGCACCGCGAGCATGATGCCGATGAAGGGCAGCATGGCGCGGGTGAGCCGCATCACCGGCACGCCGGAAATGCTGCTGGCGAGATAGAGCGCCGTGCCCACCGGCGGGGTGAGAAGGCCGATGGTGAGGTTGATCACCATGATCAGGCCGAACTGCACCGGGTCCACGCCCATCTGCGCCGCCACGGGTCCGAGGATCGGCGTCATCAGCAGGATCGCCGGGCCGCTGTCGAGGAACATGCCGACGACGAGCAGCATGAGATTGATCAGCAGCAGCATCAGCAGCTTGTTCTCGGTGAGGCCGAGAATGGCGCCGGCGATGGTCTGCGGCAGCTGCGCATTGGTCAGCAGCCAGCCGAACAGCGAGGTGGCGGCGATGATGGCGGCGATCACCGCCGTGCCGATCGCTGCTTCCATGCAGATCTGCGGGATCTTGGCGAAGGTGATGTCCTTGTAGATGAACATGCCGACGAGGAAGGCGTAGACGGCCACGACCGCGCCGCCCTCCGTGGGGGTGAAGATGCCGAGCCGGATGCCGCCGATGATGATGACGGGCATCATCAGCGCCCAGCTCGCCTCCTTGAAGCGGGCCCATTTCTCCGCCCCGCTGACCCGCCCTTCGATCGGATAGCCCTGCTTGCGGGCATAGAAATAGGCGTAGATGGAGAAGCCGAGGCCGATCAGCAGGCCGGGGGCGATGGCGGCGATGAACAGGTCGCCGATCGAGGCCTGGTTGGAGACGCCATAGATGATGATGGCGATGCTGGGCGGCAGGATCAGCGCCAGGCTGCCCGAGCACGCGACCAGCGCGGCGGAGAAGCCGGCATCGTAGTTGCGCCGCCTCATCTCCGGCACCATCACCGTGCCAATGGCCGCGACGTCCGCGACGCCGGAGCCGGACACGCCGCCCATGATCACGCCGCTGGCCGAGACCACCTGCGCGAGGCTGCCGCGGATATTGCCGAGCAGCGACAGGGCGAAGCTGATGATGCGCGTGGTGATGCCGCCATGGCCCATGAGCGAGCCGGCGAGCATGAACAGCGGGATCGCCATCAGCGGGAAGGAATCCACCGAGGTGAACAGCCGCTGGCCGAACAGCGCCATCGGGTAGCCCTGGTAGAGGATGGCGCCGAGCGAGGCGAGCGCGATGCCGAAGGCGACCGGCAGGCCGAGCACGAGGAAGAGGGCGAAGCCGCCGAAGAGGAGAAAGGCGATCATGGGGCGATCTCGCGGGTCGTGCAGCGCTGCCAGGCCGCGCGCAGGGCGAAATAGAAGAGGGCGGCGCCGCTGAACGGGATCACCGCGTACACGTAGTACATGGGCAGGCCGAGCGCGGCGCTGCGCTGGTTCAGGCCGAACTTGATCAGCGAGGCGCCGCCGACGACGAGCGCGGCCCCGACAATGGCTACCAGCAGCGCGTTGAACACGTTGAGCGCGCGCGAGGGCCGGGCCGGCAGCAGCGTCAGCAGGAAGTCGAGCGCGATATGCGCCTTCGACTGGAACGCGGCGGCCATGCCGAGGAAGGTGATCCAGACGAAGATGTACCGGCCCAGTTCCTCCGACCAGCTCAGCGAGCTGGCGAACAGGTAGCGGGAGATCACCTGCGCGAAGGTGACGCCCATCATGGCGAACATCAGCGTGCCGATGACCCAGAGAAGAAAGATGTGTATCAGCCGATCCAGCTTGTCCAAGCTCGTGTCTCCCTAAGGCGGCGCGCCTGTCGCCGCGCCCCGGAACAGCGTTGAGCGCTCTTCCGGGGCGGGCAGGCGCGGACCGCGCGGGCCGGTGTGCTACCGCCCGAGTTCCTGCTTGATGCGGTTGTAGAGGTCCAGGTTGACCTTGGCGCCGAAGGCGTCGTGCGCGGACTGCGCGGCGGCGGCGATGGGCGCGGTGTCGGGATGGCTGACCTTGAGGCCGGCGGCCTCCATCGACTTCAGCATCTCGTCGGTCCTGGTGCGGACCAACTCGTTCTCATACGCGGTGGCGGCATCGGCCGCCTCGGCGACGATCTTCTGCTGCTCGGGGGTGAGCTGGTTCCAGCGCATGTCGCTGATGACAAGCGTCACATACTCATATTTGTGGTTGGTGAAGGCGAGGTGGGACTGCACCTCGTTGATGCGGCCGCCATAGATGAAGGGAATGGGGTTTTCCTGCGCCTCGATGACGCGCTGCTCGAGGCCGGTATAGACCTCGCTCCACGCCATGGGGGTGGGGTTGGCGCCGATGGCGCGCCAGGTGGTGACCATGGCGGGGATTTCCGGCACGCGGATCTTCAGGCCCTTGAGGTCCTCGAGGCCGTTGATCGGCTTGCTCGCCGTCACCTGCCGCGAGCCGCGCTCCCACCAGTCGAGGATGCGGACATTGGCGGATTCGAGCACGTTGCCGGCGATCTCCTCGCCGAGCTTGCCCTTGACGACCGTGTTGAACTCGTCCTGCGACCTGAACAGATAGGGCAGTTCCAGCAGCTGGATCGAGGGTGCGAAATTGCCGAGCACGCCGGCGATGAGGCCGAAATCCACCGTGCCCATCTGCATGCCTTCGACGAGGTCGCGGTCGCCGCCGAGCGTCGAGTTCGGGTAGATGGTGAGCGTGATCTTGCCGTCGGAGCGCTTCTCCAGCTCTTCCTTGAACTTCTGGGCGCCGAGATGCCACAGATCCTGCTCGGACTGGATGTGGCCGAGCTTGAGGTTCAGAACGCTCTGGGCGAGGCCGGGCGTCGGCGCTGCCGCCAGGGCGACGGCGGAGACGGCGGAGAGAACCGCCAGCTTCAGCATCTTCACGGTGGTGTTCAACAAGTCACGTCCTCCTTTTGGTCTTATGATTTGCGGCCCGCGAAGCGGCGGACCGCGGGGCTTCAGTGGCCGCGCAGAACGACATCGGCCTCGGCGAAGAAATCCACGCCGCCGAAATTTCCGGATTTGAGCGCGAGCGCGAGCGGGCGCCCGCCGGCCGGTACGGCGCGCAGCGCGGGAGCGCCGGGGGCGATCTCCGGGCCGATCTCCAGCGAGGTCAGCTCCAGCCCTTCGACGACAGCGCCCGAGGTCTCGCCCCCGGCCACGACGAGACGCCCCACGCCACCGGCGACCAGGGCTCGGGCGATGGCGGCGAAGAGCGTCTCGATGGCCGCCGCGACAGTCTCGCGGCCATGGGTGTTCTGGGCGCGCCGGACTTCATCCGGATCGGCCGAGGAAAAGACGAGCGGGCGCGCGCTCTGCGCCAGCGCCCAGCCGGCGATGGCCTGAGGGTCCAGACGCCCGGCGACGGCGTCGTCGGCGTTGATCTCGAACACCGGCAGGCCGGCCTCGCGGTGGCGGGCGACCTGGCCACGCGTGGCGGTGGAGCAGGAGCCGGAGAGCACGACGCACGGCCCCTCGACGCCCTGCCAGCTGCCGGCCTCGCCCGAGAGCAGGCCCTTGCGGCGGAAATTCTCCGGAAGGCCCATGGCGATGCCGGAACCGCCGGTGACGAGCGGGGCGCCGTCCAGCGCCGCGCCGATCGCCATCAGATCGGCATCGGACAGCGCGTCGACAACGATCAGCCGCGCGCCTTCCGTGTCGGCGCGGGCGAGCGCCGCGGCGATGGCGGCGGTGCCCTGGCGCACGGCGGCGAAGCCGACATGGCCGACGCGCATGTCGGTCTGTCGCGCGAGCCAGCGGCGGATATCGGCATCCGTCATCGGGTTGAGTGGGTGATGCTCCATGCCGCTCTCATTGAGCAGCCGGTCATGGACGAAGAGATGGCCCTGATAGAGGGTGCGCCCGGCGCCCGGGAACACCGGGCAAACCACGACCTTGCGCGCGTCCAGCGCCTGCGCCAGCGCCCCCGCCACCGGGCCGATATTGCCCTCCGGCGTGCTGTCGAAGGTCGAGCAGTATTTGAACAGGAACTGGGTGCAGCCCTGCGCCTTCAGCCAGTCCAGCGCCGCCAGCGACTGGGCGATGGCGTCCTTCACCGGGATGCTGCGCGACTTGAGCGCCACCACGCCGGCCTCGACCGAAGCGTCGGCGGGCGCGTTCGGCACCCCGGAATACTGGGTGACGCGCATGCCCTGCTTGGCGAGGGTGTTGGCCAGATCGCTGGAGCCGGTGAAATCGTCACCAATGCAGCCGAGAAGCATGTTCGGAGCCTTTGCAGAAAGACGGTGCGGGCGGGGGGCGCTCACACGGGGTCCGGGAGCTGCGCGCGCATGTCCCAATAGGTCTTGATCACCGTTTCGAGGTGTTCGCGCATCGCCGCTTCCGCGCGGTCGGCGTCGCGGTCGCGGATGGCCTCGAAGATGTGCCTGTGCGCCGCCATCGCCTTGCCGAGGCCGTGGGGATGGCTGAGCGAGAAGCGGCGCTGTTCTTCCAGAAGCTCCAGCACCACGTGGTAGAGCGCGTCGAGCAGCGGGTCGTCGGCGATGCGGGCGATGCGGTGATGAAAGGCATCGTCGCTGGCCGAGAACGCCGGAATGTCGCCGGCGCTCGCCTCGTTGGTCAGCAGCAGGGCTTCGAGTTCGGCGATGTCCTGCGCGGTCGCCAGCCGCACCGCCTCGCGCGCCAAAGCCACCTCGACGAAGATGCGGGTCTGCTGGAACTGGCGGATGCCCTCCGGACGCGCGACCAGCATGCGCGCCGCGCCGGTGAGAAGCTGCAGCAGGTCACGCGGGTCCGGCTCGGTGACGCGGGTGCGGTCGCCATTCGACACCGAGAGCATGCCGGTCTTGCTGAGCCACAGCAGCGCCTCGCGCACGGCGGGGCGGCCGACGCCGTAATGCGCCATCAGCTCCCGCTCGGAGGGCAACTTGTCGCCGACATTGAGCTCGCCCGACAGCACCCGCTCCTCGATGTCCTTGGCGATCTTATCGGACAGCCGGTCGCGGCGCAGGTGAGCCGGGGTGCCGAAGCCGCTCATGTGCCGAGCTTCCCCGCGATCTCGCGCTTGGCGGCGACGATGCCGGCAAGGAAGCTGTCGCGCCATGTGCGACGGGCCGGCAGATCCTCGGCGGGCACCCGCGCGCGCATCTTCGCCTCGATGGCGGCGACGAGCTCGGGCGTCCATTCGCGCGGGTCGGCCTGCTCCTTGGCGAGGTCGTAATACATCGGGCCGAGATTGGCGCAGTATTCCGACACGCCCTTGGCGGCGTTGAGATCGATGGTGGCGAAGGGCCCCATGAAGCACCAGCGCAGGCCGAGCCCGTCCGCCACCGCCGCATCGACCTCGGCCGGGGTGCAGATGCCGTCCTCGACCAGCCGGAAGGCTTCGCCCAGCAGCGCGCTCTGCAGGCGGTTGACCACGAAGCCGTTGATCTCGCGGGTGAGGGTGATCGGGCTCTGGCCGACCTCCGCCATCAGCGCGCGGGTGAAATCGAGCGTCTCGGTCGCGGTCCACGGGGCGGGGATCAGCTCCACCAGCGGGATGAGGTGCGGCGGGTTGATGGGGTGCGCCACCAGGCAGCGGGCGGCGTTGGCGAGCCCTTCGGTGAAGACCGAGGCGGGGAAGCCGGAGGTGGAGCTGCCGATGATGGTGGTGGGCGCCACCAGCGCGTCCATCTCGCGGTAGAGCTCCTGCTTGATCGGCAGCCGCTCCGGGGCGCTCTCCTGCACATAGTCCGCGCCGCCGAGGGCATCGGCGAGGCTGCCGGCGATCCGGCAGCGCGCCGCGAGGGCGGGGTCGGCCGCCGCGACGAAGGCGAGGGCGGCCTCGGCCGCCGCCGGGCTGCGGTCGTAGATGGCGAGATCATGCCCGGCGCGGGCGAATACCAGAGACCAGGACGAGCCCACCACGCCGCAGCCGACGATCGCAATCTTCATGTTCCTACAGCCCTCTCGTTACGCATGGGCGGCAGCGCCTGCTGTCGCAGCTCCCTGCGGGGTCGCCGCGAACATTCGTTCCGCCGTCCGATCACTTGGTCTGGTATGACAGGTTGATAGACTGATCGTCAACCTGTTCCGCGACCCAAGCCGGCAGGGTGTGGAAAGGCACGCGGAAGTTCCGCGTCGTGCGTGTCGCGAGGGAGGCGGAGGGGACCGGGCCTTCAGCCCGGCAGCGTCCAGGCGCGGGCGACGAGCGAGGCGGCCAGCGCGAGCATGACGATCCCGACGCCGGCATCGAGCACCCGCCAGGCCGCCGGCCGCGCGAAGAGCGGGCGCAGCAGCCGGGCGCCATAGCCGAGCGCGGCGAACCAGACGAAGCTCGCCAGCGCCGCTCCCGCGACGAAGGCGGGGCGCGCCGCGTCCGGCTGGGCGGCGCCGGCCGCCCCCATCAGCAGTACCGTGTCGAGATAGACATGGGGGTTGAGCAGGGTGAAGCCGGCGGTGGCGAGAAGCGCGCGGGCGAGGCTCGCCTCCCCCGTCCCGGCGACCTCCATCGCCCCCGGCGCCGCCATGCGCCGCAGCGCCTGCACGCCGTACCAGCCGAGAAAGCCGGCGCCGCCGAGGGCGAGCAGCGTGGTGAGCCGGGGCAGGGCGGTGAGGAAGGCGCCGACCCCCGCCACGCCGGCGCCGATCAACAGCGCGTCGGCAGTGCCGCAGAACAGCACCACGGGTCCCACATGCTCGCGCCGCAGCCCCTGCCGCAGCACGAACAGGTTCTGCGCGCCGATGGCGACGATGAGGGCGGCGGAGAGCAGGAAACCGGTGATGAAGGGCATTGTCGGCTCGGGCAGGAGGGGCGTCGCGATGCCGCCTTGGTGGCGCGTCCTCCCGATCAAGTAAAACTTGTTCTCCTAACTCTGATGAAGCAAAACTTCATTCATGCTGGATTATCCCTCCCTTGCCGCAGTCGCCGCCGTCGTGCGCGAAGGCTCGTTCGAGCGCGCCGCCGCCGCGCTCGCCGTCACGCCTTCGGCGGTGTCGCAGAGGGTGCGCGGGCTGGAGGAGCGGCTCGGCGCCATCCTCATCGTTCGCGGCCAGCCCTGCGAGCCGACCGGGCTCGGCCGCACGCTCTGCGCCCATCTCGACCGGGTGCGCTTGCTGGAGCACGACCTCGCGCCGGCGCTCGGCTCCGGGGCGGGGAACGGCGAGAGGCTCACCTTGCCGGTGGCGGTCAACGCCGACAGCCTGGCGACCTGGTTCCCGGCCGCGGCGGCTGCCTTCGCCCGGACAGCGGAGGTTTCGCTCGACATCGCCCTCGACGACGAGGCCCACACCGCCGCGCGGCTGCGCAGCGGTGAGGTGCTGGCCGCCGTCACCGCCGAGCGCGAGCCGGTGCAGGGATGCCGGACCCTGCCGCTGGGCGCCTTGCGCTACGCCGCCTGCGCCAGCCCGGACTTCGCCGCGCGCCATTTTCCCCGCGGCGTCACCGCCGAGGCTCTGGAGGGGGCGCCGTGTCTGCGCTTCGACCGGCGCGATTTCCTGCAGGCGCGCTGGGCGCGGGAGGCGCTGGGGGCGGAGCGGGTCGGCCCGGTGCACTGGGTGCCGTCCACCCATGGCTTTCTCGACATGACGCGGGTGGGGCTGGGCTGGGGCATGCATCCCTGCGTGATGGTGGACGAGGACATCGCCGCCGGGCGCCTCGTCGAACTGCGGCCGGGGCGGCGGATCGAGGTGCCGCTCTACTGGACGGTGACCCGCCTTCACGCCGGGGCGCTGCGCCAGCTCACGCGCGCCGTGCGCGCCGCAGCTGTTCGCATGTTGTCATAATCCCCCGGCCGCGAGGGGAAGCCGGCTACGCTCGGCGTGCCCGGAAAGGATTGGGCCTCCGCGCTATGAGCTTTGCTGCGAACGAGAACGATGCGGAAGCCCGACCCGAATTACATTTGCCGCGTGTGGGCACCTGAGCCATTCAGACCCGCGAGTAGGTCCGATGCAGGTCGAAGGGGGCCATTTCGGCGTGCACCGCAGCTGAGCCATTGAGCCCTTCGCCCGCCGGGCGCTTGAGCCTTTGATGCACGTCATGAGTCTGGTGGGACGAGATGAGCCTTCATCGTAGCGTTCGTGGCCGTGCGTTCTCGTCCAGTTCCCTCCTTGCCCTCGGGTTCATCGGTATAGCGGCGACGACCTTCTATGGCGGTGATGGCGCCATCGCGCAGGCGCCGCCCCCTCCGCCCGGACAGACACAGCCCGCCTCGCCGGATGTGAGCACACCGGCGGTGCCCGATCCTTCAGCGGCGGCGCAGACCCTTCCCACGCCCGACAAGCCGGTGATCTACGGGCCCGGCGGCGTGCTGTCGGTCCCCGCGCCGGAGAAGACGGAGGCAAGTTCTGCGGAAGCGGGCGAGGCCGGGACGGCCGGTGAGGCGGAGCCGCAGGCTGAGGCCGCTCTCGCGGCAACCCCGGAGCCGGGCGGCTTCAGCGCGTTCAGCAACATCACGCCGGAGCCGGGACAGGCCAAGCCCGACAAGGCGCCCTATAATGGCAGCTTCACGCAGGTCGTCGACCTGAAGGTGCCGGCCTTCCGCGGCATCGAGCCGGATATCGACCTCGTCTATGATTCCAGCCTCGGCCTGCGGGCCGGCGGCTTCTTCGCCGGTTATGTCGGGGTCGGCTGGCAGGTCGCGGGGCTCAGCGACAT
>JAEYTJ010000079.1 GCA_023434095.1 Pseudomonadota bacterium | reverse complement strand
GTCCACCATGGCGCGGCGCGCCCGCCGGGCCGCCATCTCGCCGGCTTCCGGCAGCGACGCCTGCCACGGCGCGAGCGCCTGCTCCCACTCGCCGACCAGAAGGGACAGGCGCGGCGGCCGCTCCCGGGCCACGGCCAGCCCCTCGTCGAGCCGCGCCTCGTCCCACCACAGGGAGGGGCTCACCGCGACATGGGAGCGGAAGGCGCCGGCGTTGCGGGTCATCACGTCGAGCGTGAACCAGCCGGCCAGCGAATGGCCGAACAGCGTCTGCCGCGCCGGGTCCAGCGGCAGTTCGCGGGCGATACGCGGCTTCACCACCGCCTCGATGAAGCCGAGGAAGGCGTCGCGCCCGCCGGTGGCGCGGGTGCCGCCTTCGCTGCCCGGCCCGGCGGTGTAGTCGAAGGTGCGCCGCGCCCGCGCATCGTCGCCCTCGGGATAGCCGATGCCGACCAGCACCATGGGCGTGATGCCGGTGGCAGCGGGGCGCACCGCCCCGCGCCGCAGAACCTCGGCGAAGGTCGCGAAACCCGCATTGGCGTCGAGCATGAACAAAGCGGGGAAACCCGACGCCGGCGCCTCGCCCTGCGGCCGGGCCAGGAACAGGCGCCACGGCGCGCCGCCGCCCGGCGGGGCGAGGTCGAACCATTCGGCATCGGGCAGGGTGACGGGGTTCATCGCGGACGCGCCAGGAAAGAGAAAAGGCGGGCGGATGCCGGGCACTCCGGCGGGGCCGCCCCACGCCTCCCTCTTGCCGCACCCCGCGCCCGGCGCCAAGCCCTTCTCGTCCTTCTCCATGGCCGAGCAGCCGGCATCGGGCGTTCCTCGGCCAGCCCGCCCCGTCGCGGCATCGGCCTCCTCGCCCCGGACGGATCGGCACACTGGAACCGTTCCAGAAATTGTCCTGACGCAGCAGGAACTTGACCCGTCCGATCGGCTCATGCAGAACCGCCCGGTGCCTGCCCTGGCGCCATGTGCACCGCAGCGCCGCCGGAGATCGCATGCCCCTGCCCGCCGCTCCCCATGACATCGGCACCCCGGCACAGGGCGCCCCCCACGCCGCCGAGCGCGCCGCCTATGCCCGGCTGGTGCGCCGGCGGCTGCTTATCCTCGCCGGCCTCGGTGCGCTGACCATGCTGGCGCTGCTGGTCGACATCTCCACCGGCCCGTCCAACCTGCCCCTTCGCGCCGTGGTCTCCGGCCTCTTGGACCCCGCCGCGCTCGACGCCCCGACCCGCGTCATCCTGTGGGAGGTGCGCCTGCCCTCCGCGCTGATGGCGGTACTGGTGGGGGCGGCCCTGGCGCTGGCCGGGGCGGAGATGCAGACCATCCTCAACAACCCGCTGGCCAGCCCCTTCACCCTCGGCGTGTCCTCCGCCGCCTCCTTCGGCGCGGCGCTGGCCCTCGTGCTGGGGGCGAGCGTGCCGCTGCTGCCGGCAGAATGGAACCTGCCGGCCTTCGCCTTCATCTTCGCCCTCGGCTCGGTGCTGATGCTGCAGGCCATGGCCAATCTGCGCGGCACCGGTGTGGAGACGCTGGTGCTGTTCGGCATTGCGCTGGTGTTCACCTTCAACGCGCTGGTGGCGCTGGTGCAGTATGTCGCCAGCCAGGAAGCGCTGCAGCAGCTCGTCTTCTGGAGCATGGGCAGCCTCGCGCGCGCCAGCTGGGGCAAGCTCGGCGTGCTGGCGCTGGTTACCTGCGCCGTGGTGCCGTTCTCGCTCGCCGCGTCCTGGCGGATGACGGCGCTGCGCCTCGGCGAGGACCGGGCCCGCTCCTTCGGCATATCGGTACGGCGGCTGCGCTTCTTCTCGCTGCTGCGGGTCAGCCTGCTGGCCGCCACCTCGGTGGCGTTCGTCGGAACCATCGGCTTCATCGGGCTGGTGGCCCCCCACATCGCCCGGCTGATGGTGGGGGAGGACCACCGCTTCTTCCTGCCGGCCTCCATGCTGGCCGGCGCGGTCATCATGTCGCTGGCCTCGGTCGGCTCGAAGCTCATCGTGCCCGGCGCGCTGCTGCCCGTCGGCATCGTCACCGCGCTGATCGGCGTGCCCTTCTTCATGGCGCTGATCCTCAGCCGGCGGGAGCGGACGTGATGGTACCGTCCCTCACCATAGAGAGCCTGTCGGTCGGCTACGGCCGGCGCTCCGTCATCGCCAACCTCACTCTGCCGGAGATTGCGGGCGGTGGGGTGACGGCGCTGATCGGGCCGAACGCGGCGGGCAAGACGACGCTGCTGCGCGCGCTCGCCGGTCTGGTGCCGGCGAAGGGGTCGGTCCGGCTCGGCCAGATCGGCCCGACCGGCCTCACCGTCCATCCCATCGAACTGACCAGCCTGCCGATTTCGCAGCATGCGCGCCATGTCACCTACATGCCGCAGGCCCTGCCCCAGCGGGTCGCGCTCACCGTGTTCGAGGCGACGCTCTCGGCGCTCATGTCGGCCCGCGGCGATATCGTCCTGTCTCAGGCGGACGCGCAGGCGCGTGCGCTGACGGTGCTGGAAAGGATTGGAATCCTTGATCTTTCCCGGCGCGGGCTGGACGAGCTCTCCGGCGGCCAGCGCCAGCTGGCCAGCCTCGCCCAGTCGCTGGTGCGCGAGCCCACCGTGCTTTTGCTGGACGAGCCGACCAGCGCGCTCGACATCCACCACCAGATGCGGGTGATGCAATTGGTGGCGGAACTGGCGCGCGAGCGCGCCATGGTCGTCGTGATCGTCCTGCACGACATCGCCCAGGCCGCCCGCTACGCACAGCGGATCGTCGTTTTAGAACAAGGACTTATCGCGGCCGACGGCCCGCCTTTGGCGGCAATTACGCCGGACATGCTGGCCCGTGTCTACAGGGTGGAGGCCCGGGTCGAACCCTGCGCGCGCGGCTTTCTGCAGGTCATCGTCGACCGGGCGGTGTAGTCATCCCCTGAGCGTGGCGCCGCCATCGACATAGAGGTCGGCCATCGTGACATGGCCGGCGCGCTCGGAGAGCAGGAACAGTACCGCGTCGGCGACGTCATCAGGATTCGCCAGCTTTCCCAATGGAATACCGGACTTGAAGGTCTCCGGCGAACCGGCGATCACCCGCGCGGCACCGCTCTCGTCCGCCCACATACCGGTCTGCATCGGGGTCAGGGTGGAGCCCGGTGCGACGATGTTGCAGCGTATACCGTGCGGCGCCAGTTCCAGCCCGAGGCAGCGTGTGAACATGGTCGCCGCCGCCTTGGAGGCGGCATAGGCCGCCATGGCATGGCGCGGAATGCCGGCCGCATTCGACGACACCACCACCATCGCCCCCCGCCGCCGCGGCAACATCGCCCGCGCCGCGGCGCGGCAGACGCGAAACACGCCGGCGGCGTTGATGTCGAACACCCGTTCCCACTCCGCGTCGGAAAGGTTCGTAACCGGCTCATAGGACAGCACGCCGGCGACATGGGCGACGAGATCGAGCGGGCCGATCTCCCGCTCGATGCGTGCCACCAGCGAGTCCACCGCCTCCGTCGACCGCACGTCGACCAGAAAAGGGGCGACGTCCGGACCGAGCTCGGCGGCCAGCGCCCTCACGCCGGCCTCGTCGCGGTCGGTGGCGACCACGCGCACGCCTTCCGCCACGAGCTGGCGCACGACGGCGGCGCCGATGCCGCCCGCCGCACCGGTCACCAGCGCGATCTTTCCTCTCAGCCCGCTGTCACGCATGTCTCTTCCTTTCCCGCCTCGACGGCCTCCAGCGCCCGCGCCAGCACCGGGGCGATCGCCCGCACCGCCTCGGGCCCGGTGAGATGCGCATGCAGGCTCGGCACCTCGACCACCTCGACCGACGCCGCATAGGGCTCCCACATCGCGGGCGACAGGTCGCGGCCCGCATGATCCAGCGCGGCGCGGAAATGCAGCAGCGCCCCGGCGTAGCGGCGATGGAAATGGCCGCGCACCAGCCGGTTGTTGCCGGCGACCACCCGCACGACACCGTCGAGCGTCGCATCCGGCAATTGCCCCAGCGGACTGTCGGAGGCGCGCAGGAAGGCGAGGACCGAGGCGCGATCGAGCGCCAGCGCGGGCAACCGGTCGGGGTCGTGGCCGGCGATGGCGAGTAGCGCCTTGAGCGCCCCGTCCTCGCCGGGGTCCGGCTCGCCACCCCAGACATCGCAGGGGTACGAATCGAGCATCGCCACCACGCCGACCTGCGCGCCGGCCTCGGCAAGCCGTACCGCCATCGCCTGCGCGAGAATGCCGCCAACCGACCAGCCCAGCAGGTGAAACGGCCCGTCGGGCCGTACATCCCGTATCCGCGCCACATAGTCCGCCGCCAGCGCTTCAAGGCTCTGCGGCGCGGCGACATTCGGCGCCAGCATGGGCGCCTGCAGCCCGAAGACGGCACGTCGCGGGGCGAGCGCCCGCGCCAGCCCGCCGTAGCACCAGGAGATGCCGCCGGCGGGATGGATGACGAAGAGCGGAGGCAGCTCCGGCGCGCCTTCGGCAAGGGGGATGAGCGGGCCGAGGCCGGGATTTTCGTCCGGCGCCTGCGCATCGATCTGCCGGGCGAAGCCCTCCACCGTCGGCTGCGCGAACAGCGCACCGAGGCCGGGATCGCGCCCGAAATACTCCCGCACCCGGAGCAGAAGCCCCATGGCGGCCAGCGAATCGCCACCGAGCGAGAAGAAATCGTCTTCCACCCGCACCGCCGTCTCGAGACGCAGTTGCGCCGCGAACAGCGCCGCCAGCGCCTGTTCCGTCGGCGTCGACGGCAGGCGGCTGCCTGCGCTGGCGAAATCCGGTGCCGGAAGAGCGGCCCGATCCAGCTTGCCGTTGGCGTTCACCGGCAGCGCGTCGAGGGTCACGAAGGCCGCCGGCACCATGTAGTCCGGCACGCGGGCCGCCGTCTCGGCCTTCAGCCCGGAAAGGTCGGCGCCCGGGGCCGCCACCACATAGGCGACGATCCGCGTGGCTCCCCGATCCGCGCGGGCGAGCGCCACGGCCTGCCGCACCAGACCGCTCGCCATCATCGCCGCCTCGACCTCGCCGAGCTCGATGCGCAGGCCGCGGATCTTCACCTGATGGTCCGCGCGGCCGAGGAACACGACGGCTCCGTCCGGCCGCCACAAGGCGAGATCGCCGGTCGCATAGATCCGCTCGCCGGGGCGGAACGGGTCGGGAAGGAAGCGGGCCGCGGTCAGGTCGTCGCGGCCGAGATAGCCGCGCGCCAGCTGCACGCCGCCGAGAAAGAGCTGGCCCGGCACATCGGGCGGCTGCGATCTTCCCTGCCCGTCCAGCACGTAGAGCCGGGTGTTCCACACGGGAAAACCGATGGGCACAGGACGCGAGCGGTCCTCGGGGCCGGCCGGCCAATAGCTCACATCCACCGCCGCCTCGGTCGGCCCGTAGAGATTGTGCAGTTCGGCGGAAAGGGTGCGGTGGAAGCGGTCGCGCAGATCCGCCGGCAGTTCCTCGCCGGAGCAGAAGACGCGGGCAAGGTTCAGCCCCTGCGCCGCCGGCTCGTCGAGAAAGGCCGCCAGCATCGAAGGCACGAAATGCGCGGTGGTGACGGCCTCCCCGGCGATGATCCGCGCCAGCGCGCGCGGATCGCGATGCGCCTCCGGCGGCGCGATCACCAGGCAGGCGCCCGAGATCGGCGGCAGGAAAAACTCCCAGACCGAGACGTCGAAGGTAGCCGGCGTCTTCTGCAGGATGCGGTCGGCCGCTTGAAACCCGTAATGGGCCTTCATCCATTCCAGCCGGTTGACGATGGCACCATGGTCGACGACCACGCCCTTCGGCTCGCCGGTGGAACCGGAGGTGTAGATCACATAGGCCGCGTCATCCGGAGCCGGACCGGAGGGGGTCGGATCGGCCAGTACCACTGGCCATTTTTCTGGAGGAAAAATCTTATATTCGCCGGCAAATCTTTGTTCGGCCGCCGTTTCGGCGAGTATCAACCGGGGCTGCGCCGAGCCGAGGATGCGGGAGAGGCGCGCCGCGGGCTGCGCAAGGTCGAGCGGCAGATAGGCCGCGCCGGCCCGCAGAATGGCGACGAGAGCGATCACCAGCTCGAAGGAGCGCGGCAGCGCCACCGCGACGAGGCTCTCGCGGCCGATACCGCGCGCGGCCAACTCCGCCGCCAGCGCCGCGCTGCGGGCATCAAGCGTCCCGTAGTCGAGCGTATGCCCTTCGAAGCGCAGCGCCGGAGCGTCGGGCCTCGCGCGCATCCGCTCGTCGATCAGCGCAGCGAGCGTCGTGTCGGGCACGGCATGACCGGTGGCGTTGAGGGTGAAGAGATGCCGGTGCGCCTCGTCGGGCGTCGCCGTCGGCACGTCCTCCAGGCTCTCCGCCCGGCTGGCCGCGGCGATGAAGTGCAGCAGCCGCGCCGCATGCGCCTTGACGCTCGCGTCGCCGTAAAGCTCGGGGTTCGCGTCCACCTCCAGCCTCAACCCCTCGCCCTGCTGGCGGAAGGTGAAGGTGATGTCCTCCACCGGCCCGGTGGACAGCACCTCCAGCCGGCATGACAGCCCGTCGAAACGCGGCGTCTCGTCGAAGGGCAGCACATTGATGAGCGGCCCGTGCAGGCGGCGCTGGCCGCCGACCCGCCTGAGGTCGCGGCGCAGCTGCTCGGAACGGTAGCGCCCATGCCGGCGGGCACGGGTCAGGCTTCGGGCCACCGCGGCAAGATACGTGTCGAGATCCCCCGCCTCGGGTGCGCTGACCCGCAGCGGAAGCACGTTCATCAGCATGGCCGGCACCCGTGCCGCCGCGCTGCCGAGCCGCGCCATGAAGGGGACGCCGACCACGATTTCGGGCGTGCCGGTATGGCGCCGGACATAGGCCGCCGCCAGCGCCGTCACCAGGTCCGGCCAGGGAATCGCGGTCCGCTCGCCGGTCGCCTTCAGACGGGTGACGGTCTCCATGTCGAAACTCGCCGCGTGACGGTGGAAGCGCGGCGCGCTGGCGGGGTTCCCCGGCGCCAGGCTTGCCACTTCCGGCGCGTCGGCAAAGAGCTCGCGCCAGTAGGCGCCGTCCGTCGTGCGTCGGGGCGAGGCGCGGTAGGCCGCGTCCTCGGCAATGGCGACCGCGAAGCCCGGCAGCGCGGCGCCGGGATCGGTCCCGCGCCGGCGCGCATTGTAGAGTTCGCTGACCCGCTGGGTGAGCAGGATCATCCCATAGCCGTCAATGGCGAGATGATGGATGCGCTGCTGCCACACATGGCGCTCCGGCCCCAGCACGAAGAGCCGCTCGGCGGCGAGCGCATCGCGCACCGGGTCGATCGGCGTCGCCATGTCGCGGGCGATCTCGGCCTCGGTGGCGACGAGCGGATCGGGCACGTGGGAAAGGTCTATCACCTCGACCACCGGGCGGCGGGCCGGGTCGATCATCTGCTCCGGCCCGGAAGGCCCGTCGATCAGGCGGAGCGACAGCGCCTCCGCCTCGGCGACGGCCTGCGCCAGCGCGGCCATGAAGGCCTCCCGATCCAGCGGACCGGACAGCTCGACATACTGCCCGGTGTTGAACAGCGGGTTGGCCGGATCGAGCCGCTGCGCATACCACAGACCCGCCTGCGCCTCGGCGAGCGCGAAGGCCCCGGAAACGGCCATGACCTCAGATGCCCCGCGCCTTCTGGCGCCTCTCGACCAGCGCCCACCAGCTATCCAGCGTCGGGTCCTGCGCAAATTCGGCAAAGTCGAGCGCCAGCCCGCCTGCACTCCATTTCAGCACCAGATTCATCGCGCGCATCGAATCGAGACCGAGGTCGATCAGGCTGTCGCCACCGCCGATCTCCTCGGGGTCCTCATGCAGCATCTTGGCGATGTCGTCGCGCATCGCCGCGCGCGTCAGCGCAGCGCCGGGCGTACCGACGCGGAGGATATCGCCGGGCTCGATGGCCATCACAGAAGCTCCAGTATCCGCGCGGTCGGCAGCGGCACGCCGCACACCTCCGCGACATAGGACAGCGCGAGCGCGTGTTTCGCGCGCGAGAAGTCGGCCAGCGCGTCGGCCGCCATGAAGGGCTCGATGTCGCGCATGAAGGCGTCGGCGGCGGTGAGCGTGCAGCCGATATGGGCGTAGACGCCGCAGATGATGAGCTGGTCGCGCCCCCGCGCCCGCAGCAGCGTCTCGAGATTCGAGCGCTGGAACGCGCTGTAGCGGTGCTTCACCAGCACGAGGTCGCCGGGCTGCGGCGCAAGGGCGGCGAGGATCGGCTGGTGCTCGGGCGAGGAGCTCATGCCCGGCCCCCAGAGGTCCGCCTGCAGCCCCCGGTCGCGCCGGTCCTGGTCGCCCTCCTGCGCGGTGTAGAACACTGGCACGCCCGCCCGGCGCGCCGCCCCCGCCAGCGCCGCTATGTTGCCGATGACGGTGGCGAGCGGGTCCGCGTCGGGGACGAAGGGACGCAGGAAATAGTTCTGCATGTCGTGGATCAGCAGCCCCGCGCGGTCGCGCTCCAGCGTCCAGGGCGCACGCGGCGCCGGAAGCTCGTCGGCGCGCGGCAGCTCGTAAGGGGCGATGGTCGGCAGACCTTTCGCGGTCATCTCAGCCCTCCGCCTGTGCGAGGAAGCGCCGGCGCAGGCTGGCCCGCAGCTCCTTGCGCGAGACCTTGCCGACCGCCGTGGTCTCGAAGCCGTCGACGAAGACGATCTGGTCCGGCACCTTGAAGTCGGCGAGCCCGCGCGTGCGCATCCAGGCCTTCAGCGCCGCTGCCTTCGGCCTTTCGCCCTGCGCGATGACGAAGGCACAGGAGCGCTCGCCGAGGAACGGGTCCGGCAGCGAGACGACGGCGGCGTCGAACACGCCGGGATGGCCGAGCAGATGGTCCTCGATCTCCTCCGCGGAAATCTTCTCGCCGGCGCGGTTGATGTGGTCGCCCGCCCGCCCCTGGACGACGAGGCCGCCCTCCGGGGTGCGCCGGACCACGTCGCCGGTCCGGTAGAAGCCGTCGGACGTGAAGGCGCGCGCATTGGCGCCGTCATTATTGTGATAGGCGCGGATGGTGTACGGCCCGCGCGTCAGCAGGTTGCCCGCCTCGCCGTCGGGCACCGGGTTGCCCGCATCGTCGAGGATCAGCACCTCGTCGTCCGGGCTGATCGGCCGCCCCTGGGTGGTAACGACGATCTCCTCGGGGTCGTCGAGGCGCGTGTAGTTCACAAGCCCCTCGGCCATGCCGAACACCTGCTGCAGGGTGCAGCCGAGCACCGGCTTCACCCGGCGCGCGGATTCGGGAAGGAACTTCGCTCCGCCCACCTGCAGGACCTGGAGCGAGGAGAGGTCGTGCGGCGTCGCCGGTGCCGCCTGCAGCCACAGGAGCGCCAGCGGCGGCACCAGACCGGTGATCGTCACCCCCTCGCGGGCGATCAGCGGAAAGGCGGCTTCCGGGCTCGGCGAGGAGGCGAGCACCACCCGCGCGCCCGCATAAAGCGCGCCGAACACGCCGGGCGAGCTCATGGGGAAATTATGCGCCACCGGCAGCGCCGCGAGATAGACGCTGTCCGGCGTCAGCCCGCAGATCTCGGCGCTGGCCCGGAAAGAATAGATGTAGTCGTCATGGGTGCGCGGGATCAGCTTGGACAGGCCGGTCGACCCACCCGATATCTGCAGGAAGGCGACATCGGACGGGTCGGCGTCCCCGGGCAGCACGACCGTCTCCCCCGCCGGGAGCGAATCGAGCGTCGGATACGGGCCGCCCTCGCCAACCACCACGAGATGGGCGAGATCCGGCGCCTCCCGGCACATCTCCTCCGCCAGGGGGCGATAGTCGAAGCTGTCATGCCGCTCGGCGAAGATGTAGCCCCGTGCCTCGGCGGTGCGGACGAAATGGGCGATCTCGACGCTGCGATGCGCCGGCAGCGCGTAGACAGGGATCAGCCGGGCACGGAACAGGCCGAACACGACGGAGAAGAACTCGGCGATGTTGGGCAACTGCACCACCACCCGGTCGCCCGGCTGCAGGCCCAGCGCCAGCAGGCCGCGCGCGATCCGCTCCGCCCGCAGTTCCAGCTCGGCGAAGCTCCAGCGCCGGTCGCCGCCGACCACGGCAAGGCGGCCCGGCATCTCGGCCGCCCGCGCGCGCAGCAGAGAGGTGAAGGTCTCTCCGCGCCAATAGCCCCGGTCCCGGTAGCGGGCGGCGAAATCGGCCGGCCAGACCTGCGTCAGCGGTTTCATGCCTGGTCCTCCGCCAGGGGATTGCCCTCTTCGTCGATGCCGAGCGCGGTAAGCAGGGCGGCGAACTTGGCGGAGGTTTCCGCGCCTTCCGCCGCCGGGTCGGAGCCGACGACGATGCCGGCGCCGGCATAGAGCCGGGCCTCGCGGCCGGAAAGCTCTGCGCAGCGTATGGCCACGTGCCAGTCGCCGTCGCCGGCGGCGTCGCACCAGCCCACCGCCCCGGCATAGAAGCCGCGCTCATAGCCCTCCAGCTCTGCGATCGCCCGAGCGGCGAGCGGGCGCGGCGCGCCGCACACGGCCGGCGTGGGGTGCAGCAGCCCGGCGAGGTCGAGCGCGGAAAGCGTGTCGTTGCGCAGGCGCCCGGCAATCGGCGTGCCGAGGTGCCACATGCTGGCGGTGGAGGTCAGTTCGGGGGCGGCGGGGGCGGCCAGCGCGCTGCAATGGGGAGCCAGCTGGTCCAGAATGGCTTCCACCACTTCCCGGTGTTCGCGCCGGTCCTTCTCCGAGCCGAGCAGAGCCTGCGCCGCCGCGCGGTCGTCTCCCGCCCCGCGCGCCCGGCGCGCCGAGCCGGCCAGCGGATGCGAGGTGATGTCCCGGCCGCGCTTCGCGATCAGAAGCTCCGGCGTGGCCCCCACCAGCGCCCCCGCCCCGCCTGCGGCCAGCCGCGGCACGCAGAAGGCGGCGACGCTCTCGTCCCGCGCCAGCGCATGCAGGAGCGCGGCCGCGTCGATCGGCCGGTCGGCGGTAATCTTCAGGCTGCGCGAGAGCACGATCTTGCGCAGGCCTTCCCCGTCCCGCGTCATCCGCGCCAGCGCCTCGGTGACGGCGGCACGGTAGGCGGCGAGCGGCGGCTCCGGCGTCACCTTCCAGCGTCCCGGCCGGGAACGGCCGGAGGGGCGCGGCGGCAGGGCCTCGGCAAGATCGACGCGACCGGCATGCCGCCACAGCTCTGCCGGCCGGTAGAGATGGACCGCGGACCTCGCCTCGAACGGCAGCGCCCCCACGACCAGCGGCGGTCCTTCCCCTTCCGCCAGCAACCGGCGCACCCGGTCGCCGGGGGCATCCGGTCCCTCGCCGACACGGCCGCGCACGCCCCGCGCCACCAGCGTCCCGCCGGGGGCGGCGAGAACGAAGGGCAGCTCGGATGCCGGCGCGACGGCCGGCGCCATATCGGCGGCGGGACCGGCCATCGGCACGGCCGCGCCCCCATCCGTCCGTACCGTGCCGCGGCGCCGGCGCAGCGCTCCATGGAATGCCGTCATCACGGCCAGGCTCCGGGACCGCCGGTCAAGGCTTGATCAGGGTGACGGTGTCTCCATAGGGG
>JAEYTJ010000072.1 GCA_023434095.1 Pseudomonadota bacterium | reverse complement strand
CGCTCGCCGCCCTGCTTGCCCGGCTGGCGCGCGGGCTGTTCGACCCCTCCTATGCCGATCCCGACGCGCTGGTGGGCAAGGCGCAGGCGCTGTTCGACGCCGCGCGCGACCGCCTCGACGATCCTGCCCTCAGCCTCGACATCGGCACGCGGCTCGCCAACGATGTCGGCCAGCGCCGCCTGCGCTTCGACGCCCGCGGCCATGTGGTGGAGCCGGCCTATCGCGACGACGGGCTCGGCCTGTGGGATTTTTCCGCCCTCGACCCGGAGGTTTCCGACGAGGTGCAGATGATGGTGCAGGCCGCCCGCCCGGAACGGCGGGAGGGCGCCGAGGGGCCACCGGAGGCGGCATCCACGCCCGCCTCCGCCGGCCGCGCCCGGCCGAAGGCGACGGAAGGGGCCGATCCGGTCATCGCCACCTATCCCGAATGGGACCCTCAGGCGGGGCTGGAGCGGCCCGACTGGACCTCCGTCCGGGCGCCGGCGCTGGCATTGGGCGACAGCCGCCCGCTGCAGCGGGCGCTGGAAGACGCCGGCCCGGCGCGCGCCCGGATCGCCCGGCTGGTCAAGGCCGCGAAGGTCGGCCGTGCCACCCGGCTGCGGCGACAGGTGGACGGCGCCGATCTCGATCTCGACGCGGTGATCGACGACGCCATCGCCCGCCGCGCCGGCGCTTTTCCGGAAGCCCGCCTTTTCCGCTCCACCGCGCTCACCCAGCGCGACCTCGCCGTGCTGGTGCTCGTCGACATGTCGCACTCGACGCGCGAGAGGCTGGCCGACGGGCGCAGCGTGCTGGAGGTGGAAAAGCTCGCCGTGGCGATGCTGGCCGAGGCGCTGGAGGCGCTGGGCGACCGCTTCGCCCTGCTCGCCTTCGCCTCGAACGGCCGGGACGAGGTGCGGCTGTGCGAGGTGAAGGGCTTCGCGCAAGCCTATGATGGCCCGGCGATGGCCCGCCTCGCCGGGCTGTCCTCCGGCCTGTCGACCCGGCTCGGCGCCGCGCTGCGCCATGCCGGGGCGGAGATCGCCCGTCTGCGCGCCTTCCGCAAGCTCATCCTGGTGCTGAGCGATGGCGAGCCTTCCGACATCGACACGCCGGCCGCCGACCTCGTGCAGGACGCACGGCGCGTGGTGCGGCAGCTGCGGGGGCAGGGGATCGACACGTTCGGCGTCACCCTCGACCCCGCCGGCGTCGGGTCGGGCCCGGCGATCTTCGGCAAGGCCAACGCCATGCCGGTGCGCCGGGTGGAGGACCTGCCGGTGCGGCTGTCGGAACTTTATTTTCGCCTCGCGCGGCGGTGAGGTCGGTCGTCATCCCGGATCGCCCTTCGGGCGTCCGGGATGACGAGAGGGGGCACGCGCCTGCGTGCTTCGCGGCCGGCGCTTACGCCGGCTCCTCAGCATGACCGCGTCCTCATAAGAACACCGTCATCCTGAGGTGCGAGTGCAGCGAGCCTCGAAGGATGGTCTCCCCAAGGGTGACCCCGGATAGGCCTGCGGGCCGTCCGGGATCATGGCCCCTCCCTCACCGATGCGCGGTGTCGGGGTTCGGGATGCCCTCGATCGGGCATTCCTCGGTGCCGACGGTGGAGCGGGTGAAAGATTCCACCATCTCCCGCGTGCCCTCGGGGTCGGCGATCCACTTGGCATAGAAGTCGTAAGGGCAGGCGGCCTCGCCCTTGTCGCCGTCGCCGGAATTGATCATGCCAGTATAGCCGCGGTGCACCAGCTTGAAGAGGTGGTTCTGCGACTGCATGTTCTTGCGCGCGTCGCGGATCAGCGAGGTGGAGAGTGCGGCGTACTGGATGCCGTAATCCTCCTCGCCGCATTCGCCCAGCGTGCGCCCGTCGAAGCCGATGATGGCGGAGTGGCCGAAATAGGAATAGATGCCGTCGAAGCCCGAGGCGTTGGCCACCGCCACATAGACATTATTGGCGAACGCCATAGCCTTGGACATGATCACCTGCTGCTCCTTGGCCGGATACATGTAGCCCTGGCAGCGCACGATGAGTTCGGCGCCCTTCATCGCGCAGTCGCGCCAGATCTCCGGATAGTTGCCGTCATCGCAGATGATCAGCGAGATCTTCAGCCCCTTCGGGCCTTCCGAGACATAGGTGCAGTTGCCGGGATACCAGCCCTCGATCGGCACCCAGGGCATGATCTTGCGGTATTTCTGCACGATCTCACCCTTGTCGTTCATCAGGATGAGCGTGTTGTAGGGCGCCTTGTTCGGGTGTTCCTCGTGGCGCTCGCCGGTCAGCGAGAACACGCCCCACACCTTGGCCTTGCGGCAGGCCTCGGCGAAAATCTCGGTCTCGTCGCCGGGGATGGTCGAGGCCGTCTCGTACATCTCCTTGGAATCGTACATGATTCCGTGCGTCGAGTATTCCGGGAAGATCACCAGGTCCATACCCGGCAGGCCGATCTTCATGCCCACCACCATGTCGGCGATCTTGCGGGCGTTCTCGAGCACCTCGGCCTTGGTGTGGAGGCGGGGCATCTTGTAGTTCACCACCGCCACGCCGACGGTGTCTTTGCTGCTGGAAATGTCGCCGTGCAACATGGAACGTCTCCTCGAAAAGGGCGCGCGCACGCCTCGCAGGCGGCGGGCCGTTGCGGTATCGGAAGGCGAGGGGAGCGGAACCGCATTGTTCCGGGAGCGGCACGCGGCCGGCCGCTGAGGTGCGGCGGGGAAGCGTGCGGAGCGCCGGCCAACGTCCTTGGTGGCCGGGGGCGAACGAGGCGCGGGCGCTGCCCGCAAATCGTTCATGCGCAACAGTCAATCACCATACCCGCCCCGCATCAAGAGCCGTCCGGCGGCACGGGCCGCGTCTCGCGGCGGGGGAGAAGCTGCAGCAGCTCGCTCGCATGGATCAGCGAGGCGGCCATGTCCTCCATCGGCACGCGCTTGTCCATCGCCTGCCGGCGCAGGCTCTGATGGGCATCCTCTTCGCTGAGGCCGAGATTTTCCATCAGGATCGACTTGGCGCGCTGGATGGTCTGCAGCCCCGCCAGCTTCTGCTCCAGCCGCGCGACGCGCTTTCGCGCCTCGTCGCGCTCCAGCCACAGCGTGCGGGCGAGGGTGAGGGTCGCGAGCAGGCCGAAGGGGCGGATCGGCCGTTCCACCACCGCGACCGCCCCCGCGTCCAGCACCAGTTGCAGCGTCGCGGGGTTCTCGTAACCCACCACCGCGATCAGCGTCGGGCGCCGGGCGGCGTCGGCCTTCAGCAGGCGGGAGAGCGCGACGCGCGCCTCCGGCTCGATGGCGAGCAACACCACCTCCGCCTCCGCCGGCCAGGCGGCCGGCACCGGCCAGGCGATGCCGACCGTGCAGCCGATGCGGCGCAGATGCTCGACCAGGCTCTGGCGCTCCTCGTCCGGCGGGTGGATCACCTCCACCCGCAGCCCGCGCATATCAGTGAGCACCTGCATCGCCATCCCGCCGTCTCCCGTCACGACAGCGCGAACCGGCGGCCATCGGCCGGCCAGTCGTCGAGATTCTGCGCCACGCAATAAGGGTCCGGCCTCACGGCCGCCCCCGCGTCCCAGACGACATGGAACCGTTTATCCGCGCCGATCTCGGCGATGCGCGGGCGCAGCCAGGCATGGTGGTTGCCGGGCTCGATCCGCACCCGCCCCTGCGGCGCCTCGACGCTGCACCCGCCCAGCGCGGCGAGCAGGGCGTCCGGCGCGTCGGTGCCGGCCCGCGCCAGCGCCGCCGTGGCGAGATGCATCTGGAAATAGGCCGCCTCCGCCGCGGCCGTCACCGGCATGTGCACGCCGTTGCGCTTCCTGAAGGCGGCGACGAAGCGCCGCGCCGCCGGGGTGCCGAGCGTCTCGAAGAACGGGGCGGCGGTGATGTGGCCGCGCGCCGCCTCGTGCGGCATCAGCGCCACCTCGGCCTCGCTTGTGGTGAGGCTGGCGATCGGCAGGCGGCGGGAATCGAAGCCGGCCGCGTGGTGGGCGGCGTAGAGCCTGGCGGTATCGGCGCCGACCACGGTGGAGAAGATGACGTCCGGCCGCGCCTCGCGCACCTTCTCCATCACCGCGTCGAACGCGGCTTCCGGCGCGCCGAGCGGCACATAGGTTTCGCCCAGCACCTGCCCGCGCGACTGCACCACGAAATCGCTCATGATGCGGTTGGATTCGTATGGGTAGACGTAGTCGGAGCCGATGAGGAAGAAGCGGTTGCCGTAATGGCGCAGCAGATAGGTGGCGAGCTGGATCGAATTCTGGTTCGGCGCCGCGCCGGTGTAGACGCAATGGCGCGAATATTCGAAGCCCTCATAGAGGGTGGGGTAGAACAGCAGCCCGTCCCGCGCCTCCACCGCCGGCAGCACCGCCTTGCGGGCGGAGGACATGTAGCAGCCGAACAGCAGCCGCACCCCGTCCGTCGTCAGCAGCCTCTCGGCAAGGCGGCGGAAGGCACGCGGGTCGCAGGCGGGATCGTAGGCGACGGCCTCCACCGGCCGGCCGAGCACGCCGCCGGCGGCGTTGATCTCGTCGAGGGCGAGCTGCGTGCCGCCGAGCTGCGAGGTCTCCACGCCGGCGGTGATGCCGGTGGCGGAGAACAGCAGTCCCACGCGCCAGGGGGGCCTGCTGCCGCTCGCTGGAAAACCCGCCTGCATCTGCCGTCCGCACCCCGCGCCGGAACCACGTCCGGTACATGCGACCAGCCCGCGCCCACCGGCGCAATACGGCGTTTGCCCCCTTTACGCGCCGAATTTGGCGCGCAGCGTCTCGCGCATGGCGGCGAGGATTTCGGCGGAAAGCGCGGGGTCGCCCTGCGCCACCCCACGGGCCATGGTCA
The DNA here is from genome assembly GCA_023434095.1 of Pseudomonadota bacterium. Classification (GTDB taxonomy): domain Bacteria; phylum Pseudomonadota; class Alphaproteobacteria; order Rhizobiales; family Xanthobacteraceae; genus Ancylobacter. The sequence continues at coordinate 4,722 of JAEYTJ010000072.1, read as the reverse complement.
GCGCGCCGATCATGGCGGAGAGCACCGCCAGAGCCTGCCGCCGCCGGGCGTCGGGCGGGGCGTCGTCCATATGCCGTTCGAGAGCCGTGATGAAGCCGTTGAGCCCTTCGGCATAGCTCTTCTGCAGGTCCGGCGACTGGCGCGAGACGTCGGCCCCGAGCGCCGAGAGCGCACAGCCGCCGGCCGGGTCGTCGCGATGGGTGGGGGCGAGGTAGCGGTCGAGAATGGCGGTGAGGTCGGCCGATTTCAGCCAGTTCCGGATGCCTTCGTCGCACGCTTCCCGACAGGCCTGATCGGCGAGATCCGCCTTGGAGCGGAAATGGCCGTAGAAGGCGCCATGGGTGAGGCCGCTCGCCTGCATGATCTCGGCGACGCCGACATCGCGGATGCCGCGTTCGCGGAACAGGCGCGAGGCCGAATCGAGGATCGACTGCCGATGCTCGGCAACCTTGGCTTTCGTGACCCGCAACGCGGTTCTCCTGTCCCCTGAGGGGATGTCGTCGCCGCCGCAGCGTGCGGCGTAACCCTTAAGAACACGAAACGGGGAGCGAGGGAATAAGACATAACCCGTGCCGCGCGCCGCAGGGGGCGGGCCCGGCGCCTCAACCCGGCACGGGCCGGGCCCGCAGCCGGGAACGCAGGGCGCGCAGCCCCGTCAGCACCGGCCGCTCCACCGTCCTGAGGAAGACTGCCGCCAGCACGAGCGCGGCGAGGAAGGTCGCCGCGAACAGCCCCGCGAGCGCCGGCGGATCGAGAGGGCCGAAGCGCGCATAGAAGGCACAGGCAGGTGCGACGATCAGCAGCACATGGACGAGGTAGAGCGGGAAGGAGAGCTCGCCGAGGCGCTGGAGCGGCGTGCTCTCGAACAGGCGGCGCACCGGCGGGGTGATCAGCAGCGCGACCAGCACCAGCACGGCACCGGCCTGCCGGGGGCCGTCTGCGCCGAGCCAGGATTGCAGATAGGCGACGATGCCGCCCTCCGCCGCATGACCGGGATAGGTGGCGCCGAGGACGAGGCCGATGAGGCCGAGCCAACTGCCGGCCACCGCGTGGTCGCGCAGAAGGTGGCGGAACTCGAACACCAGCGCCCCGCCGCAGAAGGCGGCGAGCGAGAACTGGCCCAGAGCGCTCAGCACGAGCCCGCCCAGCACCATGGCGGCGGGCCGTGCCCGGCCGGGCAGCACCGCATAGGAACCATAGATCAGCACGGAACCGAAGAACTCCGCCTGCATGGTCCAGAGCGGGTTGTTGAACCGCGTCGTGCCGGTGAGGAAGACACCGATCCCGCCCTCCCACAGCGCCTGGTCGAAGGGCGGGATGGGCGGCTGGTAGGTCCAGCGGAACCAGCGGCTGCCGGTCATCGCCTGCACCTCGCGCGCCGCGTCGGGAAAGCCGGTGAGCCACGCCCAGGCCAGCGCCGAGGAGGCGAGGGCGGGCAGGGCGAGCCTGAGATAGCGCAGGCCGATCAGTGCCGGGGCCTCGCGGGCGGTGCGCGGGGCGGAAGCGGCGAGGACGAAGCCGGACAGCACGAAGAACACCGCGACGGCGAAATGCCCGTTCCACAGCACCGCCAGCGGCGTGTCGGACACGCTGAAGCCGGTGCGGTTCCAGGCGGTGAACGGCGCCGGGGTGAAGGCGTAGAAGAAATGGAACGCCACCACCGAACAGGCGGCGACCCCGCGCAGGCCGTCGAGGCAGTGAACCCGTCCGGAGGGCGGGGCGGGCGGCACGGGGGCGGCACGGTGCAACGGCATCGGGGCGCCCTGTGTGCTCAAGGGGTGGCGTCGAGATACCGACAGGTGTCGCCGCCGCCGGGGCGCCCGTCAACCGGGATCAGTCGTCTTCCGCCGGCCGGTCCCGCTCGTGCTGCTCCGTGTCCGGCAGCGGGGCCAGCCAATGCTCGCGGCGGATGGTCCAGAGCTCGTAGCCCGGCACGAGCGCGCTCGGCGGCTCGTCCAGCGTGCCGAGCTTGACCTCGATCTCGTCCGATCCCTCCTCCCAGCAGAAGAGCTGCGAGCCGCAATGCGGACAGAAGCGCTCCCCGCCCGCCCGCGCCTGCCAGCAGGCCAGCTCGCCCGACAGCGCGACGCGGGCGCGGGGCCAGATGGCGAAGAAGGAGAAGGCCGAGCCCGACTGCTTGCGGCAGGTGGCGCAATGGCACAGCCCCGCGCGCAACGGCGCGCCCTCGATCCGGTAGCGGACCTGTCCGCAATTGCAGCCACCGAAGAGCGTCATTGTCGTCTCGCGGATGTGGAGGGCGCTTGAATGCGTTGCACGTCACCGTTGAACGCGGCGCAGGAGCGCCCGGTTCCGGCATCCTGCCCATGGGCGGACGGCGCGCATAGCGGATGGTCGCGAGACGCCACCAATAAAAAGGCCCGCCAGAGGGCGGGCCTTTCATCGTGTGGCGGATGCGTACGCGTCAATCCGCCGTCGGCTCCACCGGGGCGGAGCGCAGCACGGCGTCGCCGGCCTTCATCGCCGCGGCGCGCGGGCGCAGGGAATCGCCGCCCTCTTCCGGGCGTGGGGTGCGGTGGGCCATCGTCTTGTCGATGGTGACGAGCCGCAGCACGTTGGTGGTGCCGGGGGTGGCGAAGGGCACGCCGGCGGTGATGGCGATCAGGTCGCCCTCGGTGGCGAAGCCGTGGTCCACCGTCACCTGCGTCGCCTTGGCCGCCATCTCGCCGAAGGTGTGGATCTCCTCCGGCGCGTGGACCACATGCACGCCATAGGACATCACCAGCCGGCGGGCGGTGGAGAGCTGGCTGGCAATGCCGATGATCGGGATGCGCGGGCGCTCGCGCGCCGCGTGCAGCGTGGTGGTGCCGGACAGCGTGTAGGTGCAGATCGCCGCCGCATTGGTCGACAGCGCCGCGTGATAGGCGGCCTGCGTCACCGCGTCGGCCACCGAATGACCCTGATCGGGGCGCTGGGATTCGATGATGGCGCGGTAGCCGGGGTCGCGCTCCACCTGCTTGATGATCTGGTCCATCATCGCCACCGCCTCGACCGGGTACTGGCCGGCGGCGCTCTCCGCCGAGAGCATCACCGCGTCGGCGCCGTCATAGACGGCGGTGGCGACGTCGGAGACTTCGGCGCGGGTCGGCACGGGCGCGCTGATCATGGATTCGAGCATCTGCGTCGCCACGATCACCGGCTTGCCGAGGCGGCGGGATTCGCGGATGACGCGCTTCTGCAGCGCCGGGATTTCCGGCAGCGACAGTTCGACGCCGAGATCGCCGCGCGCCACCATGATGCTGTCGGACAGCTCGGTGAGGCGGGTGAGGTGCTCGACGGCGAGCGGCTTCTCCAGCTTCAGGTTGATCTGGGCGCGGCCCTGGATCAGCTCCTTGGCCTCGCTCACGTCCTCGGGGCGCTGGACGAAGGACAGCGCGATCCACTCGACGCCGAGGTCGAGGGCGAAGAACAGGTCGGCGCGGTCCTTGTCGGTGAGCGCCGACACCGGCAGCAGCACGTCGGGGACGTTGAAGCCCTTGTTGTTGGACAGCTTGTTGCCGGCCACCACCTCGGCCTCGATGAAGCCGGCGCCCTTCTTCACCACGCGCACGCGCACCTTGCCGTCGTCGAGCAGCACGGTGGAGCCCTCATTGAGGGCCTCGAGAATTTCCGGGTGCGGGATCGAGACGCGGGTCTCGTTGCCCGGGGTCGGGTCGGTGTCGAAGCGGATGGTCGAGCCGGCGGTCAGGTTGATGAAGCCGTTCTCGAAGCGGCCGAGGCGCAGCTTCGGGCCCTGGAGGTCGGCGAGCACGCCGATCGGCCGGCGTACTTCCTTTTCGAGCGCCCGCACGGAGGCCAGCACACGGCCATGGTTTTCCTGCGTGCCATGGCTGAAGTTCAGCCGGAACACGTCGACCCCGGCCTCGTACAAGGCCTTGATCATCTCCGGGCTCGAAGATGCCGGACCCAGCGTCGCCACGATCTTGGTCGCGCGTCCACGCCTGCTAACCATACTATCCTCCGTCGGTGGGCTCACCGGTGCGCGGCACCGGCAAGCCCTCATATGAACCAAAAGTCTACTTCTGTCTCCCGGATGTTATCTTGCACCGCAGCGTGTCCCTTTCGCGACGCCGAGGGCGAAAGGCATCGCAGGCGCATGCCGCAGCGGCAGATTCAGCGGAGTCGTTGCGGGCCGGATTCCCGAGTCGGGCCGGCGCCGGAATCGTCTTGCTGGCATGCGTAATTCTGTATACCACTATGCGTGTCACGCATGCGGCATCTGCGCCAGGTGCCGGCGTCCGTTCCGGAAGCCGGCAGGGCCGATGCAGTGTCCGCTCGCCGGTCCGGCGGCGGCGGGGGGCCGGCGTGACGCCCTTTTGTCCGCGGTGGCCGGCAGGTCTCGATCTCTGGAATGATCGCCGGCGGCCCTGCGGGAAGGCCATGACGCGCCGCTGCGCGGCGTCCATCGGCCTGTCGTCGGCGACGCCTGAAGAAGACGGCCAAAGACCTTCTTGGGAGGAAGGCGAGCTTGGGAGTGAGGCAATGCGCATCGCGATTTTGAAGGAAGAGGCGCGGCTCGAGCCGCGGGTGGCGGCCAGTGCCGACACGGTTAAGCGTTATGTTGGTTTGGGTGCGGCGGTGTTTGTCGCGTCGGGGGCGGGATGGGCGTCGGGGATCGGCGACGGGGAGTATGAGGGCGCGGGGGCGACCGTGGTGGCGGACAACGCCGCGGCGGTGGCGGGCGCGGATGTCGTGCTCGGCGTG
>JAEYTJ010000047.1 GCA_023434095.1 Pseudomonadota bacterium | reverse complement strand
CCTTCAAGGTCACGAGATAGGCGACGAGGTCCTCGATCTCCCCGGCGCCAAGAACCGGCTTGCCTTGCCAGGCCGGCGCGGTGCGCGCGCCCGCCTGCGGCGAATGATAGGCCGGCATGAGGCTATCCGGGTTCAGTCGCTTCATGTCGACGATCCGCAACCTTATTTGCCCTACATCGAGCCGCGAGCCGATGCCGGCAAGCCCCGGTGCCAGCGTGCCCTGCAGCGCCGGCGCGCCTTCGGGTACGGCGTGGCAGAGGATGCAGAGGCTCCGGTGACGCTCGCCGATCAGCACCCGCCCGCGCGCAGCGTCGCCGCGCAGGCCGCCGAGCGGCTCAAGGATAGCGTCGCCGGTGACGACATAAGGCACGAGCGACGCGTCTCCCGCCGGCTGCGCCTTCGAAGCCATCGGCACGGCCATTACGGCCGCGGAGGCACTTAGAGCCAGCGCCTGCGCGGGGCTCACCCGAACGCCTCCGTGGTGATCGTCTCGAACCACGCCTCGCCATAGGCGGCCTCCTCGGCCCGGACCGAGGCCGGTGCGTCGAGTGGCGAGGTGCCGCCGGCGCCTTCGACTTCTGCCAGCAGCCCGTTCAGCGGTGTGTAGACGCCGGCGATGGAAATGCCGTAGTCCGGCGCGATCAGGCTGTAGCAGGTGTTGATGAGCTTGGGCGCGGCCGGGTCCCGCCCGCGCAACAGCGCGCTCACCGCCCCGGCGCAGGCTTTCGCCTGGGCGTTGGCGGTGAAGGCGGATTTCGGCATGGCCCCGCCGATGGCGGCATCGCCGATGACATGGATGTTCGGCACGAGGCGGGATTCGAAGGTCACGGGGTCGATAGGGCACCAGCCCGTGCGATCGGCGACGCCGGCGATTTCGGCGATGGCGCCGGCGCGCTGCGGCGGGATGATGTTCGCGACCGCCGCTTTATGTTCGCCGAACTCGGTGCGCAGCGCCCGGGTAGGGGCGTCCACCTCGGTCACCGCGCCGCCGAAGGAAAGCCCCACCCATTCGATCATGCCGGGATAGAGTGCGGCCCAGCCGGCCTCGAACAGGCGCTGCTTGGAGAAGGCGTCCTTGGCATCGAGGATGAGGATCTTCGAGCGCGGTTTGTGCGCCTTCAGGTAATGCGCGATCAGGCTCGCGCGTTCATAGGGGCCGGGCGGACAGCGGAACGGGTTGGCGGGCGCGGAGATGACGACGAGCCCGCCATCCTCCATCGCCTCAAGCTGGCGGCGCAGCAGCAGGGTCTGCTCGCCGGCCTTCCAGGCATGGGGCAGGAGGTCGCTCGCCGCGGCGTCGTAGCCGGGAATGGCGTCGAAGCGCAGGTCGATGCCGGGCGCGACGACGAGACGGTCATAGCTCAGCCGCGTCTCATCGGCCAGCATCACGCGCCGCTGTTCCGCCTCGACGCGCACCGCCCGCTGCGGCACGTGGGTGATCCCGTCGGCTTCGATCCCGGCATAGCCGAAATGCTGGGCCTTCATGTCACGCAGGCCGGCGATGACCGCATTGCTGAGCGGGCAGGCGGTGTAATGTGCGGCGGGTTCGACCAGCGCCACCGCGATGCCGGGATCTTCCCGCCTCAGCGCACGCGCGAGGCTGGCGCCGCCGAACCCGCCGCCGATCACCACCAGGCGCGGCGCCGCCTGCGCGAGCAGGCTCGGGCTCCCCAAGGCGCAGGCGCCCGCCGCCAGAGCGCCGAGCACCCGCCTACGGTTTAGCGGGCGCATTGCCCCCGGCGGCGAAATACTCGGCGATGGCCTGTGTTTCCTCATCGGTGAAACCCTTGGCGATGCGTGCCATCACGGTGGAACGGCGCTCGCCCGAACGGAAGGCGGCCATCGCCGCGACGATCTGGTCGGCAGGCTGCCCGTTGAGGCTCGGCACCGGCCCGTTCGTGGCGGTGCGTGGATGGCAGCCGGAGCAGGAGGCCGCCCCGCGCGGCGGCGCGGCCTCCGCCGGCAAGGCAAGCAGAAGCCCCAATGCCGGCAATATCAGGTAAGGCAGCCGCATCAGGCCAGCTCGTGATTCTTCAGCGGCAAGGTGCGGTAGCGCTTGCCGGTGGCGGCGAACAGCGCGTTGAGCACCGCCGGCGCGGCGACCGCGATGGTCGGCTCGCCCACCCCGCCCCAAAAGCCGCCGGAGGGCAGCATGATGGTCTCCACCGCCGGCATCTCCGCCATGCGCAGCACCTCGTAGCTGTCGAAATTGGTCTCGGCGATCTGGCCGCCCTCCACGGTGCATTCGCCATAGAGACAGGCGGAGAGGCCGTAGACGAAGGAACCCTCGACCTGCCGCTCGACCTGCGCCGGGTTGACGACATGGCCGGGATCGGTGGCGGCGACGATGCGGTGGATCTTCAGTTCGCCATTGTCGACCGACACTTCGGCGGCGGCGGCGACATAGGAGCCGAAGCCCATGATCTGGCCGAGCCCGCGATAGCGCCCTTCAGCCGGTGGCGTCTCCCAGCCGATGCCGCTGGCGGCCGCCTCCAGCACCGCGAGGTGCTTGGGGTGGTTCGCCATCAGCTTGCGGCGGAAGGCGAGCGGCTCGGCACCTGCCGCATGGGCCAGTTCGTCGATGAAGCACTCGACGTAAATGGCGTTCTGGTTGAGGTTCACCCCGCGCCAGAAGCCGGGCGGCACCGGCGGGTTGCGCATGGCGTGGTCGATCAAGAGGTTCGGCACGGTATAGGCGAGGTGGCCCTCGGGCAGGTTCGCCGTCAGGCCCTGGAACACCACCGGGTCCATGCCGCCCTGCATGCCTTCCGGGCGCACGGCGGCGAGGATGGACTGGCCGGAAATGCGCAGGTGCAGCGCGGTGAGGTTGCCCTCGGCGTCCAGCGCGCCCGTGAGCCTGGCCTGGGTGGTGGGGTGATAGGCCCCGTGCAGCATGTCCTCTTCACGGGTCCACAGCAGCTTCACCGGGGTGTCCGGCATCTGCCGGGCGATGCTGACCGCCTGGCGGACATAGTCCTGGAAATTGCCCCGCCGGCCGAAACCGCCGCCGAGATGGATCTTGTAGACCTCGCACTGGCCGACCGGCAGGCCGGCCGCCTCGGCGGCAGCGGCGAGGCTCGCTTCGCCATTCTGGGTCGGCACCCACACCTCGCATCTGTCCGCCGTCCAGCGCGCCGTGGCGTTCATCGGCTCCATCGTGGCGTGGTTCTGGTAGGGAAAGGCGTAGGTGGCGGTGATCACCTTGCCGCCGGCCGCCTCAATGCGGGCGAGTTCCGCCTTGGCATCGCCCTGGCTGTTGCCGACAAAGGCTTCCTCGGCCTCCAGCCCTTCCGCCAGCATCTGGCGGATGGCGGCGCTGGAGAGGTCCTTGTTCGGCCCTTCATCCCAGGTGACGGGCAGCGCGTCGAGCGCGGTCTTGGCACGCCACCAGGTGTCGGCGACGACGGCGACGGAGCGGTCGTCCACCTTCACCACCTTCTTCACGCCCGGCATGTTCTCGACTGCCGCCGCGTCGAAGCTGGCCAGCGTGCCGCCGAAGACCGGGCAGGCCTTGATGGCGGCGTTGAGCAGGCCGGGCATCTTGAGGTCGGCGCCATAGACCTGCTTGCCGGTCAGCTTTTCCACTGTGTCCAGGCGCGGCAGGGGCTGGCCGGCGACCTTCCAGTCTTTCGCGTCCTTCAGCGTCACCTCGGCGGGAGGCGTCTGGCGGCCGGCGGCTTCCGCCACCTCGCCGAAGCGCAGGGTGCGCCCGCTGGGCGTGTGGGTGACGACGCTGTTGGCGGCGGTGCATTCGCCGGCCGGCACGCCCCAGCGCTCCGCCGCTGCCGCGACCAGCATGTGGCGGGCCGCGGCGCCGCCCTTGCGCACATAATCATGCGAGTCGCGGATGCCGCGCGAGCCGCCGGTGGAGTAGCTGCCCCAGACGCGGTTGCGCCGGAGATTCTCGCCCGGCGGGGGATACTCGGTCGTGACCTTCGACCAGTCGCCTTCCAGTTCCTCGACCACGAGCTGGGCGAGGCCGGTGAGCGTGCCCTGGCCCATCTCCGAGCGGGCGATGCGGACGACGATGGTGTCGTCCGGCTTCACCACCACCCAGGCGTTGATCTCGGGCGGCAGCGTCGGGGCCGCCTCCTGCGCGACGGCGGCGGCCGGGAAGGGGATGTGGAAGCCGAGCGACAGGCCGCCCAGCGTGGCGGCGGAGCCGACGATGAAATTGCGGCGCGAGACCGACTGAACAATGCTCATGGCGCGCCCCCTCAGCCGGCCTTGCCGTCGGCCGCCATATGGATGGCGGCCCGGACGCGGTTATAGGTGCCGCAGCGGCAGATGTTGGTGATCTCGGCGTTGATGTCGTCGTCGCTCGGGTTGGGGTTGGTCTCCAGCAAGCTGGCGACCGCCATGATCATGCCGGTCTGGCAATAGCCGCACTGGGGCACGTCGAGCGCGAGCCAGGCCTTCTGCACCGGGTGCGAGCCATCCGGCGACAGACCCTCGATGGTGACGATCTTCTGGTCGGGCTCGACCGCCGAGAGTGGCATGACGCAGGAGCGCGTCGCCACCCCGTCGATATGGACGGTGCAGGCGCCGCACATGGCGATGCCGCATCCGAATTTGGTGCCCGTGAGGCCGATCTGCTCGCGCAGGACCCAGAGAAGCGGCGTATCGGGCTCGGCCTCGATCGTGTGCGTCTGTCCGTTGACGGTGAGCTGGACCATGGAAGACTCCCGGCTGAAGGAACGGAGCATGCCGTGCGTGCCGGAAGCGTCGTGGCTTCCGGCGACGGGCGGCTGGCGTTGGGTCGGCCGGGAAAGGCTAGGCAGGCGCTGTCGCAGAACCGTGCCGCTCGCGCCGTCGATTGTCGCGAGCTGTCGCAGGGTCAGCTCTTGATAAGAATTGATACAAAGTAGTTCCGCAAATGCGGGGGCAATGTGCCTCCCTACCGGCTTTTCACGCGGTGCGGGCGGGGAAGTAGCCGGCGTCCTTCAGGTCGGCGAGTAGATCCGGTCCCGCCGGGTGCCAGCCCAGAACATGGCGCGTGGTGTCGCTGGCGGCCGGCTGGTCGAGCCTGGCGAACTCGGTGAACCATCCGAAATGTTCGCGCGCGGCTTCCGGCGACAGCGACACGCAGGGCAGATCGAGCCCGGCCGCGATAGCCTGCGCGATCTCGCGGAAAGGAATGCACGGTTCGCCGGCGGCGTGGAAGGTCCCGGCGCCCGGTGCATGTTCCACGGCCAGGCGATAGGCGCGCGCGGCGTCGGCCACATGCACCGCCGGCCAGGCATTGGCACCGGTGCCGATATAGGCGGAACGGCCCTTTGCGCGTGCCATCTCGATCAGCATCGGCACGAAGCCATGGTCGCCGCGCCCGTGCACGGAGGGCGGAAGCCGCATGATCATGGTGGGAACGCCGCGTGCGGTGAGCGCCCGTGCCGCACTGTCGGAGGCGCGGGGATAGTGCTCCGTCGGCGGCGGCGCGACATCGTCCTCGGTCACCGTCTGGCCAGGTGCGCCGAGCCCGGCGAGACCGGCGGTGACGATGAAGGGCTTGCCCGTGCCATCGATCGCGGCACCGAGCGCTTCGATGGCCGCCCTGTCGACCGCGCAGGCCCAGGCGAAGCGGGCGAAGTCGTGCACGAACCCCGTATGGATGACGGCGTCGCACAGTTCCGCGCCCGCGCGCAGGGTTTCCGGCATTTCGAGGTCGCCCCGCAGCACCTGCGCGCCTGCCCGGAGCAACTGTTCCGCCCCCCGTTCGGAGCGGGCGAGGCCCAGCACGCGGTGGCCGTTGTCGATGAGTTCCGACGTTACGGCCGAACCGACAAATCCGGTCGCGCCGGTCACAAATACTTGCATGACACTTCTCCTTCTTGTCGCGGAGGAGAATGCCGGCCAGACTATTTCAAGTTAAAGCAGTGACTTTATACGGGTATAATCACTACCATGCTGAACAGCGACGGTGACATGTACCGGCTGGGCGCGTTCCTCAGGGATCGCCGGCAGCGGCTCGACGCGGCGGCGCTCGGCTTCGGCGGGCGCCGGCGGACGCCCGGCCTGCGGCGCGAGGAAGTGGCGCAGCGCGCCCATATCAGCACCACCTGGTACACATGGCTGGAACAGGGGAGGGGCGGCGCGCCCTCGCCGCGCGTGCTCGACAGCCTTGCCCGGGCGCTCATGATGACGGAAGCCGAGCGCGAGCACCTGTTCCTCGTCGGCATCGGCCATCGCCCGAAGGCCCGGACGATGCCGGAGGTGGGGATATCCGCCCGGCTCCAGCGCCTGCTCGACGCCATGCCGACCCTGCCGGCGACCATCGCCACCGCGACCTGGGACATCATCGGCTGGAACCGGGCGGCACGGCGTGTGCTCACCGACTACGAGGCGATGGCGCCGGAGGACCGCAATATCCTGCGGCGCATGTTCCTCGATCCCGCCACCCGTGCGGCACAGGTCGACTGGGAATTCGTTGCCCGGTTTCTCGTGGCGACCTTCCGTGCCGAAAGCGCGCGCGCCGGCGCCGATGAACGGGCGGCAGAACTGGTGGCCGAACTCTCCGCCCGAAGCGCCGATTTCGTGCGTCTGTGGAGCGAGAACGACGTGCAGATGACGGGCGAGGGGGCGAAGACCATCCGCCATCCGCAGGTGGGGAATATCAGCCTCGAATTCTCGTCCTTCACTGTCGACGGAAGACCGGACCTGCGGTTGATGACCTATGTGCCCTCGGGGCCGGCGGATATCGAGAAGATAAGCCGGCTTTCTTCATATGACCTTCCGTAGGAGAAGCGGCGGGAGACAAAATGCGACGAGTATTGCTAGCCGGCAAATATATTGAGACATCGAGGTGTCATGGACCCGCTTTCGGACGTGCTTTCCCTGTTGAAGCCGCATGCCTATGTCTCCTCGGGGTTCGAGGCCGGTGGCGACTGGGCGGTGCAATTCGGTGACCAGGGCGCGCTGATCAAGTGCTATGCCGTGGTTTCCGGCGGCGGCTGGCTGGCGGTCGACGGGGTGAGCGAACCGGTGCGGCTCGAGGCGGGCGAGTGTTTCGTGCTTCCGAGAGGTCGCCCCTTCCGCATGGGCAGCGATCTCGGCCTGCCCGCCACACCGTCGAGCCGGATATTTCCGCCCGCCCAACGCGGCGGCGTCGTGACGCTCAATGGCGGCGGCGGCCTCTCGCTCGTCGGCGCCCGCTTCGGCGTGAGCGGCAACCACGCCGACATGCTGCTGGGATTGCTGCCGCCGGTCGTCCACATCGCCGGGCAGGCGGGGCAGATGGCGCTGCGCTGGTCGGTGGAAGAGATGATGAAGGAACTGCGCGAGCGGCAGGCCGGCAATGCGCTCGTGCTCCAGCACCTCGCCCACATGATGCTGGTGCAGGCCTTGCGGGTGCATCTGGAGGCCGGGGCCGGCGTGGGCTGGCTTTCCGCGCTCGCCGACCGTCAGATGGGCGCGGCGATCCGGGCCATCCACGCCGAGCCCGCCCATGGCTGGACATTGCAGGAACTCGCCGAGCGGGCCGGCATGTCGCGCTCGACCTTCGCGCTGCGATTTCGCGAGAGCGTGGGCGAGCCTCCCATGCAGTATGTGGCCCGCTGGCGCATGCTGCTGGCCTGCGACCGGCTGGAGAACAGTGCCGATCCGGTCGGGGCCATCGCCTTGGCGGTAGGCTATGAATCCGAGAGCGCCTTCAGCGCGGCCTTCAAGCGGGTGATGGGGTGCTCGCCGCGCCTTTACGGGCGGACGGCCCCGGCCGGCGCGCGGGCGGCGGAATGACCGCGCCCGGCAGGGCGCCGAGGGTGACGAGCGAGGGGAACATACGCTGCTCCGCTTCCATGATTTCTGCCAGGATGGAGGCGGCGACGGCCCCAGCGTTCTTGCCGCCGTGGAACAGCCCAGCCGGCCCGCGGATGCGCGCGATGGTCTTGGCATCGAAGCCTGCCTTGGCGAGGCGCTGGCGGCGCGCCGCGTGCACCATCCGGCTGCCCTGCGCACCGATATAGAACGCCTCGCTCGCCAGAGCCGCGGCGAGAAGTTCGTCCTCCCAGTCATGGTCGTGGAACATCAGTACGACGGCGGTGCGCGCATCCGCTGCGAAAGCGGCGGCATGGCCGGTGCTGCGGAGCGGCGTCGCCTGGATTCCCTCGCGGAGTCCCGCGGCCCGCGTGGGCTCGTCCGGCGAGAGAAGCGCGGTGTCGAGGCCGGTCGCACGGCCGAGCCTGAGAACCTGCACCGCCGCCGCACCGACGCCCGCGACCAGCAGCCTCGTGCGCGGCCGGTAATGGCGGGTCAGCAGCCGGCCGGAATGGTCCACCGGACCGATCGACACCGTGCTTTCCCGGCGGGCCCGATAGGCGCGATCGAGGTCTTCCAGCCCCGTCCGTGTGGGCGTGACATCGACATGCAGGGTGATGGCGCTGCCGCAGGGCAGCTGGATGTCGAGAAAATCCGACCCCCGCCCGTAGCGGACGAGGCGACTGGCGCCTGCCTCCATCGCTTCCAGCGCCTGCGCGACGACGGCCCGCTCGAGGCAGCCGCCGGAGAGATAGCCGACGCTTGCACCGTCCGAGGCGACCGCCATCTGCGCGCCGAGCGGGCGCGGCGAGGACCCCTCGATGCCGACCAGCGTGACCAGCGCGGCACGCTTGCCGGCGCGCAGCGCCGCGAGCGCGAAATCCAGCACATAGTCGTCGAATGACGCGGCCGTCCCGAGGGGTGTCTGCATGCAGCTTTCCTTCCAGAGAAAGGGCAGGGGACGACGGCCTCGCCGCCCCCGCCCCGGCATTTCATCCCGCGAGCGCGGCCTTCACCCGCTCGGGCAGGAACGGGTAGTGGCGCAGCCGCACGCCGCCGGTAACCCGGGCCACGGCGTTGGCGATGGCCGGGCCGACCGGCGGCAGCCCGATCTCGCCGATGCCGGCCGGCGGGTTTTCCGGCGTCGGCATGACCTCGACATGGATGCGCGGCATCTCCGACATCCGCAGCAGGCGGTAGCCGTCGAAATTGCTCTCCTGCGCCTCGCCGGCGACGATATTGATCTGCTCATAGAGCGCGTGGCTGACGCCGAAGACGATCGCGCCGGCGACTTGCGCCTCGATGTTGCGCGGCTGCACGGCGACGCCGGGATCGATCACGCACCACACCTCGTGCAGGCGGATCTCCCCGCTGTCGCGGTCGAGCGACACTTCCGCGATCTCGGCGCAATGCCCGCCGAAGGCGTCGGTGTAGGCGAGCCCGAGTGCCCGTCCCTCGCGCGGGCGCTCCCATCCTGCGTTGCGGGCGACGGCCTCGATCACCTTACGTGCCCGCGGCTGGCGGCTCAGCAGCTCCAGCCGCAGAGCCACGGGGTCGAGGCCGCCGGCGGCCGCCACCTCGTCGATCATGCATTCGACGCCGAAATTGTTCTGGCCGTAGCCGACCGCCCGCCAGAAGCCGACGTCGCGCCCATTATCCTGCCGGATGTACTCCACGAAATGCGCGGGGACGCGATAGTTGAAGATCGTCCCGTCGGTGACGACGGTGTCGAGACCGCCGTCGTTCGCGAACATCTCGGGAAGGGTGCGGGCGAAGATGGAATCGGCGACGACGCGGTGGCGCCAGCCGACGATGTTGCTTCCGTCGTCGAGCCCCACTTCGATATGCTGGGCGGCGAGAGGACGGTACTTGCCGTTCCGCACATCGTCCTCGCGGGTCCAGACGACCTTGACAGGACGGCCCTCGGTCTCGCGGGCGAGCAGCACCGCATCGGTGATGAAGTCGGCCTCCGCCTTTCGTCCGAAGCCGCCGCCGATCAGGGTGGTGTGGACCGTCACCTTGTCCGGCGTGGTGCCGGCGGCGGCGGCCGCGAAACCTTGAGTCCCCGTGGGGCCCTGCGTCGGGGCCCAAACTTCGACTCGGTCGCCGGCCACCCGCGCGGTCGCGGTCATCGGTTCCAGCGTGGCGTGGTAGACGTGGTCGGTGAGATAGTCTGAGGCGATCACCCGCGCGGCACCGGCGATGGCGGCGGGGGCATCGCCCTCCACATGTGCCGGCACCCCGCTTCGCGAGAGATCGCGACCGACCGCCCGGAAGGTCTCGGCCAGGGCGGCGCTGTCATAGGTGCGCACCCGCGAGGTGGTGGTCCAGCGCACCACGAGCGCTTCCCTCGCGCGGCGGACCGCATCCGTGCTCTCGCCGATGAGGCCGACGCCATAGGGCAGCTCCACGACGCGCACGAGACCCTTCACCGCCTTCAACGCCGAATCGTCGATGCTCTCCGGCCGCTCGCCCGGCACCGGCGCGCGCAGCACGCCGCCATAGAGCATGTCCGGCAGCGCGACATCGATGCCGAACTGCGCCGTCCCGTCGACCTTGGAGGGCACGTCGACCCGGTCGAGATCGCGCCGCCCGATCAGGCGCCACTGATCGGCGGGCTTGAGATCGGCTTCGCTCGCCTGGGGCAGCGGGTCGGGCAGCGTACCCAGGGCGGCGATCTCGCCAAAGGAGAGCGTGCGCCCGCTGGCGGCGTGGACGACCCGGCCGGGCTCGGTGGCGAGCTCGGACTCCGGAATCCCGAGATGCGCACTCGCCATGGCGAGAAGCACCTTGCGCGTCTGCGCGCCGGCGAGGCGCAGCAATTGGTAATAGCCCCGCACCGTCTCGCTGCCGCCGGTGAGCTGGATGCCGTAGAAACCGGGATTGCCGTATCTCTCCGCGTCCGAGGGGGCCTGGACGATGCGGACCTTGTCCCAGTCCGCGTCCATGTCCTCGGCGACCAGCAGGGGCAGGGCGGTCTTCACCCCCTGTCCCATTTCGGCGGCGGGTGAGATCAGGGTGACCGTGCCGTCGGACGCAATCGTCACCCAGGCATTGGGCGACACGCCGCCGGGGGCAGCGCGGGCGGGGTCGACGCCCTGGGCGAGCGGAGCGGAGCCGCCGAACGCAACGGCGATGCCCACACCGCCGAGGGTGACGAGGAAGCTGCGCCGCGAGAGCGCCGTCGCGTGGGGCAGGGGGGAGGCCACCATGTTTCAGCCCTCCTGCGCCGCGCGCTCTATGGCGCGGACGATGCGATCATAGGTGCCGCAGCGGCACAGATTGCCGTCCATATGAGTGATGATCTCCTCGCGGCTGGGATGCGGGTTGACCGCGAGCAGGCCGGCGGCCTGCATGATCTGGCCGGACTGGCAGTAGCCGCATTGCGGGGTCTGTTCGGCGATCCAGGCCTTCTGCAGCGGATGGCTGGAATCGGGCGAGAGCCCCTCGATGGTCGTCACCTGCCGACCCGCCACGCTGTCCAGCGGTGTCTGGCAGGCGCGCACCGGCTCGCCATCGAGATGGACCGTGCAGGCTCCGCACAGGGCAAGGCCGCAGCCATATTTGGTGCCGGTCAGCTTCAGCGCATCCCTTACGACCCACAGAAGCGGCGTGTCCGGCTCGGCGGCGACCACGACGGCGCGCCCATTGATGGTGAAAGCGGTCATGACGGCATCTCCCTCTCCGACGAAGCTTCCTGAAAGGATGATGCCCACCGCGCCGGCGATGAGTGGTCCGGCGCGGTGTTGCCGCAGTCGTTCCGGCACAGGCGACGCTAATTCCGCCCAATAAGGCATTCGCCGCAAAGTAACGTCTACGTGAAACACCATCCGCGCTCAGGATACGGGGGCTCACATCTTCGGACTATGCGGGAACGTCCGCTCTTCTTGCGCGATCGTGCGGAAGGCACGTGAGTTTCGCCATGACGATCCTGCGTGAGCCTCATTCGGCGGGAGGCGCGGGAATGCGGCGCAGCACGTCGTCATAGACGGCGAGATCCAGGAACGCGTTCACCTCGGTCGCCCGCCCGTCCTGCATGCGAAGGATCCAGGCGTAGCGGTTGACATAAGGCTGGCCGTCCGCCGCGGTGGCGACGCCCTCCCAGGTCACGATCACGTGGTCGCCATCCGCCCAGACCGTCTTGGCGACCGGCCGGATGGGGGTGGAGAGACGCCCGACGAGGGGGCGCACGGCGCGATCGACGAGCGCGTCGCGCCCCTCGTAACGGCCGGCACTGGGACCCGACCCCTCGATCGTCCAGACGACGTCCGGAGAGAGGACATCGGCGAAGAAGGTGGTGCCGCCGGCCTCCCAGCGCTCGAACGCCTCGGTGACGATCTGGCGATTGCGGGTCTCGGTATCGGGTTCGGAGGCGGCGATGGCGGCCTGTGCGGCGAACAGGACCGGGGTCACGGCCAGCGCCAGCAGCGTGGCGCGAAGGGAAGGGGTGCGCATGGGCATCATGGGGCTCCTTGGTGAAACGGATCTCGGGGCGGCGCGGGGGTCACGGCCCCGGCGGCGGCAGCAGCGAGTCGATCTCCGCGCGGCTGACGCGGCGCGACGAATTGTGCTCGCGGACGATCTTCCAGCCCTCCGGCGTGCACTGCCACACCAGCGACGAGCGGGTGCGGATGCCCACGATGGTGCCGTCGGCCGCCTCCAGCGCGGCGGCGAATTCAAGGGTGGAGGTGGCGAGGTCGGCAGCGACGATGGCCTCCGGCCCGTCGATGACGCGATGGCGGGCCGATTTCATCGCGGTAAAGGGGGCGACCCAGAACGAACCGTATTCTCCCGGGCTCCGCGCGACACGATAGTCCGGGTCGAAGTCGTCATAGAAGACGCCCTCCGCCGTGTCCCAGTGGTAGTAGTCGCCAAGCTTGGCGCGGAAATCGA
This sequence comes from Pseudomonadota bacterium, assembly GCA_023434095.1. GTDB lineage: Bacteria > Pseudomonadota > Alphaproteobacteria > Rhizobiales > Xanthobacteraceae > Ancylobacter. The sequence goes on along the minus strand of JAEYTJ010000047.1, from coordinate 1,842 downwards.
AGGGCCCGTCGCCCGGGTGTTTCTCCCAACCGACCAGGATCCACTCGCTATGGCGTGCCGGCACGCTGGCCGCCCCCTCGGTCGCGCAGGCAGCGGCGCGCGCGGGTTCGGGGGCGGTCTGGGCGCTTGCCGGAGACGCAAGGGCCGTGGCGCCTAGAAGAAGCGCCGTCCAGAAAGGTCGCATGTCATCGTTCCTGTCTCGTTGCCGCGCAGCCGCCGGCATCCGCGTCAAAGGCAGCGGAGGCGGGCCACGGGGTGCCCCGGAAAGGGCGGGGTGCATGGAGGGTCGGTTGGCGATGAGCGCGGAACCGAAGGCGAGGTCGGTGCAAAGCCGGCTACAGATGACATCGCCGCGGTCAGGTCGGGGACCGATGTCGTTCCGCATTCATCTGAGATGACGATAGGTCACCTCGACCGATCGCACAATTTACCCATTGATGATCAGCTTGTTTAATCCAGCTAACCAATCCGAGGCGCCCGTCGGCGTCTGGCGCCAACGACATGACGGGAGGCGACGTTCAGCCGAAAGAGACGCCCGCCAATGTCTCGGACAGGCTCCACAGGCGCGCGGCCGCGGCCCTGTCCAGCGCCTGCGGGGGCGGCGGTTCCTCGGTGGGATGGCCACGCGTGCCCCGCAGCCGGTCCGGCCCGTAATGGGCGCCGTCGCGGGCGGAGGGATCGGTTGCCGCGAACAACGTCGGCAAGGCGCCCTGCGCAGCCGGCTGAAACAGCAGGCGAAACGCCCGCCGCAGGAAATAGACGGTGGGTGTCGGCCCGCCCGGCGTATTGAACAGGAGATCCGTGCGCGACAGGCCCGGATGGGCCGCGAGGCTCTGGATGCCCCACCCCGCTTCGCCCGCCCGCCGGCTGAGTTCGAAGGCGAACATGAGGCAGGCGAGCTTCGACTGGGCGTAGACGGGGAAGGCCCGGTAGCCGCGTTCCGCCTGCAGGTCGTCGAACTCGATCGCCCCCCGCCGGGCCGCGATGCTGCCCACCGTCACGACGCGCGGCGCCTGCCCCTTTCTGAGCAGAGGCAGCAGCCGCGCGGTGAGCGCGAAATGGCTGAGATAATTGGTGCCGAACTGCAACTCGAAGCCGTCGCGGGTTTCGCGCCGCTGCGGCGGGGTCATCACGCCGGCATTGTTGATGAGCAGATCGAGGCTGTCCTGTTCTTCCGCCAGCCTCGCGGCGAAGGTCGTCACCGAGGCGAGGCTGGCGAGGTCCACCTCGCCGAACCGCACCCGCGCCCCTGGAACCGCCTGCTGGATGGCGGTCACGGCAGCCGCTCCCTTGAAGGGGTTGCGCCCGGCGATCACCACGCTCGCGCCGGCGCGGGCGAGCGCCAGCGCGTCCTCATAGCCGAGCCCGCCCGTGCCGGTGACGAGAGCCGAGCGGCCATGCAGAGGGGGAATGTCCCGTGTGGTCCATCGTGTCATTGTCGTTCCCTGGTGTTCGCGAAAGGGTCGCGCGTGGCCCCGGGGAGGCCGTTTGCGCGTCGGCGCCAGAGTGCCGGAGGCGCGGCGAACCTCCATGCCGGAACCCACATAAAATCTGCCCGATCCTCCAAATCCGGCAGGCAAGCGGGGCGTCGGCCGTCAGGCGATGGCGTCGAGGATTCGCGGGCCCCAGGCGCGCGCGGTGAAGGTGGCGGTCATGGCCGTGACCAGCAGGGTCGCGACGAGCAGCAGGCCGATGGTCGCGAGGGCGGTGCGCGGGCTGCGCGGCGCGGTGCCGGTGCGGATGACGATCTCGGCCATCACGAGATTGGGAATGTAGAAGAAGAACACCATGATGGCGTCGAACCAGCCGGTGAAGTCCGGCCCGCGTCCCAGGCTGCCGAAC
>JAEYTJ010000370.1 GCA_023434095.1 Pseudomonadota bacterium | reverse complement strand
TGCCACGGCTCCTGCCAGGCGATTTCGACGACGAGGGGCGGCGGCTCCTGAATCATGAGGGGAATATGGAACGTCCCGCGGCGGCTTCCTAGAGCACGGAGGCGTGCGGGCCTTCGGCGTCGGGGATATCTGGCACGGGCCGGATTTTCTAGGCCAAAGGCCCACTTGACGCTGGGTTGCGCGGATGATGGCCTACCCGTCCAACAATCCGGTGCCCGAGCGATCGGGCGATGCCGGTATCAAGCAGGCTCAAAAAGTCTCGGGAGGGACGCATGACGATACTGAAGGGGGCTGCGGCCACCATCGCGGCGCTTGCATTCTCGGCGCTGCCGTTCGGCGCGGTGCAGGCGCAGGACTACCCGAACCGTCCGGTGACGATGGTGGTGCCGTTCGCCGCCGGCGGGCCGACCGACACGGTGGCGCGGCTGATCGCGGAATCGATGTCGCGCACGCTCGGCCAGCAGGTGGTGGTGGAGAATGTCGGCGGCGCCGGCGGCACGCGCGGCGCCGGCCAGGTGGCGAAGGCCGCACCGGACGGCTACACGGTCCTGCTGCACCATATCGGCCAGGCGACGGCGGCCACGCTGTACCGCAAGCTGCCCTACAATGTGCTGACCGATTTCGAGGAAGTCGGCCTCGTCACCGACGTGCCGATGACCGTCATCGGCAAGTCGACACTGGAGCCCAAGGACGCGGCCGAACTGATCGCCTATGTGAAGGCGAACAAGGACGCGGTGATCTATGGTAATGCCGGCGTCGGCTCGGCCTCCCATCTGTGCGGCATGCTGTTCATGTCGGCGCTGGGCACCCAGATGACCACCGTCCCCTATCAGGGTACGGGCCCGGCGATGAACGATCTCGTCGGCGGCCAGATCGACCTGATGTGCGACCAGACCACCAACACCACGGGCCAGATCAAGGCCGGCAAGGTGAAGGCCTATGGCGTCACCACCAAGGCGCCGGTGAAATCGCTGCCCGACATTCCCACGCTCGATTCCGCCGGGCTCCCCGGCTTCGAGGTGGCGGTGTGGCACGGCATGTACGCGCCCAAGGGCACACCGAAGGCCGAGATCGACAAGCTCAACGCCGCCCTCGTCACGGCGCTGCAGGACCCGAAGGTGATCGCCCGCTTCGCCGATCTCGGCACCGAGCCGGTGGCGCTGGACCGCGCCACGCCTGAGGTGCACCAGAAGTTCCTCGAGGCGGAAGTCGCCAAGTGGAAGCCGGTGATCGAGCAGGCGGGCGTGTTCGCCGACTGACGCACCGCTCCTCCTCCCCGCCGGCCTGCCGTCTGATGCCGGCGGGCCGGCGCCCGCCGCTCCGGTCGCTGGACAGGTACCATGACACGCTTCGTCAAAAGCCCGAAGGAGGTCGCCAGCGGCCTGCTGCTGGTTCTCCTCGCCGCCTTCTTCGCCTGGCAGGCGATGGACCTTCCTATGGGGCGCGCCATCCGCATGGGGCCGGGCTATTTCCCGATGATCCTCGCCGGCCTGCTCGCCTTTCTCGGCGTCATCGTCCTCCTCACCGGCCTCACTCTCCATCCGGTGGCGGAGGAGGACGAGAGCCAGGCCATCGGCTTCCGCCGCTGGCCGTGGCTTCCGCTGGCGCTGGTGACCCTCGCCGTGGTGGTGTTCGGCCTCGGCATTCGTCCGCTGGGGCTCGGGCCGTCCATGGGGCTGGCGGTGTTCCTCTCGGCGCTGGCGAGCCGGCGCTTCACCCTGCTCACCGGCGTCGTCTCCGCGCTCATCATGGTGGCGTTCTCCTGGGCAGTGTTCATCAAGGGTCTCGGCCTGCCGCTGCCCATGCTGGGCCCGTGGCTCGGCGGTTACTGAGGAGCGAGACCTATGGAAATCTTCGACAATCTCGCCCTCGGCTTCTCCGTCGCGGTCACCTTCCAGAACATCTTCTACTGCTTCATTGGCGTGCTGCTGGGCACGCTGATCGGCGTGCTGCCGGGCCTCGGCCCAGTGCCGACCATCGCCATGCTGCTGCCGATCACCTTCGGCCTGCCGCCGGTGTCGGCCCTCATCATGCTGTCGGGCATCTATTACGGCGCGCAATATGGCGGCTCGACCACGGCAATCCTGATCAACCTGCCGGGCGAGAGCTCGTCGGTGGTCACGGCCATCGACGGCTACCAGATGGCGCGCAAGGGCCGCGCCGGCGCGGCGCTCGCCACCGCCGCGATCGGCTCCTTCTTCGCCGGTTCGGTCGCCACCTTCCTCCTCGCCGTCTTCGCCCCGCCGCTCGCCGACCTCGCCTTGAAATTCGGCCCGCCGGAATATTTCGCGCTGATGGTGCTCGGCCTCGTCGCCTCCGTCGCGCTCGCCTCCGGCTCGGTGGTGAAGGCGCTGGCGATGGTGGTGCTGGGCATCCTGCTCGGCCTCTCCGGCCAGGACGTCTACACCGGCACGCCCCGCTTCACCTTCGACATGCTCGAACTCGCCGACGGCGTGGAGTTCGTCGCGCTTGCCATGGGCGTGTTCGGCATCGGCGAGATCGTGCGCAATCTCGAAGACGAACACACCCGTACCGTGCTGGTGCAGAAGGTAAAGGGGCTGCTGCTGACGCGCGAGGACATCAAGCGCATCATTGCCCCCATCCTGCGCGGCACGTTCCTCGGCTCCTTCCTCGGCATCCTGCCGGGCGGCGGCGCGATCCTCTCCTCCTTCGCCGCCTATTCGATCGAGAAGAAGATCTCCCGCCACCCCGAGCAGTTCGGGAAGGGAGCGATCGAGGGCGTCGCCGGCCCCGAATCGGCGAACAATGCCGGCGCGCAGACCTCCTTCATCCCCATGCTGACCCTAGGCA
>JAEYTJ010000341.1 GCA_023434095.1 Pseudomonadota bacterium | reverse complement strand
GCCTGCAGCCGCCCGCCCGCACCGCCCCGGCGCCCGCAGGCGGCGCGCCCGCCGGCTGGATGGTCGGCGCGCAGCCTGTCATGGGCTATGCCCCAACGAGCGGCAACGGCGCCGCCGACCTTGGCCGCGGGCTCTACTGACGCCTTCCAAGCGCCTGCGTTCCGGCAAGGCGGGTGTCGCTGTCGCATTGCGGCGGCGGCGTCCGGCTGTTAACTCTGCCCGAAGCCGGGGAGGATCGACCGTGAGCCTGTTGCGCACCTTGTTCCCGGGCCGTTGTTCCGCCTCAGGCGCGTGTGCGGCTATCGGGCTGACGGTCGCCGTTCTCGTTGCGGCCGGCCTCGCCCCTGCCTCGGCGCAGACCGCGCCGGACATCGCCGCGCCGCAGGCCATTCTGCTCGATTTCGACAGCGGCTCGGTGCTGTTCGAACGCGCCGCCGACACTTCCAGCCCGCCGGCCAGCATCGCCAAGCTGATGACCATGGCGGTGGTGTTCGGGGAAATCACGTCCGGCCGGCTGTCGCCCGACGCCGAATTCAAGGTGAGCGAATATGCCTGGCGGCGGGGAGGGGCCCCGTCCGGCGGCTCCACCATGTTCGCCGCCGTCAACAGCACGATCAAGGTAAGCGACCTCCTGCGCGGCGCCATCATCCCCTCGGGCAATGACGGGGCGATCGTGCTGGCGGAAGGCATCTCCGGCAACGAGCTTGCTTTCACGGTGAAGATGAACCAGGAGGCCAAGCGCCTCGGCCTCACCGGCTCCGCCTTCGTGAACGCCAGCGGCCTCGCCGATCCCGACCAGAAGACGACGCCGCGCGACATGGCGAAGGTCGCCATTCACATCATCCGCGACTATCCTGACCTCTATAAGATCTATAGCGAGCCGGACTTCCTCTGGAACAAGATCCGGCAGAACAACCGCAACCCGCTGCTGGGCATGAGCCTCGGCGCCGACGGTTTCATGACCGGCTACCAGAAGGACGCCGGCTTCAATCTCGTGGGCTCGGCGGTCCAGAATGGCCAGCGGCTCATCGTCGTCATCATGGGCGCGAAGAGCGAGAAGGAACGCGCCGACGACGCCCGCAAGCTGCTGGAATGGGGCTTCCGCTCCTTCGAAGCGCGCACCCTGTTCGAGCCGGGGCAGATCGTCGGCGAAGCGACGCTCTATGGCGGCGAGCGCAACGGCGCGCCGCTGACCAGCGACACGCCGATCCGGGTGCTGATCCCACGCAATGGCGACGAGAAGCTGGTGGCCCGCATCCGCTTCGAGGGACCGATTCCCGCGCCGGTGGAGAAGGGTGCCGAGCTGGCGCGGCTGATGGTCTATCGCGGCGACCAGCTCTCGCTCGACGTGCCGCTGGTGGCGGCGGAGACGGTGCCGGCCGGCCCGCTCTGGCGCCGGGCGATGGACGGCGCCTATGAACTGATGGTGAGCCTGCTGCGCCAGGGCTACGCGAAGATTACCGGCTGAGCATGGCCAAGCGTACCCCGCCGGACCCGAACGCACCCGAAGGCGCGCCCATCGCCTCCTCTCTGCCATCCACGGCGAAGGCGAAGAGCGGGCCGAAGGCCAAGAGCGCGCCGAAGCGGGCCTCCCGCCCGCCGGCCAAAACGGGCGCCAAGGCGACGAAACCGGGCGCGACGCCGGCTTCCCGCGCCAAGGCGGCACCGGCCGGATTCTTCATCACGCTCGAAGGCGGGGAGGGGGCCGGCAAGTCGACCCAGCTGCGCCGGCTGCTGGAGCGGCTGACAGCGGCGGGAATCGATGCCGTCGGCACGCGCGAGCCGGGCGGCTCGACGGGCGCGGAGATCATGCGTCACCTCATCCTGTCCGGCGCCGCCAAGCCGCTGGGGCCGCTGGCGGAGGCGACGCTGTTCGCTGCAGCCCGCGCCGACCATCTCGACGCCACCATCCGCCCGGCGCTGGCGCGCGGCGCGGTCGTGGTGTGCGACCGCTTCGCCGATTCGACGCGCGTCTATCAGGGCGCGCTCGGCAATGTGGACCCACGCCTCATCGCCGCGCTGGAAGAGGTGACGGTGGGCGAGACGCGGCCCGACCTCACCCTCATCCTCGACCTGCCCGCCGAAGAAGGGCTGGCGCGCGCCGCCGCCCGCTCAGGGCGCGATGCCGACCGGTTCGAGAGCGAGGGGCTCAGCTTCCATCGCGCGCTGCGCGAGGCGTTCCGGGCGCTGGCGGCGGGCGAGCCGGAGCGCTGCGTGCTGATCGACGCCGGCGGCACGCCGGAGGCGGTGGAGGAGGCGATCTGGCAGGCGGTCTCCGCCCGGCTGAAGCCCGCCGCCCCGCGCCGGAGGCGCCGGACATGAAGGAGGCGCCCCCGCTCGAAGGCGACCGCTTCGGCAATGCCCCGGCGCCCCGCGAGACGCCCCATGTCGTCGGCCATGAGGAGGCGCAGGCGATGGTGCGCACCGCCTGGGACGCCGGGCGCCTGCCGCATGCGCTGCTGATCGGCGGGGCGGAGGGCATCGGCAAGGCGACGCTCGCCTATGCCATCGCCCGCTTCGTGCTCTCCGGCGGCGCCGCGCCGGCGCACTCCATCTCGGTGGACCCGAGCCACCCCGCGGCGCGGCAGGTTGCGGCGCTGTCGCATCCCGACCTCATGGTGCTCCGGCGCGTGCCCAACGATTCCGGCAAGCTGCCTTCGATGATCCCCGCCGAGCAGGTGCGCCGGGTGCGCAGCTTCTTCGGCTCCACGGCGGCGCTCGGCGGCTGGCGCGTGTGCGTCGTCGACACGCTGGACGAGATGAACGCGCAGGGAGCCAATGCGCTGCTGAAGACGCTGGAGGAGCCGCCCGATCGCGCGCTGTTCCTGCTGGTGAGCCACGCGCCGGGCCGGCTGCTGCCGACCATCCGCTCGCGCTGCCGCATGGTGCCGCTGCGGGCGCTCCCGGAGGGGCAGGTGGCCGAGGTGCTGGACACGCTCAGCGAGAGCCTGCCGAGCCTCGACCGCAGCCGCTTCGCCGAGGCGGCGGAGGCCTCGGGCGGCAGCGTCCGCGAGGCGCTGAGCCTGATGGAAGGCGACGGCCTCGCCGTGCGCAACGCCACCCGCGTGCTGCTCGACGCCCTGCCCGAGGTCGACGCGAGGTCGCTGCATGCGCTCGGGGAGAAGCTCGCCGGCGACCGGGGAGGGGCGTTCCAGAGCTTTGTCGGCACCGTGGAAGCCTGGATCAGCGACCACGCCACCGGCCGCCGGCAGACCGCCAGCGTTCGTCTTGCACGCCTCCCGGAGGTGTGGGAGAAGGTTCGCCGCGCTGCGGTCGACGCCGACGTCTACAATCTCGACCGCAAGACCCTCGTCTTCCGGATCTTCGCGTCGCTCAACGAGGCCCTGCGCCCCTGATCGCGCGCTGGCCGCCCCGCAGGATACCGCCGTGAGACCCGCCTTCTACATCACCACCGCGATCGACTACCCCAATGGCGCGCCCCATATCGGCCACGCCTACGAGAAGATCGCCTCGGACGCGCTGGCGCGCTTCAAGAAGCTCGACGGCTATGACGTCTTCTTCCTGACCGGCACCGACGAGCACGGGCTGAAGATGGCGCAGACGGCGGAGAAGCAGGGTCTGACGCCGCTGGACTGGGCGACCAAGAACGCCACCCGTTTCCAGGAGATGGATGCGCTGCTCGGCGTCGATTATGACCGCTTCATCCGCACAACGGACGAGGACCACATCGCCGCCAGCCAGGCGATCTGGCAGCGCATGGTGGAGAGCGGCGACATATATGAAGGTGCTTATACCGGCTGGTACTCGGTGCGCGACGAGGCTTATTACGCCGAGGACGAGACCAGTGTGAACCCGGACGGCGTCCGCCTCGGCCCGCAGGGCACGCCGGTGGAATGGACGGAGGAGAAGAGCTATTTCTTCCGCCTCTCCGCCTATCAGCAGAAGCTGCTCGACTATTACGACGCCCACCCGGACTTCATCCGTCCCGAGGTGCGGCGCAACGAGGTGACGAGCTTCGTGCGCGGCGGGCTGCAGGACCTCTCGATCAGCCGCACCACCTTTTCCTGGGGCATCCCGGTGCCGGGCGACCCGGACCATGTGATGTATGTGTGGGTGGATGCGCTCACCAACTACATCACCGGCGTCGGCTATCCCGACACGGAAAGCGCCAGCTTCCAGCGCTTCTGGCCGGCGAACCTGCACATCATCGGCAAGGACATCATCCGCTTCCACGCGGTGTACTGGCCGGCCTTCCTGATGTCGGCGGGCATCGAGCCGCCGAAGACCGTTTTCGCGCACGGCTTCATCCATAATCGCGGGGAGAAGATGTCGAAGTCGGTCGGCAATGTGATCGACCCGTTCGACCTCGCCCGTGCCTATGGCGTCGACGCGCTGCGCTATTTCCTGCTGCGCGAGATTCCCTTCGGCCAGGATGGCTCCTACAGCCACGACGCCATCGTCGCCCGCACCAATGCCGACCTCGCCAACGACCTCGGCAACCTCGCCCAGCGCTCGTTGTCGATGATCGCCAAGAATCTCGGTGGCGCGTTGCCGGCGCCCGGCCCCCTCGCCGAGGATGACGCGACGATCCTCGCCGCCGCCGACGCCATGGGTGCCAAGGTGCGCGAGGCGATGGAAGGCCAGCAGATCCATAACGCGCTGGCCGCCATCTGGTCGGTGGTGGCGGACGCCAACCGCTATTTCGCCGGCGCCGCGCCGTGGGAGCTGCGCAAGACCGACCCGGAGCGCTTCGGCACCGTGCTGTGGACCACGGCGGAAGTGGTGCGGCAGGTGGCGCTGCTGGCGCAACCCTTCATTCCCACCAGTGCCGGCAAGCTGTTGAATCTGCTCGCCATTCCTGAGGATGCGCGCAGCTTCGCCAGCCTCGGCGAGGCCGGACGGCTGGCGGGCGGCACGGCGTTGCCGGCGCCGGTGGGCGTGTTTCCGCGCTATGTCGAGCCCGAGACACCGGCCGCCTCATGATCGTCGACAGCCATTGCCATCTCGATTTCCCGGCCTTCGCCGCGGAACTCGACGACGTGGTCGCGCGCGCGCGCGCGGC
>JAEYTJ010000329.1 GCA_023434095.1 Pseudomonadota bacterium | reverse complement strand
ATCTGGAGCCAGCTCGGCGTGCGCGACGACAAGGCCGCCGCGACGGCCGAGGCCGCGGGCGTCGCCGTCATTCAGGACCGCTGCCCGGCCATCGAGATTCCCCGCCTGCGCCTCCCCCGTCTCGCCTGAGGCGGCCGGCCCTAGAACCGGTAGCCGACGAGCAGCATCACCGAGGGCTGGAAGGCCTCCTGGACCACCGGGCTGTCGGCTGCATCGCCGAGGAGGTAGCCGAGGCCGAGTTCGCCGCGCAGCAGCCAGTGCTCGCTGAGCGCGTAGCTGGCCGCCAGTTCGAGGTCGACCCGCTTGAAGCCGGCGCCGATCGCGTAGCGCGGCAGCCCGGACAGGGCGGACTGCACCCCCGTCACGCCGAAATAGGCCTGCATGTAGTTCTCGTCCGCCCAGGTGGTGGAAACGCCGAACGAGACGCGGAACTGCTCGACATTGTGCGCCAGCTTGAAGCCGAGCGTCGCCTGCGTGCCGTCGCTGCCCCCGATGATCCGCTCGAGCGAGCCGTAGAGTTCGGCCGGGCCGAACCTATAGGTGAGCGTCGCACCGACGACGCCGCCCATGTCGATGTCTCCCAGGCCGCGCAGATGGTCGGAATCGCTCTGCTGCCGGCCGGTGTCGTAGCCCAGCTGCCCGCTCAGGGTTAGGTCGCCCAGACGGTGAAGGTTCACCGACACGCCGCGCGGGTCGATCGTCACATGCTCGCCGATGCTGGCGGTGACGAAGGGGATGGGCTGAACGTCGAACTCGTCCGATCCCTCATATTTCGGCGCGACCAGCACGCCGCCTCCCAGCACGACATTCCAGTCGGCAAGGGTGCCGGCGACGAAGGCCCAGCCGTCGGCGGCGGACGCCTCCGGCCCGCCGGCGAAGGCGGGCGGCAGAAAAAGCGCGGAACAGGCCAGCGGCAGGCCAAAGCGGACAAGGGCGGGATGTCGCATACGGGGATCTCTGTGAACGCCGGGGGGAAGCGTCCCGCGGAAGCCTTCCCCGGGAGCCCGCAACCCATGCTGCGCCGCGACCGGACCGCGCCAGCGCCGCTTCGCAATTGCGTCAAACTGTTCGCCAATGGTGCAGCGCAGGACGGCGGGGAATGCTGAACATGCGCGATTTCGCGAACGGACTTCCGGCGAGCCGACATGCGCCGACACCGCCGGCCGGACAGCCGCGCGCCGGAGGATCGCTGGCGGACTGGTGCCAGGCCCGCGCGCCGGAGGTGAGATTCGCCCTCCTCCTCAGTCCCGCCTTCGCCTGGATGGCGCCGTTCGACACCACCGAGGGCGACATCCTCGAACGGCTGGCGTTCTGGGGCGGGCTGCTGGCCGCGTGGTTCGTGACGCTCGCCGCGACGCAGGCCCAGCTGGCCCGGGTCTCCCGCCTCGCCGCGCTGTCGCCGGCGGCCCGCGAACGGGTGCTGCCGGCGCTGGCCGCGGTGCCGATGATCCTCATCGCCGGTCTCGCCGCCAATGCGATGCAAGGCTGGCAGGTGAGCCCGTGGAAAGTGGCCAAGCTCTATGTTCAGGTGCTGCTCATCGGCTCGCTGGTCACGCTGCTGTGGAAGGCCATCGGCCTGTCCCGGCCGGCCTTGGCGCGGCAAGCGGCCACGTTCACCGATATCGAACCGGCACCGCCCTCCGGCGAGGTCCCCGCAGCGGCGGCCGCTCCGCTGCTGGCGCGGCTGCCTCCGTCCCTGCGAGGGCCGCTCCTCTGCCTGCAGATGGAAGACCACTATGTCCGCATCCACACCGCCCGCGGTTCGTCCCTCGCGCTGCTGCGCCTGAGCGATGCCATCGCCGAGACGGGCGCGACGGCGGGGCGGCAGGTCCACCGCTCCTGGTGGGTGGCGGACGAAGCCGTCGAAGGCTTCGAGAAACACGGCCGCACCGGCCGGCTGCGGCTGCGGAACGGCCTGCAGGCGCCGGTGTCGCAGCGCTATGCGCGGGAGGTCGACGCGGTCTACGGCGCCATTGCCAGGGGCGAACCGCCCTCGTCCCGGCTTCGCAGCTGATCCGCGTCGGAGAACTCTCGCCACGCGGCGGCCCGCCCGGCCGATCCGCAGCACCGGCCGCCGGGCGCACACAAGGCGATATCAACAGACATATTCCGCTGTTTGATTCTTTCTCCAATCCTGTTGCGTTTTTTAACGGAGGCGCGAGACTACCTCCCAAGACGCCCGCAGCGCCGCGCACCGCTTGCACGGCAGCCGGCCGTCGACAGGAGAACGCCAATGACCGACGCCACCACGCCCGCCCCCGGCTTCGCCACCCTTGCCGTCCATGCCGGCGCCCAGCCGGACCCGACCACCAAGGCCCGCGCCACGCCGATCTACCAGACCACCTCCTTCGTGTTCGACGATGTCGACCACGCCGCCTCGCTGTTCGGGCTGAAGGCGTTCGGAAACATCTATACGCGCATCGGCAACCCCACCAATGCGGTGCTGGAAGAGCGCGTCGCGGCGCTGGAAGGCGGCAGCGCCGCGCTGGCGGTCGCCTCCGGCCATGCGGCGCAACTGCTCACCTTCCAGACCCTGCTGACCCCCGGCGACGAGTTCATCGCCGCGCGCAAGCTCTATGGCGGGTCGATCAACCAGTTCAACCACGCCTTCAAGAGCTTCGGCTGGAACGTGGTGTGGGCGGATTCGGACGACGTCGCCTCGTTCGAGCGCGCCATCTCGCCGCGCACCAAGGCGATCTTCATCGAGTCGATCGCCAACCCCGGCGGCATCGTCACCGACATCGCCGCCATCGCCAAGATCGCCAAGCGCGCCGGCGTGCCGCTGATCGTCGACAACACGCTGGCGACCCCCTACCTCATCCGCCCGTTCGAGCACGGCGCCGACATCGTCATCCATTCGGCGAAAAAGTTCCTCGGCGGCCATGGCAACTCCATCGGCGGCGTGCTCGTCGACGGCGGCTCGTTCGACTGGCTGCGCGAGGGGCGCTACCCCTTCCTCTCCCAGCCGCGCCCGGAATATGAGGGCGTGGTCATCGGCGAGACCTTCGGCAATTTCGCCTTCGCCATCGCCGCCCGCGTGCTCGGCCTGCGCGATCTCGGCCCGGCACTGTCGCCGTTCAACGCCTTCCTGCTGCTCACCGGCATCGAGACGCTGCCGCTGCGCATCCAGCGCCATTGCGACAACGCGCTCGCCGTGGCGAAATTCCTCGCCGACCATCCCAAGGTGTCGTGGGTCAGCTATCCCGGCCTGCCGGGCGACCGCTATTACAACCTCGCCCAGCGCTACACGCCGAAGGGCGCCGGGGCGGTGTTCACCTTCGGGCTCAAGGGCGGCTTCGAGGCCGGCGTGGCGCTGGTCTCCGGCGTGAAGCTCTTCTCCCACCTCGCCAATATCGGCGACACGCGCTCGCTCATCATCCACCCCGCCTCCACCACCCACCGCCAGCTCGCCGACGAGCAGAAGACGCTGGCGGGCGCGGGGCCGGATGTGGTGCGGCTCTCGGTCGGCATCGAGGACGCGGCGGACATCATC
>JAEYTJ010000254.1 GCA_023434095.1 Pseudomonadota bacterium | reverse complement strand
ATCCATTCCTGGGTCCCCTCGCCTTCGAAGCCGCCGTCCGTGGGCTCAGCCGCGGCGGCCGCCGCAAGCGGCCCGTCGTCGTCGCCCGCGCGTTCGAGCAGGGGATTTTTCTCAAGCTCTTCCTCGACATAGGCCATGAGATCGAGGTTCGAGAGTTGCAGCAGCTTGATGGCTTGCACCAGCTGCGGCGTCATCACGAGCGCCTGGCTCTGGCGGAATTCGAGGCGGGTGGTCAGTGCCATGAGGGATTCCTAGCCCAGCGGCACAGTTTGTGCATGTGGAAAAAAGGCGCACGTCCTTTAGGCGATTCGGCACATATGCGCACGCGCCCCGCAGAACCGCCTCAAAATCAGGCAAAAATCGCGGCAAAATGCCCGATTAAAGGCGGAACTCTTCGCCCAGATAGAGTCGGCGGACATCCGCGTTATTCACAATATCCTCGGCCCGGCCCTCCATCAGAACCTCGCCGGAATAGATGATGTAGGCGCGGTCGGTGAGGCCGAGCGTCTCGCGGACATTATGGTCGGTGATCAGCACCCCGATCCCGCGATAGGTCAGGTGCTTGACCAGTTGCTGAATGTCGCCGACCGCAATCGGATCGATGCCGGCGAACGGCTCGTCCAGCAGCATGTAGCTGGGGCGGCTTGCCAGCGCGCGGGCGATTTCCACGCGCCGCCGCTCGCCGCCGGAAAGAGCGATGGAGGGCGACTTGCGCACATGGGTGACGCGGAACTCCTCCAGCAGCTCGTTGAGCTGGCGCTCGCGCTCGCGGCGGTTCGGCTCCACCACCTCCAGCACGGCGCGGATGTTGTTCTCGACGGAAAGGCCGCGGAAGATCGACGCTTCCTGCGGGAGGTAGCCGACGCCGAGGCGGGCGCGGCGGTACATCGGCAGGTGGGTCACGTCGTGGCCGTCCAGCTCGATGCGCCCGGCATCGGCCTTCACCAGCCCTGTGATCATGTAGAAGATGGTGGTCTTGCCGGCACCGTTCGGCCCCAGCAGGCCCACCGCCTCGCCGCGCCGCACATGCAGGCTCGCCCCGCGCACCACCTGCCGGCCGCCATAGCTCTTGGCGAGACCGACCGCGTTCAGCATGCGCTGTTCGCCGGCGGCGGGCTGAGGGGTGCGGAAGGCCGACACCGTGCCAGCGGCCGGCGCGCGGCCCGCATCAGGAGCGCGGGGCGCCGCCGGCGCCTCGCGCGGGGCGCGCAAATCCGCCGCCAGCGCGGCTTCGAAATCGGCCTGGAAACGAGCCTCGATCTCGTCGGCGCTCGGGGCCGCGTCTTCATGGCCGTCGAGGCCGCGCCCGGGCGCGGATACGGAACCGGAACGTTGCGGCGCCGACTTGCCGCGTCCGACGATGGTCGAGAAAAGACCCACGCGCACCCTCCGTGGTGAGATCACCACCCGGACGGTGATAAACGGTTAGGGCGCCGCTGGCAAATCGGGATGCAAGAAGCGGGCCGAAAGCAAGATCACTTCGGCAAGAGCATGGCGGAGGTCGTGAAATACCCCCTATCGCGCGACACCGGCGAGCGATGCGACGCCGGAGCCCGGCGCTAGGGCGCCGGCTTGGGCTTCGCTGCCGGCGCGGCAGGCTTCGCCCCCGGCAGGGCCCCGTCGGCACCCCTCATGCTGTTGGGCACGATCAGGCTTTCGATGCGCCCGCCATCGAAGCGGGACAGGCCGCTGGTGAGGTCCACCGTCAGCTTCTTGCCGCGGATCACGTTCGGCCCGGAGGTGAGCACGACCGGATTGCCGGTGAGGGTGATGGTGTTCGCCTTGGTCTCGAACACGCCCTGGTCGCCGGTGGCGGTCTGCTCCTTCGTGGTCACCACCACCGAGCCGTTGATCTCCAGCCGGCGGATGGCCGAGGAGTTGATCGGGCTGCCCGCCGCCAGCGCGTCGCCGGAAGGAGCTGCCGCAGGCTTGCCGCCGGCGGCGTCCTTGCCGTCGTAAAAGACCACGAGCTCCTTGCAGCGCATGGTGGTGTCGCCCTGCTGCACCACAACGTTGCCGCTGAACACCGCCTGCTTCTGCTGGTCGCGCACTTCCAGGCTGTTGGCGTTGATGCGGATCGGCTCGTCGCGATTCGCCGCGAAGCCCTGCAGGGCGTTCGGCACATTGTTGGCCTGCGCCAGCGCAGCGGACGACAGCGCGCCGAGGCCCGCGGCGACGACGAAGGCGGCAAGGCCGGCACGGGGGAAGGCGAAGGGCATGTTCATGCCGACATGTCTAGCCGCCCCGCGCGACGGGTTCAATGAGGGCAGGGTCACGGATTTGTGCCGGCGGCGCCGGACCCGGCGGGACGCGCAGCGGGCGCCGCCGGGAGTTTCTCCGCCGGCGCGTCGGCCGGCGGCATCTTGAAGTCCAGTTGCACATTGCCGACCAGCAGGGCGCGCGAATCCTTCTGCGACACTTCAAGCGTGTCGGCGGTCAGCTTGCCGTCGAGATAGGTCAGCTCGACCGGGCTGTTCGACACCATCTTGCCGCCCTTGATGTCGATCGACGCCTCCTTCAGGCGCCCGCCATAGCCGGAGGAGGTGTCGAAGGTGACGCCGCCATCGAGCGTCAGGTTCTCGGTCTTGGTGTCGTAGCTGCCGCCGATGGCAGTGAGGTTGGCCCAGCCCTGGTCGGCCAGTTCGAGCTTGGCCTCGATCTTGTCGAGGGTGATGCGATTGGGCTCGGTCAGGTCCTGCGATGCGGAAAAGGCGGAAACGTTGTAGCCGCGATTGTCCGCCGTGAAGCCGTGCAGGCGCGGGAACTCCATCTTCACCTGCGTGCCCGACAGCGACACCCGTCCGAGATCGAAGGGCAGGTCGACGGCGAGGGTGAAGGGGTCGAGGTAATTGATCGCGACGGTCACGCCGAGCGCCAGCACCACGCCGACGGGCAGCGCGACGCGAAAGAACCGCACCCGCCGGCTGTGACGCCGGGCACTCTTGAACAGCTGCGCCCGCGTCGGGCCCTGAGAGGCGACGTGCACCGACCCACGGCGCGCCACCGGCTCGCTCGCCTTCGCGCCCCGCACCGCGGGGGGTTCCACATGCTTGTTCATGCGCGACGGTTCATCCCCGGCTGACAGCCGCCCTCCGCATCTTGGCCGGGCTCAAGATGGCGGCTTCCGGCCGAAGGCGCAAGCCGGCGTGGCCGCGCGCCCTTCCCTCGCCCGAGAAGCCGGCGATTGTCGGGCCGTGCGGTCACGCATGCGCGAAAATGTCCTCGTCCGGCCATCCCGCGAGGTCGAGCTTGGCGCGGGTGGGCAGGAAATCGAAGCAGGCCTGTGCCAGCTCCCCGCGCCCTTCGCGCGCCAGCATGGCGGCGAGCCGCGCCTGCAGCGCGTGCAGATGCAGCACGTCCGAGGCGGCATAATGCAGCTGGGCGTCGCTCAGTTCCTCCGCCGCCCAGTCCGAGCTCTGCTGCTGCTTGGAGAGATCGATACCGAGCAGCTCGCGCACCAGCTCCTTCAGCCCGTGGCGGTCGGTGTAGGTGCGCGTCAGCCGCGAGGCGATCTTGGTGCACCACACCGGCGAGACGGTGAGGCCGAAGGTCTTGCCGAGCACCGCCACATCGAAGCGGCCGAAGTGGAACAGTTTCACGCTGCGCGGATCGGTGAGCAGCTTTTCGAGGTTCGGCGCGCTGCCCGGCCCGGCACCCGCGGGAATCTGCACCACGTCGGCGGTGCCGTCGCCGGGCGAGAGCTGCACCACGCACAGACGGTCGCGGTGCGGGTTGAGGCCGAGCGTTTCGGTGTCGATAGCGACGAAGGGCGCCTTGTCGGGCGTGTAGCGGGCGAGGTCGACAAGGTCGCCGCGGTGCAGGCGGATGCTCATGGGAACCATAGGTTTAAAAGGTTTCCGCTGCTTACCATCACCGCCCCCGCCCCCGCAACCTGCGGCGGCGGCAGGGTCAGGCCAGCAGCGCGTCGAGCACGAGGCCGGCGAGCAGGATCAGCCCCGAATCGCGGTTGGACCGGAACAGCCGCAGGCACAGGTCGCGGTCTTCGATGTCGAGCCGGCGCAGCTGGGTGGCGAGCTGCACGGTGAAGATGCCGAGCCCGCCCCACGCCCACGGCCCCGCGCCGGCGCTGACGAGGGCCAGGCCGATGAGCACCAGCGCAGCGCCATAGAGACCGACCAGCCATCGGCCGGTGTGGTCACCGAACAGCAAAGCGGAGGATTTCACCCCGACCACGGCATCGTCCTCGCGGTCCTGATGGGCGTAGATGGTGTCGTAGCCCACCACCCACAGCACCGCGCCGGCATAGAGCAGGAAGGCCGGCGCCGGCAGCGCCTCCAGCAGCACGGCAAAGCCCATCAGCGCCCCCCAGGAGAAGGCGAGGCCGAGCACGAGCTGGGGAATCCACATCACCCGCTTCATCAGCGGGTAGACCACCACCAGCCCCACCGAGGCGAGCGCCACCGCGATGGCGAAGACCGGCAGGCAGAGCAGAACAACCAACCCCACGAGCAGCTGAAGGGCGAGAAAGACCAGCGCACCAGTGAGAGTTACCTGCCCGGCCGGCAGCGGGCGCGACCGTGTGCGCTCCACCCGCCCGTCAATGTCGCGGTCGAGAATGTCGTTCCAGGTGCAGCCCGCGCCCCGCATCGCGACCGCGCCGAGGGCGAACAGCAGCCCCCAGCCGGCTGCCGCACCATAGGCGGGAACGCCGCTTTCCGCCTGCACCCGCAAGGCGAGCGCCAGCGACCACCAGCAGGGAATGAGTAGCAGCCAGCTGCCGATCGGCCGGTCGGCTCGCGCCTGGCGAAGAAAAGGCCGCAACGCGGCCGGGGCGTAACGATCGACCCAATTGCCGGCGGAATCGGCCGGCACCGGCCCGACGGGAGACGGTGCGGCCGGGGTCATCGGTTCAGCGCAGCGCGTCGCCGCCGAGCGTGTCGAACACGCCGCCCGGAGGTGCGCCGGTCGTCGGCAGGCCGCTCGACAGGCCGAGGCCGGCCGAAATCGAGCCCTGGGGCGGCGGGCCGCTGGGACCACCGCCGCCACCGCTCTCCTGCATCTTCGCCACTTCGCAGACGCGGTTGCGCGTGGTGTTCACCGAACTCACATTCTGCTTGAACTTCGTCAGCACCTCGTCCGGCACGCCGCACTTGGCCTTGTTGGTGTTCAGGAACGAATAGAAGCTCTGCTGCGCGTTGGCGAAGCTGCGGAACATCGGGCACAGCTCGGAAGGCGGCAGCTTCTTCTTCGCGGCGGCCTGCAGGGCTTCGCCCCGGGTCTCCACCTCCTCGCGCAGCTTGGCGACCGGCCCCTGGCATTCGGCGGCGTTCGGGTTGGCCTGCTGGGGCGCGGGCGCGCCCATGCTGGGGGAAAAGCCGGGAGCCGCGGCACCGGGCGCGGCCGGCGCGAGGCTGGACGAAAAGCCCGGATTGAAGCCGGGAGCGGGCTCCGCCGGCTGGGCCGCCTGCGGCGCCGCAGGCACCGGCTCGACCACCACGCTCCCCGAGGCGGCGCCGTCGGACGAGCCGCCGGGGGCGCCGATCCACTGCGCGCCGGCCGGAAGCGTGCCCAGCATCCCGGCGAGCAGGAGACCTGCCAGCATCGGAGGCGCGGAACGTGCCCGCAGGCGCATCGGGTGACTGTTCAAAAGCCAATCTCTCATCAGGAGGTCGATCGGTGCCGTGTCGTTGACCAAGCGTGATACAGAGGCATGAAAGATTGGGCAACATCGCGGCGCGCGCGATATTCCCTGCAAATTCCGGATAAAAATCGATCCATGACCCGCGCCCACGACGATTCCACCGCCGAACCCTACGATTTCCGCGCGCAGCGCCTGTTTGTGGGCGAGGCTCTGGCCCAGGACGCTCTTATAAGCCTGGACCGCGACCGCGCGCATTATGTCGCCGATGTGATCCGGCTGGAAGTGGGCGGGCACCTTCACCTGTTCAACGGGCGCGACGGCGAGTGGCGCGCCGTGCGCGAGGCCGGCGGGCGGCGCGAGGTGCTGCTGCGTTGCGAGGCACTGCTGCGGCGCCAGTCCCCGCCGCCGGATCTCGACTACGTGTTCGCCCCGCTCAAGCACGCCCGCTTGGACTACATGGTGCAGAAGGCGGTGGAGATGGGCGCCGGGCGGCTGATCCCGGTGATGACCCGCCGCACCCAGGCGACGCGGGTGAATACCGAGCGCATGCGCGCCAATGTCATCGAGGCCGCCGAGCAGTGCGGCATCCTCACCCCGCCGGACGTGCTCGAGCCCACGCCCCTGCCGCGCTGGCTGGCCGAACTGCCGCCCGCGCGGCGGCTGGTGTTCTGCGACGAGGCGGCGCCGCAGGCTGATCCTCTGGCGCCGCTGCGCGCGGCGGTGGCCGGCCCGCTCGCAGTACTGATCGGGCCGGAGGGTGGATTCGCCGACGAGGAGCGGCGGCAGCTCGCGGCCCATCCCGGCGCCATCGTCCTGTCGCTCGGCCCGCGCATATTGCGCGCCGACACCGCCGCCGTGGCCGCGCTCGCTCTGGTTGAAGCCGCCCGGCAGGCCGCCCGCTGACATCGACCTTGATGTGCGCGGGAGTCACCGGCCGTCCGGCCCGGCGCCTCAGGGCACCGCGCAGCGAAATGCAGGCGAATTCAGGTGAGGCGGCAACTATTGAGTCGGTTCGACAATCGACTAATTAAAATATAACTTCGATAATCGGCGCTTTTTTCAAAGGTCACACTGCGGTCTTACTTCTGCATCATCCCTCCCGGCGACGGGACGCCCCGTCGATTCGCTGCCGGCTAATCGACAACAGTGCCCGTCCGTAGGATGAATGCGGATACTTGCCATGTCTGTCGCCATTTCTCGGCCCGCAAGGGAAGAATTCCGCCTCGGCATCGAGGAGGAGTATTTCCTTGTCGATGGCGAGACCAAAAGCCCGCTGCGCCGTGTGCCGCCCGCCTTTATGGACAGCGTGCATGCCGCGCTGGGGCCCGCCTTCTCGGGCGCGCAGGTGCAATCGCAGATCGAGGTGATGACCTCTCCGCACCGCAGCGCCGCCGATGTCCGAACGGAGCTTCACGGGCTGCGCCGCAGCCTCGCGGAGGTGAGTGCCGGCTTCGATCTCGCCTTCATCGCCGCCGGCACCCACCCGACCGCCAGCTGGCAGGGCGGCAAGCGCGCCCCGACGCCGCGCGACGACGGGCTGATGCACGATCTGCAGATGCTCGGCGAGCGCAACATGCTGTGCGGCATGCACGTGCATGTGGAACTGCCGGACGCCGACCAGCGCATCGACGTCATGCGCCGCATCCTGCCCTATCTCCCGGTCTTCGTCGCGCTCTCGACGTCCTCGCCGTTCTGGGAATCCAAGCGCACCGGCCTGATGGGCTACCGCCTCGCCGCCTATGACGAGTTGCCGCGCACCGGCCTGCCGGAGCTGTTCGAAACCGCCAGGGACTATCAGGACTATATCGACGCGCTGGTGGCGGCGCGGGCGATCCGCGATTCGAGCTATGTGTGGTGGACCATCCGCCCGTCGGAGAAGCAGCCGACGCTTGAGCTGCGCGCGCCGGACAGTTGCACGCGGGTGGAGGATTCGGTCGCCATCGCCGCGCTCTACCGGGCGCTGGTGCGCCATCTCGTGCGCAACCCGACGCTCAATGCCGGCATCGACTCCGTCGAGCGGGCCATCGCGGCCGAGAACAAGTGGCGCGCCCAGCGCTATGGCGTCCACGGCAGTTTCGTCGATCGCCGCGCCCGGGAGGCGGTGCCGGTCGCACAGGCGGTGGAGGCGCTGATCGACCAGCTGACCGACGACGCCGACGCTCTGGGAGGGCGGGCGGAGCTGGAGCATCTGCGCACCATCGTCCGCGGCGGCACCAGCGCCGATATCCAGATCGCCCTCTATCAGGAGGCGGCCCACCGCACCGGCAACCGTGCGGAAGCGCTCAAGGCGGTCAACAGCTGGCTTACCCACGCCTCGGCCCAGTGATACGAAACCCGACGCAGCGGGAGGTATACGGGGGCCGTTTGCGGCTCCGCAATCTCCATTTTCCATCGGTAGTTACAGCGATTTGCGCCGGGCCTCGGCGTGTGTATGGTCGCGCGCCCAGAATGCCGCCCGGAGTTCCCCATGGCGCGAGACCAGATCGACACGCAGCCCATCGAAAGCCGCGACGAACTCGTCGCGTGGTTCGAGGCGGGCAGCAAGGCGCCGTCGAAATTCCGCATCGGCACGGAACATGAGAAATTTCCCTTCACGCTGAAGGGCCACGACCCGGTTCCCTATGAAGGCCCGAACGGCATCCGCGCGCTGCTTGAAGGCATGCAGGCGCTGAACTGCTGGGAACCGATCATGGAGGGCGAGACCATCATCGGCCTCGCCGACACGGTGGGAGGCGGGGCGATCTCGCTGGAGCCGGGGGGCCAGTTCGAGCTGTCTGGCGCGCCGCTCATTACCATTCACGAGACCTGCGCCGAGGTGAACGGCCATCTCGATCAGGTGCGGGAAGTCGCGACGCCGCTGGGCTTCGGCTTCCTCGGTCTCGGCATGAGCCCGAAATGGACGCTGGCGGAAACGCCCGTGATGCCCAAGGGCCGCTACAAGATCATGTCGAACTACATGCCGAAGGTCGGCACGCGCGGCCTCGACATGATGTACCGCACCTGCACCGTGCAGGTGAATCTCGACTTCGCCTCCGAAGCCGACATGGTGAAGAAGCTGCGGGTCGGCCTCGCTCTGCAGCCGGTGGCCACCGCGCTGTTCGCCAATTCGCCCTTCACGGAAGGGCGGCCCAACGGCTTCCTTTCCTACCGCTCGGAAGTCTGGCGCGACACCGACAACAACCGCGCCGGCATGCTGCCCTTCGCTTTCGAGGACGGCATGGGGTTCGAGCGCTATGTCGACTATGCGCTCGACGTGCCGATGTACTTCATCAAGCGCGGCGACACCTATATCGACGTCGCCGGCTCCTCCTTCCGCGACCTGCTGGCCGGCCGGCACCCGGCCGTGCCGGGCGAGACGGCCACGGTCTCCGACTGGGCCAACCACCTCTCCACCATTTTCCCCGAGGTGCGGCTAAAGCGTTACCTCGAAATGCGCGGCGCCGATGGCGGGCCGTGGCGCAATCTCTGCGCCCTGCCGGCGCTGTGGACCGGGCTCTATTACGACACGACGAGCCTCGACGCGGCCTGGGACCTCGCAAAGGGCTGGAGCGAAGAGGAGCGGCAGACGCTGCGGGACGATGTGCCCCGGCTCGGCTTCAAGGCCGAGATCGCCGGCCGCTCGATGCGCGATCTGGCGCGCGACGTGGTCGAGATCGCCCGCGCCGGCCTCAAGCGCCGCGATTATCGCGACAGCCAGGGCCGCGACGAGAGCCGCTTCCTCGCCCCGCTCGACGCCAGCCTCGCCGCCGGCAAGACGCCGGCCGAACTGCTGCTGGAACGCTATGAGGGCGCGTGGAACCGCTCGGTCGAGCCGGTCTTCGTCGAGGACGCCTATTGATCAGCCCTGGTAGCTGCCGGCCCGATAGGTGCCGACGCTCCACAGATGCCCCTCGGGATCGCGCACGGTGAACTCCCGCGAGTCATAGGGCGTATCGTAGAGCGCCATCACCACCTCCGCGCCCGCCGCCTGGACACGGGCCCACGCGGCATCGGCGTCCGGCACAACGACATAGACCCCCTGCGTGACGCCGCCTGCCTGCGCCGGGGTCCGCATGCCGAGAACGTCGTCCTTGGCGCCGCCGAGCATGATCGCGCTGGTGCCGAGCGCCAGTTCGGCATGGGCGACGCCGCCCTGCCCGTCTTCCGCGATGAAGAGGGGCGCGAAACCGAGCGCCGTCTCCAGCCACTCTAGGGCGGCGCGAGGATCGCGATAGCGAAGGAAAGGCACGATATCGCCGGGAACGGGGCGGCTCATCATCGATCTCCTTGGCAACAGGGAAAGGACGCCGGCAACTCACGTTCAGGCGCCGCTCACTCCGCCGCGATCGCCGCCTCGGAAATATTGTCGAGCCCCTGCACGATGTGATGGGCCAGCGCGTCGGCAAGCGGCGAGGCCTCATGCCGGTTGCGCAGCAGGCCGATGCGGCAGGGCGCCAGCGCCGGGAAGCCGTCGGAGGGCCCCAGCACCCGCATGCCCGGACGCAGCCCGGATTCCGGCAGCACCGAAATGGCGAGCCCCGCCAGCACCGCCGCCGAGACGGCGGTCGAGTTCGACGAGGTGTAGAGGATGCGGAACGGGCGATCGACAGCCTGCAGCATGGAGATCGCCTCCTGCCGCCAGTTGCAGGTCTGCCGCCCCAGCGCCAGCGGGACCGGACCTTCCAGATGCACGGAATGGCGGGTGGAGCCGACCCACAGCAGCTGCTCGCGGCGGATGATCTCGGTCTCCCGGTTCATCGTCTCGCAATCGGTGATGATGGCGAGGTCGAGATCGCCGGTATCGATGCGGTCGATGAGGTCGGTCGAGGGATCGCACACGACGGTCAGCTCGACATTGGGATGGGTGGCGGAAAAGCGCGCCATGATCTCGGGGAGATAGCGGTCGGCATAATCGTCCGGCACGCCGAGCCGCACCCGGCCCGACAGCTCCGCCGAGGCGAGGCTGGCCATCGCCTCGATGTTCAGCTTGACGATGCGACGGGCATAGTCGAGCAGCCGGTCGCCCTCGTCGGTGAGGCGCGACGCGCGCCCGTCACGGGCGAAGATGGGCCGGCCGACCCGCTCCTCCAGCCGTTTCATCTGCATCGATACCGCCGACTGGGTCTTGTGAACCACCTCGGCCGCCTTTGTGAAACTGCCGGTTTCGGCAATCGCAATGAATGTTCTTAATTGATCAATGTCCAGCAACACGCTCATCGGAGCCCTCACGACGGCCTATCATCAATACTGATGATATCAGCGATCATAAACATTCGCTAGTGTGATCAATCACGCTCCTTCATAACGATCCCGCCGCGAACGGACGGTGTCGATTTCGGGTGGCCCCAGCGCCTCACCGCGATCAAAACCCAGCACCGTCGCCGCGCGGCCGGCACATGGAGGATACGATGTCGTTTGTTGGCGAAGTCCGGAGAAAGCCCTTCTCCTCGTTCGGTACCGCGGCGAGCGGGCTGCTGATCGCCGCTTTCATGGGGTCCATCCAGTTCATCAAGGCGGTCGCCCGCCGGCGCCATCTCTCGCAACTCGGCGGCTTCGACGACCGCATGCTGCGCGACATCGGCCTCACCCGCGGCGACCTGCTCGACGCCTCGTCCGGCCCGCTCTGGCAGGATCCGACGGCCGTGCTCGTGGTTCGCTCGGTGGAACGCCGCGCCGCCCGCCGCATGACCATGCGCGAGGCGCTGCGCGAGGCCGCTCGCCAGGACGCCGCCGGCAAGGCCGCGCGCGACCGCCGGGCCGAGGGTCCCGCGCCTGTCGCGCCCCGCCACGATACCCCCGTCTCCTGCGGCTGAGCATGGCCGCCTTTCGTCGCGGCACCGGCCGCCCGGACGAATTTACGGCGACATCGACCCCCTCGTGTCGCCGACTTGAAGCCCGCTGGCTGGTCCAGCGGGCTTTTTTTACGTCCGCCCCACCGGGTGCTTGCAGAAGCGAAAACCCGCCCTTGCAGCCACGGGGATGCACGCTCCCCGCCGCCGGTCCATATGGGAAGCGCCGGCGCGGTGCCGGACAAGAAGGGGACCTCTCCCATGGCACAGCTTCTCGAACTCGGCCTCGACACCTTCGGCGACGTGACGTCCGGCACCGACGGCCGGCCGCTCTCCCATGCGCAGGTGATCCGCGATCTGGTGGAGGAAGCGGTGCTGGCGGACGAGGTCGGCATCGATTTCATCGGCGTCGGCGAACACCATCGCGACGATTTCGCCGTCTCCGCCCCGGAGGTCGTGCTCGCCGGCATGGCGACGCGGACAAAGCGCATCCGCCTCGGCTCGGCGGTCACCGTGCTGTCCTCCGACGACCCGATCCGCGTGTTCCAGCGCTTCGCCACCGTCGACGCGCTGTCGAATGGCCGGGCGGAGGTCATCCTGGGGCGCGGCTCGTTCACCGAATCCTTTCCGCTCTTCGGCTTCGACCTGAAGGACTACGAGGCGCTGTTCACCGAGAAGCTCGACCTGTTCGCGGCCCTGCTGCGCGACAATGCCACGCCGGAGGGCGTCACCTGGCAGGGCGAGCTGCGCCCGCCGCTGGCGGGTCAGCACGTCTATCCGCTGGTGGAATCCGGCACGCTGAAGACCTGGATCGGCGTCGGCGGCTCGCCGGAATCGGTGGTGCGGGCGGCGCGCTACGGCCTGCCGCTGATGCTCGCCATCATCGGCGGCAACCCGGCCCGCTTCGCGCCCTATGTCGACCTCTACCACAAGGCGATCGGCCAGCTCGGCGGCACGGCGCAACCGATCGGGGTGCATTCGCACGGCTATATCGCCGATACCGACGAGGCCGCGCGCGAGGAGTTCTATGCCGACTACAAGCGCATGCATGACCGCATCGGCGCCGAGCGCGGCTGGCCGCCCTACGGGCGCGACGCCTTCGAGCGGGAGATCACCCACGGCTCGCTCTATCTCGGATCGCCGGAAACGGTGGCGCGCAAGATCGCCAGGACGGCGAAGGCCCTCGGCCTCTCGCGCTTCGACCTAAAATACAGCGCCGGCCCGCTGCCGCATGCGCGCATGATGCGCGCCATCGAGCTCTACGGCACCAAGGTCATCCCGCGCGTGCGGGAGATCCTGGCGGAAGAGACGGTGGAGGCGTGAGGGGTTGAGGCCGTTGGCAACGCGGACCGGCAGATTGGCCGAGGGCGGAATCCTTCGAGGCTCGCTACGCTCGCACCTCAGGATGACGGCGCGCGGGCTGGTCCAGCCAGTCATGCCCTTCGTCATGCTGAGGTGCCGGTCGCAAGGCCGGCCTCGAAGCACGCTGGAGATAGCGGCCCCCTCCCCGTCGGGGAGGGGCAAGCTCACACGTTTAGCAGCAGATATTCCCGCTCCCAGGGTGAGATCACCCGCATGAAGGTGTCGAACTCGGTCTGCTTCACCGCCGTATAGGTCTTGACGAAAGACGGCCCGAGCACGGTAGCGATCTCCTCGGAGTGCTGAAGCGCCGCCACGGCTTCGAGCAGGCCGCGCGGCAGCTCGAAGTCGAGACCCTTGGCATCGGCTTCCAGCGGTTCGGTCGGGCGCAGCCCCTCCACCATGCCGAGATAGCCACAGGCGAGCGAGGCGGCGATGACGAGATAGGGGTTGGCGTCGGAGGACGGCACCCGGTTCTCCACCCGTCGCGCCGCCGGCGAGGAAGGCGGCACGCGCAGCCCCGCCGTGCGGTTGTCGTAGCCCCACTGCACGTTGATCGGCGCCATCGAATCGCGCGTCAGCCGGCGGTAGGAGTTCACGTAAGGGGCGAGGATCGACATCACCGCTGGCAGAAAGCGCTGCTGGCCGGCGATGAAGGAGAAGAACTCCGGCGTCGGGTCGCCCTCGGCGTCGGAGAAGATGTTCTTGCCGGTCTCGCCGTCGACGATGGACTGGTGGATGTGCATGGCCGAGCCCGGCTCGTCGGCGATGGGCTTGGCCATGAAGGTGGCGTAGATCTTGTGCTGCAGCGCCGCCTCGCGGATCGTGCGCTTGAACAGGTACACTTGGTCGGCGAGCACGATGGGATCGCCGTGCAGCAGGTTGATCTCCATCTGCGCCGCGCCGTCCTCGTGGATCAGCGTGTCGATCTCCAGGCCCTGCGCCTCGGAATAGTCGTACATGTCCTCGAACAGGGCGTCGAACTCGTTCACCGCCTGGATCGAATAGGACTGGCGGCCGATTTCCGGCCGGCCCGAGCGCCCGATCGGGGGCTTGAGCGGATAATCGGCATCGGTGTTCGGCTCGACGAGATAGAACTCGATCTCCGGCGCCACCACGGCCTTCCAGCCCTTCTTGGCGTAGAGGTCCACCACGTTCTTCAGCACCTGCCGCGGGGCGAGTTCCACCGGGCGCCCGTCGCGGTGATAGGCGTCGTGGATCACCTGCGCAGTCGGGTCCTGGGCCCAGGGGACGATGGCGAGGGTGGAGAAGTCCGGCTCCATCACCAGGTCGCTGTCGACCACCACCGAGTCGACGAGATTGTCATAGGGCGGGTAGTCGCCGGAGATGGTCTGGAAGAACACGCTGAGCGGCAGGTTCATCGTCGGGCCGGACAGGAACTTCGAGACCGGCATGATCTTGCCGCGTCCGACGCCGGCGAGATCCGGCACCGCGCATTCGATTTCGGTAATGCCGCGCGCCGCCATCCATGCCTTTGCTTCGGCAAGGGTGGTCACGCCGCGGGGATTGTCGACCGCGTCCTTATCAGAACGCTTCTTCTTGGCCATGATTGCCTTCCTGATGCGCTTTCTGCGCGTCTTGAGGCAATCACGGGCCGCTTGCCGCCGTCAAGGCAGGGCCACCCCGCCACCTTTGCAGGCATGGTAAAATTGTTCGCAGCGGGGCGTTGAGCCGCCGTGCGAAGCCGGTTAGCGTCGAGTTGCCGACATAACCGGCGGGGAAACGGGACCAGTCAGCATGAGCACCGGCGTCGCCGAGAAGACGCAGAAGACCATTGGCGGCATCCGCCGGAAATTTGCTCCCTGGAACGACCCGCAGGCCGTCCCGCTGATCAGCTACAAGAACGTCACCAAGCGCTTCGGCGAGTTCACCGCCGTCGACAACCTCTCCCTCGACATCTATGAGCGCGAGTTCTTTGCCCTTCTCGGCCCTTCCGGCTGCGGCAAAACCACGCTGATGCGCATGCTCGCCGGCTTCGAGGACCCCACCGAGGGGCAGATCACCCTCGCCGGGCAGGACCTCGTCGGCACGCCGCCCTACAAGCGGCAGACCAACATGATGTTCCAGTCCTATGCGCTGTTCCCGCATATGAGCGTCTGGGACAACATCGCCTTCGGCCTGCGGCAGGACCGGATGGAGAAGGGCGCCATCGCCGCCCGCGTCGAGGAGATGCTCAAGCTGGTGAAGCTTGAGAAGTTCGCCAAGCGCAAGCCGCACCAGCTCTCCGGCGGCCAGCGCCAGCGCGTCGCGCTCGCCCGCTCGCTGGCCAAGCGGCCCAAGGTGCTGCTGCTGGACGAGCCGCTGGGCGCGCTCGACAAGAAGCTGCGCGAGGAAACCCAGTTCGAGCTCATGGACATCCAGATGGAGCTCGGCATGACCTTCCTCATCGTTACCCACGATCAGGAAGAGGCGATGACGGTCGCCGACCGTATCGCGGTGATGAATCACGGCAAGCTGGTGCAGGTCGCGCCGCCGGCGGTGATCTACGAGCACCCCAATTCCCGCTACGTCGCCGATTTCGTCGGCGACGTGAACATTCTCGACGCCACGGTCGAGGCGGTGGAAGGCGGCATCGTCACCCTGCGGCCGAACGTGGCGCCGGACAAGCGCTTCCGCATCGCGCAGGACTGCGCGGTCAAGCCCGGCGACAGCGTCGCCATCGCCCTGCGGCCGGAGAAGATGCGCGTCGAGCTGGACCCGCCCGCCGACACCGGCGTCAATTGCCTGCACGGCGAGATCTGGGACATCGGCTATCTCGGGGACCTGTCGATCTTCCATGTCGAGCTGCCCGGCGGCACGCGGGTGAAGGCCGCCAAGCCCAACCTCACCCGCATGGTCGAGCGTCCCATCACCTGGGACGACAAGGTCTATGTGTACTTCTCGCCCGATGCCGGCGTGGTCCTGACGAGTTGAGGAGGCCACCATGGCAAGCAAGGCGAAGGGGCGATGGCTGGTCCTCACCGTCCCCTATCTATGGCTGCTGGCGCTGTTCCTCGTCCCGTTCCTGATCGTCTTCAAGATCAGCCTGTCGCAGGACGCGATCGCGCAGCCGCCCTATCTCCCGACCTTCGATCTCGCGGAAGGCTGGGCGGCGTTCAAGGAAGCCTTCGCCGAACTTTCCTTCGAGAATTACGGCTATGTGCTTTCCTGGGACAATGAGTTCATCGAGGCCTATGGCTCCAGCCTGTGGATCGCCAGCGTCTCGACGGTGCTTCTGCTGCTGGCCGGCTACCCCATCGCCTACGCCATGGCGCGGGCGCCGAAATCCGTCCGCCCAACGCTGCTGATGCTGGTCATCCTGCCGTTCTGGACCTCGTTCCTGATCCGCGTCTATGCGTGGATCGGCATCCTCTCGCCCGAGGGATTGCTCAACCAGCTGCTGTTCGCGCTCGACATCGTCGACCGCGACGCCCCGCTGCAGATTCTCGCCACCGACACCGCCGTCTATATCGGCATCGTCTATTCCTACCTGCCCTTCATGATCTTGCCGCTCTATTCGGCGCTGGAAAAGATGGACGAGACGCTGCTGGAAGCCGCCGCCGATCTCGGCTGCCCGCCGCTCGCCGCCTTCTGGAAGATCACCTGGCCGCTCTCGCTGCCGGGCGTGTTCGCGGGCTGCCTGCTCTGCTTCATTCCGGCGGTGGGCGAGTTCGTCATTCCCGACCTGCTGGGCGGGTCGGACACGCTGATGATCGGCAAGGTGCTGTGGACCGAGTTCTCGGTGAACCGCTCCTGGACCGTCTCCTCCGCGGTGGCGGTGCTGCTGCTGATGGTGCTGGTGATCCCGATCGTCTTCTACCAGAACATCCAGGCCCGCGAAGTGGAGGGACGCTGATGCGCAAGGGTCTCTCCTGGTTCAACGTGACCTCGATCACGCTGGGCTTTGCGTTCCTCTACATCCCGATCATCCTGCTGGTGATCTACTCCTTCAACGCCTCGCGCATGGTGACGGTGTGGGCGGGCTTCTCCACCCACTGGTACGTGCAGCTGTTCCAGAACCAGCAGTTGCTCGACGCCGCCTGGGTGACGCTGCGCGTCGCCTTTCTCACCGCCACCGTCGCCACCGTGCTGGGAACGCTGGCCGCCATCGCGTTGACCCGTTACGGCCGCTTCTTCGGCCGTACGCTGTTCTCCGGCATGGTCTATGCGCCGCTGGTGATGCCGGAAGTCATCACCGGCCTGTCCCTGCTGCTGCTGTTCGTCGCCGTCGGCATCGATCGCGGCTTCTGGACGATCACGCTCGCGCACATCACCTTCACCCTGTGCTTCGTGTCCGTGGTGGTGCAGTCGCGCCTCGTCACCTTCGACCGTTCGCTGGAAGAGGCGGCGCTCGATCTCGGCTGCCCGCCCTTCAAGACCTTCTTCGTGGTGACGCTGCCGATCATCCTGCCGGCGGTGATCTCGGGGTGGATGCTCGCCTTCACCCTGTCGCTGGACGATCTGGTCATCGCCAGCTTCACCACCGGCC
>JAEYTJ010000181.1 GCA_023434095.1 Pseudomonadota bacterium | reverse complement strand
CCCAGGCCGCTTCGCGGCGTTCACGCCCGACGCCAAGGACGGCGGGGCGCGGGGGGATACCCCCGCGCGGTAGGTGCGGCTGGGCGCGCCCGGCGTTGAACGGCTCGACCCGCGGATTCATGCCGTTTCGCGGATCTAGCAACGTCGTGGATGCCCGGCACACGGCCGGGCATGACGATCCTTCAGCGCGTCACGCCGCCAGTTTGCCGGCGATGGTCGCGACATGCTTGCCCTGGAAGCGGGCGCCGGCCAGTTCGACCTCGGACGGCTGGCGCGAGCCGTCGCCGTCGGCGATGGTGGAGGCGCCATAGGGCGAGCCGCCCTTGATCTCGTCGACGCCCATCTGGCCCTGGAAGGCGTAGGGCAGGCCCACCACCACCATGCCGTGATGCAGAAGGGTCGGCACGAAGCCGAGGATGGTCGATTCCTGCCCGCCATGCTGGGTGGCGGACGAGGTGAAGGCCGACCCGACCTTGCCCACCAGCGC
The DNA here is from genome assembly GCA_023434095.1 of Pseudomonadota bacterium. Classification (GTDB taxonomy): domain Bacteria; phylum Pseudomonadota; class Alphaproteobacteria; order Rhizobiales; family Xanthobacteraceae; genus Ancylobacter. The sequence continues at coordinate 12,873 of JAEYTJ010000181.1, read as the reverse complement.
GCCCGTGAACCACAGGCCGCCGGTCTGATCGACGAAGCTGCGCATCTGCGAGGCGACCGTGCCGAAGCGGGTCGGGGCGCCGAAGATGATCGCGTCGTAGTCCTTCAGCTCGTCCACCGTGGCGACGGGCGCCTTCTGGTCGAGCTTGAAATGGTTCTGCCGGGCGGCTTCCTCGGGCACCGTCTCCGGCACCCGCTTCACCACCACCTCGGCGCCCGCCTCGCGTGCGCCCTCGGCGACAGCTTCCGCCATCGTCTCGATATGACCGTAGGTCGAATAATACAGCACCAGAACTTTGGCCATGTGTCTGCTCCTTGCCCCAGAGCGGGCCGGCGGCCCGCCCGAAATGTCTCATCCGCAAGCTAATCGCACCAAAGCCGCCCCGAAAGCGGCATGATCGACGGAGCGTTCTTGCGCCGGTGCAATAGGCGACCAGCCGCTGCTGCATCTGGGCTTTTGATAGGGCGCCCCGCGACGCCCCATCCGCTTGCCTTCGCCGGACGAAACCCTTAAGCCCCACCCCGTGGGAGCCCGTAGCTCAGCCGGTAGAGCACGTGACTTTTAATCATGGGGTCCTGGGTTCGAGTCCCAGCGGGCTCACCACGCGCAAAGGCATGTCCTAGAAGCCGTTTTCCGCAGCAGGAGTTGAGATGTCCTACGCACCGTTTCTCCCGGCCTCGGCTTTCGCTCTTGCCCTCGTGGCGGCGCAGCCGGCCCTCGCCGCCAGCGCCTTCGAGTGCCCCAAGAGCACGCTCGAAGCGTCCCAAGCGGCGACGATCAAGTCCGTGCTGCCCACCGGCGACGGGCTCGACAAGCCGGATGCGTTGGACGCCGCGGTCGATTCGCTGCGCGCCGCCAATATCGGCTCGGGCCTCATCATCGACGGCGTGATCGCCGCCTATTGCCCCACCGTGGCGGCCGAGACCGGCCTGAGCGACGCGGCGAAGACCGAGAAGATGGCGAGTTTCGCCTCGCGGGTCACCCGCACGGTCTATTCGCTCGACAGCGCCGATGCGGTGATTCTCGACGTTCCCTTCGCGCCGGAAATCCTCAACGCCATCAACACCAAGGCCGCCGCGGCGAAGGTGTCGCCGGAAGCGTGGGTGCGCCAGGCCGTCGACGCCGCCCTGAAGTGAGGCTTCGCGCCGGCCCCCGGGGCCGGCGCTTCAGTTACCCGTGATGCTCTCCAGCCTTGCAATCACGGTCTGGTGGAACTGGTCCATCGTGTCGATGCTGGTATGGTCTATGCCCGGTTCGTCGGACAGATCGATGTTCTGCAGGTCGCCCGTATAGCCAGGCACCGCCGTGACGGGCACGCCAAAGCCGTCATCCGCCCAGAAATTGATGAGGATCGCGACGTTCTGCGGCACCGGGTCCGGGTCCGTCGCGTCGAAGGTGACCGCGAGGTCAACCGCGATGCCCCGCTTGTTCAGGCTCTCGGCCACCATGATAACCGCGTTGGCGCCGAGTGAATGGCCGATGAGGATCGTCGGCCCTTCGTGGCCCTGCTGGTCGCGGCGCCTGATCAGGTCGATCACATGCTGCGATTCGTCCCAGCCATAGAGTTCCGCGTGATAGCCCTGCGCCATCAGCTGCTCGGCCAGCGCGTCGAGCCCCTGGGAGAACACGCCGAAAAGCCCGCGCAGCAGATAGACATGGGTGTCGGCACGCGACGGCAGCGGCGCGGCGGCGCTCTGACCATGATGCGGGACCCGCGCCGGGTTGGCGTGACCGGAAAGGGCGGCGAGCGAAAGGGTGGTACCGATCAGGGCGGTGACGGTGAACAGGCGGCGCGTCAGTTTCATTCGCAGACCCCAAGGCTCAGGAAGCGCCGCTAGATAGCCGGGTTTTCCGTTCAAGCGATAGACGGGTTTACGCCCCTTATGCCGTAAAGGAATACGCGACCATGCCCCAGACCCTTGCCATCGTCCCGACGGCCCATGCCAGCCGCTACCTGCAGCAGCTCTGCAAGCACTGGGCGCACAAGCTGGAGGTGCGCTTCACGCCCGAGCAGGGCGTCGTGACCTTTCCCGAGGGCGCGGTCGCCACGCTGGAGGCCGGAGCGGACAGCCTCACCGTGCGCATCGAGGCGCCGGACGGGGAAGCGCTGGTGCAGATGCAAGGCGTCGTCGCCCGCCATCTCGACCGCTTCGCCTTCCGCGAAGCGCCGCTGACGTTCGACTGGCGCGACGCCTGAACGTCAGTCCGCGCCGCCCGAGCGCCTGCGGATGCGGAAAGCCAGAACGTCCCCCTGCCGCGCCTGGCCTTCCAGCATATGGCCGTCCTGACGCACGAGATGGGGAATGTCGATGGCGGCCATCGGATCGGTGCAGTGGACGAGAATCACCGTTCCCGGCGCCGCCCGCGCCAGCGCCCGCCGCGTGTGCAGGGCCGGCAGCGGGCACTTCAGGCCCTTCAGGTCCAGCAGTGTGGTTTCGGCATTCTCGGCGTCCATGACCGGCCGGGTTAAGCCGTTGCGGGCGCAAGGGCAAGCGCCACGGCGCAGGCGAGCGCAACCGTGATCGCCGGCGCGCCCCGCCGGCTTGACGCGAGGCCACCAAGGGCCGAAGTGCAGGGAAACGCGCGGGGAGGGCGATGATGCGGCTGATCGGTTTCGCGGGATGGAGCGGGGCGGGCAAGACGACGCTGCTGGCACGGCTCATTCCGGTGCTGGTGGCGCGCGGCCACCGCGTCTCCACGGTGAAGCACGCCCACCACAATTTCGATGTCGACAAGCCGGGCAAGGATTCGCATACCCACCGCACGGTTGGGGCGAGCGAGGTGCTGATCTCCTCGGCCAATCGCTGGGCACTGATGCATGAGCTGCGCGGCGCACCCGAACCCGATCTGCCCGAGCTGGTCGCCCGCCTGTCGCCGGTGGACCTCGTGCTGGTCGAAGGCTTCAAGAAGGACCACCACCCCAAGATCGAAATCAACCGTGCCGAACTCGGCAAGCCGTTTCTGTTTCCCGATGACCCGTTCATCATCGGCCTCGCCAGTGACCGGCCGGTGCCCGACTGCCCACGCCCGGTGATCGATCTCGACGATATCGAGGCCATCGCCGATTTCGCCGACCAGCACGCCGCACCGGTCGATTCGATTGCCTGGCGCCCCTCGGGTCAGAGCGCGGGATAGGCGGCGAGCAGCCGTTCGGCGGTGGCGAGATCATCCGGCGTGTTGAGGTTGAGAAACGGATCGAGCGGCTCGGTTGGCCATTCCACCGGCGCCGCGCCGGCCTGCCGCGCCCAGCGCATCATGCGGCGCTCGTCCTCCTCCACCAGCAGCCTGCGCAGCGCCTCGCGGGAGGACACCGGCCACAGCCCGACCACCGGATGATCCCGACCGCCGGAAGTGGCATAAGCGGCGCCGGATGAGCCCGCCGCCGCCATAAGCCGCGCGGCGAGGTCGTGCGGCAGGAACGGACAGTCGCTCGGCACGGTGAGCAGGAAGCGCACCTCCGGCAATGCCTCAGCGAGTTGGTCGAGCCCGGCGAGTATCCCGGCGAGCGGGCCGGGATGGCCCGGCAGGGCATCCGCGACCACCGTCAGGCCGAGGCCGAAGCGCTCCGCCGGGCCGTTGGCGTTGAGGAGGAGAGGAGACGCCTGTGGCGTCAGCCGGCGGACGATGCGCGACAGCACCGTCTCGCTGCCGAGCGTCCTCAGCCCCTTGTCGCCGCCGCCCATGCGCCGCGACAGACCGCCGGCGAGGATCAGCCCGGCGGGCGATGCGTGGATCACGCGGTCGGCCGGGTCAGCAGATAGGCGCAGGTGCCGACGAAGATCGCGCCGATGATCGCCAGCACCGGCGCGGAGAGGCCGATGAACACCAGCAGCCCGAAGCTGCCGGCCATGCTCGCAGTCGCGGTGAGCTGCGCCCAGCGCGGCACCACCCCGTTCGCACGCCATGCCACGACGGAGGGGCCGAGGCGCGGATGGGCGAGCAGCCAGCGCTCGAAGCGCGGCGAGGAGCGGGTGAACAGCCACGCGGCCAGAATGAGGAAGACCGTGCCGGGCATGACCGGCGTGACCAGCCCGACAATGCCCAGCCCCACGCACACCCAGGCCAGCGCGAACATCGCCCAGCGCAGGGGCGCGGCAAGCGACGTCGTCTTGCGTTCCGGCTCCGTCATCGCGCTCTGCATCACCGCATCGCCACCCTGTTGAGCCCCGACCTGTCAGCCCGCGCTCAGCAGCTTCACCGCCACGTCGCGCTCGAAGACATGTAGCAACAGCCGCAGGGCCGCGCCACGCGGGCCCCGAAGATCAGAATCGTTCTCGACGATCTCCAGCGCCTCGGCCCGTGCCTGCACCAGCAGATCGCCATGCACCTCCAGCCGCGCCAGCCGGAAGCCGGGAAAGCCGCTCTGCCGCGTGCCGAGAACGTCGCCCTCGCCGCGCAGCTTCAGATCCTGCTCGGCGAGGAAGAACCCGTCCTCGGAAGAGCGCAGCGCCTCCAGCCGCTGGCGGGCGATTTCCCCCAGCGGCCGGCGGTAGAGCAGCACGCAGGTGGAGGCCTCCGAACCGCGCCCGACCCGGCCTCGCAGCTGATGAAGCTGCGCCAGCCCAAAACGTTCCGCATGTTCGATCACGATGATGCTGGCCTCGGGCACATCGACGCCTACTTCGACCACCGTGGTCGCGACGAGGAGCTGGGTTTCCCCGGCGGCGAAGGCGGCCATGGCGGCGTCCTTCTCCGCCCCCTTCATCTTGCCGTGGACGAGGCCGACACGAGCGCCGAAATGTGCCGCGAGATCGGCGAAACGCGCCTCGGCGGCGGCGAGGTCGGAGGTCTCGGACTCCTCCACCAGCGGGCAGATCCAGTAGGCGCGCCGGCCTTCTTCCAGCGCGCGGCCCAGCCGGTCGACGATCTCGTCGATGCGGTCGGACGGGATGGCGCGCGTGTCGATGGGCTGACGGCCGGCCGGCTTTTCCCGCAGCTCGCTGGAATCCATGTCGCCGAAATAGGTCAGCACCAGCGTGCGCGGGATCGGCGTCGCGGTCATGACCAGCACATCCACCGCCTCGCCCTTGGCGGCCAGAGCGAGACGCTGATGCACGCCGAAGCGGTGCTGCTCGTCGACAATGGCGAGCGCGAGTTCGTGAAAATCCACCCCTTCCTGGAACAGCGCATGGGTGCCAATGATCAGGTCGATCTCACCCGCCGCGAGCCGTGCCAGAAGCTCGGCCCGCGCGCGCCCCTTCTCGCGGCCGGTGAGCAGGGCGACGCGAAGGCCCGCCGCTTCTGCCAGCGGGGCGATGGTCTTGATGTGCTGGCGGGCGAGGATTTCCGTCGGCGCCATCAATGCCGCCTGCCGCCCGGCCTCGATGACGGTCGCGGCCGCGAGCAGCGCCACCACGGTCTTGCCCGAGCCGACATCGCCCTGCAGCAGCCGCAGCATGCGGTCCTGCGAGCCGAGATCGGCGCGGATGGCCTTGAGCGCGTCGGTCTGCGAGCCGGTGAGCGAGAAGGGCAGGGCGTCGAGGATGCGGGCCGCGAGCCGGCCGTCACCGACGCTCGGCCGCCCGGCCTGCTTCACGGTGCTGGCCCGCAGCAAGGCGAGGGCGAGCTGGCCGGCGAGCAGTTCGTCATAGGCGAGGCGCTGCCAGGCCGAACCTTGCGGGCTGGCATCAATCGTGTCCTGCGGCTGGTGGACCGTGCGCAGCGCGGCGAGGAAGCCGATGTCCGGCGGGTCGGCCCGCCATTCCGGCAGGTCCGGCACCTGCGCGAAGGCGGCCTCCACCGCGCGGCGCAGATGCCCCTGGCCCAGCCCTTCGACGAGGGGGTAGAGCGGCTCGATCGGCGGCAGCTTCGCGAGGCCGGCGGCGTCGACCACCCGGTCGGGGTGAACCATCTGGGCCATGCCGTCGTAGAGCGTCACGGTGCCGGACACCCACCGCGTCTCACCAACGGGGAGCAGGCGCTCCATCCAGCTGCGGTCGGCCTTGAAGAAGGCCAGCGTCAGGTCGCCGGTGGCGTCGTGGCCATAGACCCGGTAGGGCGCGCGGGAGCCGTGCGGGGTAGGGACATGGCGGTCGACATGGATTTCCACCGTCACCACTGTGTCCGGCACGATTTCCGCCAGTGTCGGGCGAGCGCGACGGTCGATGGTGGAGGAGGGCAGGTGGAGCAGCAGGTCAAGCACCCGCGCACCCTCCTCCCGGCCGAGAAGCCGGTTGAACGGCCTGGCGAGCTTCGGGCCGATGCCGGAAAGGCCGGTGATCTCGGCGAAATAGGGGTTGAGGATGTCGGGCCGCATGATGGGCGGAAGGTGGACGAAGGAGCGCCGGGGCGCAATCGCCTCTCCGGCGTTCTATCAGCCATGCCGACATGCCACCTGACAGCGGACGCCTGCCGCGCTAGAACCACCGCCTTCCACGGCCTTGAGACGCAGGGCACAGGACTTACATGACCGGAACCACGCGCTCCAGCGCGGGCCTCGATGCCCGCCGCCGCCGCATCCTCTACCGCTCCTGGCATCGCGGCACCCGCGAGATGGACCTGCTGATGGGACGTTTCGCCGACGCCTGCATCGGCGAGCTGAGCGAGGAAGAGGTCGCCGATTTCGAGAAGCTGATCGAGGTCGAGGACCCCGATTTGTTCGGTTGGCTCGGCAGCGGCGTGCCGTCCACGGAATTCGACACCCCCGTCTTTCACCGCTTCCGCCAGTTCCACCTGTCGGGCGAGGGCCTGCCGCAGATATGAAGACCGCTTACGCCACCCTGACCACCAAGCTCGCCCCCGGCCGCACGCTGACCCTCGCCAATGTGCCGACCGGCATGGAGGGGCTCGTCGTCGCCGACCTCGCCCGTGCGCTGGCGGCGCAGGACAAGGCGCCGTGGCCGACGCTGATGGTCATCTGCCGTGACAGCGAGCGGATGGCGGAGCTGGAGCGGGCGCTGGGCTTCTTCGCGCCGGGGGTGGAGGTGCTGCCCTTCCCGGCCTGGGACTGCCTGCCCTATGACCGCGCCTCGCCCAACAGCGCGATCATCGCCCGCCGCATGACGACGCTGGCGCGGCTCGCCCGCGTGAAGGGTCGCGAGGCCGGCACCATCGTGCTCACCACGGTGAACGCGGCGCTGCAGCGCGTGCCGAGCCGCGCGCTGATCGCCACCCAGTCGTTTTCCGCCGCACCGGGCAATGCGCTCTCGCTGGACGAGGTGGTGGGCTGGGCGGAGATCAACGGCTTCCAGCGCACCTCCACCGTGCGCGACACCGGCGAATACGCGGTGCGCGGCGGCATTGTCGATCTGTTCCCGCCCGGCCTGCCGGCACCGGTGAGGCTCGACTTCTTCGGCGACACGCTGGAATCGATCCGCTCCTTTGACCCCGAGACCCAGCGCACCGCGATGCAGATGCGCGCGCTCGATCTCGTGCCGATGAGCGAGGTGCAGCTCACCAGCGAGACAATGAAGCGCTTCCGCATGGCCTATGTCGCCGCCTTCGGCGCGGCGCAGCGCGGCGACATGCTCTATGAGGCGGTGAGCGAGGGGCGGCGCTATCCCGGCATGGAGCACTGGCTGCCGCTGTTCCACGAGGGGCTGGACACGCTGTTCGACTACGCCCCCGACGCGCCCGTCGTGATGGAGGCCCAGGACGACGAGGCCGCGGCCTCGCGCCTCGACCAGATTGCCGACTATTACGACGCCCGCCGCCACGGCATGGAGCATGGCGGCGGCACCCCCTACAAGCCGCTGCCGCCCGACGCGCTTTATCTCACCGCCGAGGAATGGAAGGCCCGGCGCGAGGCCGCGCGCAACGTCGCGCTTTCCGCCTATGCCCTGCCGGAATCGAAGGACGTGATCGATCTCGACGGCCGTCCCGCGCGCTCCTTCGCGCCGGAGCGGGCGGACCCGGAAGCCTCGCTGTTCGACGTCGCCGCCTCCTATCTGCGCGACCTCGCCAAGACCAAACGCACCATCCTCGCCGCCTGGTCGGACGGGTCGCGCGACCGGCTGTCCACGGTGCTCGCCGATCACGGTCTCAAGGGCACGCAGACGGTGGGCTCGCGCGACGCAGCGGAAGCGCTGCCCAAGGGCACCATCGCGCTGGCCGTGCTCGGCATCGAAAGCGGCTTCGAGACCGACAGCCTCGCCATCATCGGCGAGCAGGACATTCTCGGCGACCGGCTGGTGCGCCCGAAGCGCAAGGCGCGCCGGCCGCAGGACGTGATTGCGGAGCTCGGCGCGCTCACCGCCGGCGATCTCGTCGTGCATGTCGACCACGGCATCGGCCGCTTCATCGGGTTGAAGACCATCGAGGCGATGGGCGCGCCGCACGACTGCCTCGAAATCCACTATGCGGAAGGCTCCAAGCTGTTCCTGCCGGTGGAGAATCTCGAACTCCTGTCGCGCTACGGCTCGGAGGACACCGAGGCGCAGCTCGACCGGCTGGGCGGCGGCGGCTGGCAGGCGCGCAAGGCGCGGATGAAGAGCCGTATCCGCGAGATGGCGGCCGAGCTGATCAAGGTCGCCGCCCAGCGCCAGACGCAGGAGGCGCCGCGCCTGGTACCGGCGGCCGGGCTCTATGACGAGTTCCGCGCCCGTTTCCCCTATGAGGAGACCGAGGATCAGGAAGCCGCCATCGAGGCGGTGTTCGACGATCTCGGCTCCGGCCACCCGATGGACCGGCTGGTGTGCGGCGATGTCGGCTTCGGCAAGACCGAAGTCGCCCTGCGCGCCGCCTTCGCCGTGGCGCTGAACGGCAAGCAGGTGGCGGTGGTGGTGCCGACCACGCTGCTGGCGCGCCAGCACTTCAAGACCTTTTCCGAGCGCTTCAAGGGCCTGCCCGTCGTGGTGCGGCAGGCCTCGCGCCTCGTCACCGGCAAGGAGATGAGCGAGACCAAGAAGGGCCTCGCCGACGGCACGGTGGATATCGTGGTCGGCACCCATGCGCTGCTGGGCAAGGCGATTTCGTTCCGCGACCTCGGCCTCGTCATCGTCGACGAGGAGCAGCATTTCGGTGTCGGCCACAAGGAGCGGCTGAAGCAGATGCGCGCCGAGGTGCATGTGCTGACCCTCACCGCGACGCCCATTCCGCGGACGCTGCAGCTCGCGATGACCGGGGTGCGCGAACTCTCCATCATCGCCTCGCCGCCGGTCGACCGGCTGGCGGTGCGCAGCTTCGTCACCCCGTTCGATCCCTTGATCGTGCGCGAGGCGCTGCTGCGCGAGCGCTACCGCGGCGGGCAGAGCTTCTATGTCTGCCCGCGCATCGAGGACCTCGCCGAGGTGAAGGACTTCCTCGACAAGAGCGTGCCGGAGGTGAAGGTCGCGGTGGCGCATGGCCAGATGGCGGCGACGCAGCTCGAAGAGATCATGTCCGCCTTCTATGACGGGCAGTTCGACGTGCTGCTCTCCACCACCATCGTCGAATCCGGCCTCGACATCCCGACCGCCAACACGCTGATCATCCACCGCGCCGACATGTTCGGCCTTGCCCAGCTCTATCAGCTACGCGGGCGCGTCGGCCGCTCCAAGACGCGGGCCTATGCCATCTTCACCCTGCCGGCGGAAAAGCAGGTGACGGCGCAGGCCGACCGGCGACTCAAGGTGTTGCAATCGCTCGACACGCTGGGGGCGGGCTTCCAGCTCGCCAGCCACGACCTCGACATTCGCGGCGCCGGCAACCTGCTCGGCGACGAGCAGTCCGGCCATATCAAGGAAGTCGGCTACGAGCTCTATCAGGAGATGCTGGAGGAGGCGATCGCCAACCTCAAGGCTGGTATTACCGCGCCGGTGGCGGACAAGTGGTCGCCGACCATTTCCATCGGCACGCCGGTGCTGATCCCCGAGGACTATGTGACCGACCTGCATGTCCGCCTCAGTCTCTACCGCCGCCTCGCCGACATGGAGACCGACGCCGAGATCGAATCGATGGGGGCGGAAATGGTCGACCGCTTCGGCCCGCTGCCCGAAGAGGTGGAACAACTGCTCAAGCTGGTGGCGATCAAAGCGCTGTGCCGCCGCGCCAATGTGGAGAAGGTGGACGCCGGCCCGCGCGGCATGGTCCTGACCTTCCGCGACGGGCGTTTCCCCAACCCGGCCGGCTTCATCGCCTATGTCGGCAAGCCGCATGTGGTGGCAAAGATGCGCCCGGACGGCAAGGTGGTGTTCTCCGGGGACTGGCCGAGCGCCAATGCGCGGCTGAAGGGCAGCGCAGGCATCCTGAAGGAACTGGCGAAGATCGCGGAGCAGGGGGCGAAGGCGGCATAGCCGCCGTCTCGCGGAGAAGACCGCCGAGGGCAGATCGCCGGCAGGGCGGCTAAGGAGGGCCGCCCGCACCTCGGTCCCGCTCCCTACTCCAGCGGGCTCTCATAGGCGCCGTCGGTGTCCGGCATCACGTCGGCATCGACATCCGAACCCGGTCCGCTGAGGTTTTCGTAATTGCCGCCGGCCTGATCCATGTAGTCCTGGCTCTTGTCCGAGCCGGGCTTGTCCGGCAGCGGGCCGTAATCGAGATAGTTCGGGTTGTTGATCGGCGGGATGGTGATCTCCAGCCCGCCCTGCGCCGGCTGGTTCGGGTGCACCTCGATCGGCTGCTGCGCCCCGGCGGACAGGGTGCCCGCCACGAGCAAGGCGGCGCAGAGGATGGCGTAACGCATGGACATGGCTCCCGCACTTCATTCGCACGCCGCCATCCCGGCTCCTGCCGGCGGCCGCGCGCCTTCCGCCCTTAAGGAACCTGTTCCGGCCCGGCTGTCCAGCGCTTCATGCGCCGGGCGGCCGATTTGACCGACGGCGGCGGCACGGCCGGCGGCTCAAGGCGGAGTGCCGCTAGCCGTTACCCTGCCACCAGCTCTCGGCCAGCGTGCCTTGCAGCGCCAGCGTCTGCGGCCGCTCCACCTTGCGCCAGCGCGCGACCCATTGGCCAGGGGTGTAGAACAGCGGCACCGAGAACTGTGCGGAAATCAGCACCCGGTCGAGCGCGCGCACGGCGGAGACGAAGTCCTCCTTTTCCTGCGCCGCCAGCAACGCCTCGATCATCGCGTCCGCCGCCTGGCTCTTCAGCCCCATGAAATTGCGGGTGCCGGGCGTGTCGGCGGCGGCGGAGCCGAAATAGAAGGCCTGCTCATTGCCGGGAGAGAGCGACTGGTCCCAGATATAAGGCACCATGTCGTAGTCATAGGTCTGCTTGCGGGCCTCGAACTGCACATTGTCGACGAGGCGGATGTTCAGCCTCACCCCGGCGCGGCGCAGCATGTTCTGGTAGGCGAGGGCCAGCCGCTCCTGGTCTTTGGAGCCGACGACCAGCTCTGGGGCAAAGGGCTGGCCGCTTGTGCGGTGGGTGAGCGCGCCGCCCTTCAGTTCCCAGCCGGCGGCAGAGAACAGGCTGAGCGCCCGGCGCAACTGCTCGCGGTCGCGCCCGGAGCCGTCCGAGCGCGGGGCGTGCCAGGTGCCCTCCATCACGTCGGGCAGCACGGCGTCTCCATAGGGAGCGAGCAGCGCCCGCTCGCGCGCATCCGCCGGGCGGCCGAGCGAGGAGAGCTCGGAATCGTCGTAGAAGCTGCCGTTTCGGCGGTAGAGGCCGAAATAGAGGTTCTGGTTCGCCCATTCGAAATCGAACAGCGCCACCATGGCCTGCCGCACCCGCATATCCGCGAAGAGCGGGCGGCGCATGTTGAAGATCAGCGCCGAATAGGGCTTCGGAGTTCCGGTGGCGATCTCTTCGGTCACGATGCGCCCGTCGCGCACCGCCGGGATGTCGTAGCCCGTCTTCCAGCGCCCCGGGTCGGTCTCGAAGCGTATGTCGTACAACCCGCGCTTGAACGCTTCGAACTGCGCATTCACATCCCGGTAGAAGTCGTAGCGCAGGCTGTCGAAATTGAAATTGCCGCGACTGACAGGCAGCCCGGCGCCCCAATAGGCGGGCGAGCGCGTCAACAGCACGCTCTCGCCGGGCTTCACCTCGGTGGCAACATAGGGGCCGCTGCCGAGCGGTGCCTTGAACGTCGTCTGCTCGAAGGCCTCCGCGTCGGTCGCATGGCGGGCGAGCACCGGCATCAAGGCGAGGATCAGCGGCAGCTCGCGGTCCACCACGCCGAAGGTGAAGCGGATGGCGAGCGGGCCGGTCACCTCCGCCTTCGCCACCTTGCCGTAATAGGTGCGATGGTTCGGCCGGCCCTTGGCGCGCAGCAGCTCGAAGGAGAACAGCACGTCGTCGGCCGTCACCGGGGTGCCGTCGGAGAAGCGGGCGCGCGGATCGATCTCGAAGGCGACATAGGAGCGCGCCGCGTCCGTCTCCACGCTGCGCGCCAGCAGGCCGTAGCAGGTGAAGGCCTCGTCCGGGCTGCGCGCCATCAGGCTTTCGACGATGTTCCAGCGCACGAAAGGCGGCGCGCTGCCGCGCACGATGAAGGGGTTCAGGCTGTCGAAGGCGCCGACCGCGCCCTGGATGAGACGGCCGCCCTTCGGTGCGTCAGGATTGACGCTTCGATAGTGCGCGAAGCCGGGCGGGTAGAGCGGCTCGCCGTGCATGGCGATGCCGTGCCGGGGGCCGGCGTCTCCCGGCCCGGGGGCGGCGGGCGTCACCGCGGGGGCCGCGCTCTCCTGCGCGCGTGCCGGCGCGAGCAGGGGGTAACAGAATGCCGAACCGCCGGCGATTAAGACGTTGCGCCCAAAGGCCCGCCGGGTGATACCGCTCACGCATCGGCTCCTGTTAGCGATTCGGGTCGTATTTGCCGCCGACTTCTAGCATGAACCGGACACCTATATTTCATGGGGTCACTCTGTCGCCTCAATTGCGCTTGAGACAGCCCCACGATCGCGTTATGGCGGCGAGGCGTCCGCTGTTGTCTCTCTCCGGTTCGCTCGACAGGAACTCGACATGATCCACCGCTCCACTCTCGCGCGCAGCCTGGCTGGCGCCGCCCTGGCG
>JAEYTJ010000126.1 GCA_023434095.1 Pseudomonadota bacterium | reverse complement strand
ATATTCGGCGCGCCCATCAGCACCCGGATGCCGGCCTTGTGCGAGGCGTCCGCCGCGCGGTCGGTGGTGGGGAATTCGGCGATGGCCACCCCATCCCCGATCGCCTCCGTGACATGGTCGTCGGTGGCGTCGTCATGGCTCGCCAGCACGATGCCCTGCGCGCGCGCCATCTCCACCAGCCGGGCGCGGTTGGGCCGGGCGTAGCGGGCATGCGCCTCCTGCCGCTCGGAAACGATGAGGTCCAGCTCGGCGTCGCTCATGCCGCTCTTCTTCTTGTAATAGCTGCGGAACTGCGCCTCGGTCATGAACTGGCGCTGCCCCGGCGTGTGGTCCATCAGCGAGATCAGCCGCACCCCTTCGCTCTCCATCAGCGCGCCGGCTTCCCCCACCACACCGTCGGCCGTCACCTCGCAGCGCAGATGCACGAAATGCTCCGCCCGCAGCACGCCCGCCGCGCCGGCCGCGCGCACCGTGGCGGCAAGCAGCGGCGCGTCCCCGTCCATGCCCACGGCGCGCCTGTCCGGCCACACGCGCAGCGAGTCGAACACGGTGGTGATGCCGGAGGCGGCGATCTGCGCGTCATAGGCTGTCACGGCGGCGAAGGCGTTCCAGGTCACGCGCGGGCGCGGGTAGAGATGGCCCTCGACATGGTCGGTGTGCAGTTCGACGAAGCCCGGCAGCACATGGTCGCCGCCCATGTCGATGGCCCCGCGCGGCGCCGTGCCCTCGCCGATCTCGGCGATGATCCCGTCGCGCACCACGAGATGGCCGGGGCGCACCTCGTCCTCCAGCACCAGCAGCGCGTTGGCGTAGACCGTCTCGTTCATCATTCCCTCACGCTGCCGCCCGTCATGCCTGCGCCGCTCACGCCGCCGCCTTGCCGAAGGTGGTGACGTCGATCACCCGGTCGCACACCGCCTCGCGCACCTCCGCATCGTGGAAGATGCCGAGAATGGCGACGCCGGCCCGCTTCTTCTCCTCGATCAGCTCCACCACAACGGCGCGGTTGGCCGCGTCCAGCGAGGCGGTGGGCTCGTCCATCAGCAGGAGCGGGCGATGGGCGATCAGCCCGCGGGCGATGTTCACCCGCTGCTGCTCACCACCGGAAAAGGTGGCGGGCGGCAGGCTCCACAGCCGTTCCGGCAGGTTGAGCCGGGCGAGCAGCTCGCCGGCCCGCGCCGTGGCTTCCTCGACCGCCACGCCGTCATGGACCAGCGGCTCCGCCACCACGTCGCGCGCGCCGACGCGCGGGATCACCCGCAGGAACTGGCTGACATAGCCCATGGCGGTGTCGCGCAGGCGGATCAGCCGGCGCGGTGCCGCGGCGGCGACATCCACCACCTCATCGCCGTCGCGCACCCCTATCGCGCCGGCGTCGACCCGATAATTGCCGTAGACCATCTTCAGCAGCGAGCTCTTGCCCGCGCCCGAAGGCCCGCCCAGCGCCACGCATTCGCCGGCGTAGAGGTCGAAGCTGGCGCCGTTCACGACAGGCAGCCGCGCCCCCTCGCGCAGATGCAGGATGAAGGTCTTGGCGACGCCGGAAACGGAGAGGATGGGGGTGTTCATGGGCAGCTCTTCCAGCAAATGGGAAGCGACAAGAGGGTTGCATGCGCGGCCGTGTCCCGGTCCAGCGACGGCGCAGCCGGAGCGCCGCGCCGGGACCCAGCGAAAGACACCTGCGTAGCAGGCCAATGCCGCTTTGGCGGCGTAACGCCGCGCCCGGCGACAGCACGGGAGGCGGGGCCCCGGCTCGCGCTGCACACCGGCGGCGCCGGCGCTCCGCTTGGCCGGGGAACGGGAGGGGAGCTCATATCCTCCCCCCTCACGCCGCCAGCACCGAAGAGACGAGCAGCTGCGTGTAGGGCTCGCGCGGGTCGTCCAGCACCTGGTCGGTGATGCCGGTCTCGATCACCCGCCCGTGCCGCATCACCACCATGCGGTGCGAGAGCAGCCGGGCGACGGCGAGGTCGTGGGTAACGATGATCACCGCCAGCCCCAGCTCCGCCACCAGCTGGCGGATGAGATCGAGCAAGCGCGCCTGCACCGAGACATCGAGCCCGCCGGTCGGCTCGTCCATGAACACGAGGCGCGGGCGCGTGACGAGGTTACGGGCGATCTGCAGGCGCTGGCGCATGCCGCCGGAAAAGGCGCGCGGGTCGTCGTCCACCCGGTCGGCGGCGATCTCGACCTTGGCCAGCCAGTCGATGGCCTCGTCGCGGATATTGCCATAGTGCCGCCAGCCGACCGCCATCAGCCGCTCGCCGACATTGCCGCCGGCCGAGACCGCCATGCGCAGCCCGTCCGCCGGGTTCTGCCGCACGAAGCCCCAATCGGTGCGCATCAACAGCCGCTTCTCGGCGGCGCCGAGGCTGGCGAGGTCGGCCAGCCGCCCGTCGCGCAGCCGGTAGGACACGCTTCCGGCGCTGGCTTCCAGCTCGGTGGAGAGCAGGCCGAGCAGGGTCGACTTGCCCGAGCCGGATTCGCCGACCACGGCCAGCACCTCGCCGGGATAGACCTCCAGCGACACGTCGCGGCAGCCGAGCCGGGTGCCGTAATTCTTGGAAAGACCCTCGGCGATCAGCAGGGGGGTGTCGGTCATGGCAAGTCACCCTTCGCGTGGAGCGCGCGGCAAAACTGCATCCTTCGAGGCTCGCTGCGCTCGCACCTCAGGATGACGTTGTTCGGTTGAGGGGGGATCATCCCCGGGTGACGGAGAACTTCCGTTATCCCCGGGTGGCGGGAGTACGCCGTCACCCCCGGATGACGCAGCACCTCCGTCATCCTGAGGTGCCGGGCGCAGCCCGGCCGCGAAGGATGGTAGGCAACGCGCGCCCA